>NZ_JACHGJ010000004.1 GCF_014207565.1 Spirochaeta isovalerica | reverse complement strand
AGCGATTCCGTTTTTCAGGATTAATAAGCTTTCAGTTCTTACTGGATAATTCGCGACATCGAAAAGCTACCTGAAAAACGGTTTCAACCACCAGCGAGAGGAATGGGGACAACTGTAAAGTTTAGAACAATAAAGCAGAAAAGTTTCATGGTTACTTCTGGCTGCATTGATTAAGGAAGCTATGGACGAAATGAATCCTAATACAAAAAAATTCCTTAAGCTGATCTTGTCGCGGAGGAGTTTTAAACAGAGAAAAGCTAGCATTTTACTCTTGCATCTAACTCCAATTATACGCATTGCGCTTTATTTTAAGAGGAAATTTTCTAATACACAAGCATGGACTACCTTTTTGATGTAATGAATCTTAGAGGTCAATATCGTGAAGCCGTACATAGAAGATTTTATCCGAGAGATGAAAAACAGAAATTATTCAGCCAATACAATCCGTTTGTATTCGAACAATCTGAAACAATTTCTGGATTATAGCCGGGAGAATAGATTTGAACCTTCAAGACGGATTGCGCTGTTTCTTGAAAAGAGGAAAAATACTCCTGAGCAAAGACGTCTGGCCTGGTCTTCTATAAAACTTTTTTATAAGCTTGTTCTCCGAAAGGAATGTCCCTATAAGCTGGATAAGGTGCGGGGCAGAAAGCGACTGCCTGATATTTTATCAAACAATGAGATTCATTGCTTATTGGAGTCAATAAGAAACACCACCCACAGGACGATGATCAGTATGCTTTATGGAAGCGGTCTGCGAGTCAGTGAGGTCTGTGCAATCCGTATAAGGGATCTGGATTTTTCAAATCAGTGTTTACGCGTTGAAAACTCAAAAGGCTGTAAAGACCGGATTACATTGCTTTCTATGAAAATGCAAAGTCCGTTGAAGATTCTAATCGATGGCAGAAAAGGGGAAGATTTTGTTTTTATAACTCAGACAGGCTCAGCCTATAGTGTCAGAACCGTACAGAAAATCTTTTCCGATGCTCTTGCCCGCTCGGGGTTGCAGAAGAGCTCCACATGCCATACTTTGCGTCATAGTTTTGCAACACATCTGGTAGAACAGGGAGTCGACATTAAAACGGTCAAAGGGCTGCTGGGGCATAAATCCATAAAAACGACGATGGTGTATATAAAGCTGTCTGACCCTGTATCCAGGAAAATCTCAAGTCCATTATAACGCATTGCGTGATAACTCCAGTATTTGTTACAACACAAAAAAATCAGCTTCCGATTAATTCTTTCAAGCCCTGAACTCGACGCCGCGAGACGTGAACTTTTTCCCCGTTGGTCATTTCCGCGACATACTGGCCGTTAAAAAAAGGATGGAGTTTTGCCAGTTTTTTCAGGCTGATCAGGTCGCTGCGGCTCACCTGATAGAATCCCCGGTTTTCCAGTTGGGAAACAAAATGGCTGAGAGGTTTGTCCGAGTAGATTTTTTCATCTCCGCTATGGATAAAGCTGAATCCATCTTCAAAGGAAACTCTTCTAATCATATCGATCCGGATAATACGGAGAGACTCGCCGGATTTTACTGATATGACATCGCTGTTTTTTTCCGGATGGGTGTCCGGATTGTGTGTGAATTTTTCTTTTCCCGTCATGTCCAGTTTTTCCATAACTTTATCTATGGCCCGGGCAAAACGTTCCCGGCTTACCGGTTTCATAAGGTAGTCAATAGCATCGATATTATAGGCGTCGGCTCCGTATTGAGAGTACGCAGTCTGGAATACGATAAGGGGCGGGCTTTTCAGAGAGGGAATGGTGTTGAACACCGAAGCTCCCGGCATATTGATATCCAGAAAAGCCAAATCAGGACTTTTCTCTATAATGAGCCTCAGTACCTGGTCTCCGTCTTCCGCTTCGGCGCAGATCTGCAGATTTTCATAGGGTTCAAGCAGAGTTTTCAATCTCTTTCGGGCCGGAGCTTCATCATCTGCAATAAGGACTTTTATTTTATGGGCAGGCATATTTCCACTCCTCCCTTTTTGACTGACAGTTTTCCTCCTGCCAGGTTAACTCTTTGTTTTGTCACTTCCAGCCCTGTTCCCAGGCCGATCTTCTCCTCCTCCAGGCGGGCTTCCGAGTCGCGAACGGTCAGGATTATCTGGTCTTCGCTTCGTTCGGCCAGCACTTCTATGAAAAGGTGTTTGCAATGGTCCAGATTGTGCTTTATGGAGTTTTCCACCAGCGGTTGAATAATAAGGGGCGGAATGGCGGTGCTGTCGCCCTCATCAATCTTAAAATCGAGTCGGTCTCCGAAACGTTCCTTCTGAATAAACAGGTATTTCCGGACGCTTTCCATCTCTCGGAACAGGGGAATCTCCCTCTCTTTCGATACGTCGAGGTTGTAGCGAAGAAGCTCCGAGAGTCCGATCAGGACTTCTTCGGCTTTGTCCCTGTCGTCCAGGAGGGATATCATCAGATTGAGGGAATTGAAGAGAAAGTGGGGGTTTATCCGTGACGAATGGATCTGTCTTTCCATCTCTTCCCGCAGCTTCAGTTCGTGTTCGCTTTTGGCTCTCTCTTCATTGACGATGCGCTGGTAATTGATAAATCCGCTGCTTAAAAGGCTGAGCGATGTAATTATTAAAAAGATAACAGCCATATAGGATCCCATCACTTCCAGGCCGTAAAGAAAAAAGAGGGAATTGGTAATGCTTATGTACAGGACTCCGCTCATGGCGAATCCGGCGGAACTGAGAATGATCAGAAAAATAATCAGCAGGTTATGGATTCTTCCTGTCAGCTGGCTGTAGACGAAGATATTGAGCATGAGCCCGCCGGTCATGATGATCCCGTTGACAAGGGCCAGGGGAATCAGTTCCGGAGAGTAATATCGCTTGACCATGATAAAGAGGAGAGGCATTAAAAGAATGGTCATGAGAAAAACCGGGGCGATAAGAGAGGTCCATAGTTCGGTCTGCTGCCTTTTTTTCATATTTTGAATAGTATCGCATCACCTTTCAGGGGGCAACCGGAAAACCGTCCGGACTGGTTGATTGACCGTTCAAAGGGAAAATCCGACCGTTCGGCCGGCAAAAAAACGGGAACCCTTTACATAAAGATATATTTAGGACATCAAAAGAAAAACCCTTAAGGAGGGATTGAATGAAGAAAATGATTTTTGCTTATTACCTGATGGTGATTATGGCTTTTTCAACAACGGCGATTCTTACTGCCGAATCGATGGATTTTAATGCCGGAAGTATAAATGTCGCGGGAAATGAAGAGGAGTCTTCCATTGTAGAGTCCCGGGATTTCGACGGCGATTATTTCTGGGGCGGATACCGGATTGATTTCAGAGGTCTGGCCGATGATCTGTATCTTATGGGTCGCAACATTGAGTTTGAGGGCCTGTCCGAGGGAACTCTTACTGCTTTTGGAGATTCGATTAAAATTGACGGCCAGGTGGGGAACAACCTCCACTCCGCGGGAAATGATGTCCGCATTACCGGTACTATCAGCGATACGGCTTTTGTCGCCGGTCAGGATATTACTGTAACGGATAACGCTGTCGTGGAAGGAACTCTGATAAGTGGATCCAGTACTCTGCACATCATGGGGGAACTCCGCAACGGTCTTCTCGCCGGGGCGGGAGAGATTATCATCGACGGTCCCGTCAATGGGGATGTCAATGTCCGCACTGGGAAATTGATTATCACCGAACGCGGTTCGATTCGTGGAAATCTTACCTATGGATCCAATAGTCTTCTTTCCCAGGAGGAGAAAGCCAGAGTCAGCGGTACGGTGAAGTTTGAGGAAAATAAAGAGATTGATACGGAAAAGTTTTCCACATTCAAGTTTTTCGCCTGTTTGCTCTTTTTTGCCGGAATGGCCGTGACTGGTTTTCTTATTCTTCTGCTTCCCGTTTTCAAAGAGATTATGGCAGGAGAAAGAGATTTCCGCTCCTGTGGTAAAACGGCGCTCTGGGGGCTTATCCCGCTGTTTATTTATCCTGTCGCGGTTGTCGTGACCATTCCGCTCTTCCCCCTGTCTATCGGTCTGGCCCTTGCGGCGTTCCCTCTGTGGATGCTGACCATCATTGTGGGATTGGCTCTTGCAGGACGGATGCTTTTCAGAGTTTTCAAATGGGAAAATCAAAATCGATTCCTGTATTTTCTGCTTGCCTTCGGAATCTATGTGATCCTGTCAATGGTTCCCTATCTGGGATTCCTGGTCGGTCTTGCCATTACGGCGCTCGGTTCGGGACAGTTGATCAGAAGTACTTTTAATACCGAATGGTAAAAAAAGCTAATTCAAAAAGGCGGCTTCAGAGCCGTCTTTTTTTTATTCCGCATATATCAGCTGACATTAATGCAGAATGAAGTCCCTCTTGAATATGCCTGTTGTCCCGAATAGAATGACTCCATGACAATCAGACAGAAAACAGCCGGGAAGGCAGCTATTGCTCTTTCCTTTATTGCTTTTATATCGCTCGGTATGCCCGACGGACTTCTGGGAGTCGCCTGGCCGGGAATCCGCGATACTTTTTCCCTTCCCCTTGATGCGCTGGGGCTGCTTCTCCTTTTCAGTACAGCCGGATATATGGCTTCCAGTTTTTTCAGCGGTTTCCTGGTTCGCCGTTACGGAATCGGCGGGCTCCTGGGGCTCAGCTGCAGCCTTACCGCCGCCGCCCTGATGATCTATTTTCTCTCTCCTCTCTGGTATCTTCTCCTTCCGGCTGTTTTTCTGGGTGGCGTGGGAGCCGGAGCCATAGACGCGGGAATCAATACCTATGTGGAAAAGCATTACAGCGAAAGGATGATGCAGTGGCTTCATGCCAGTTTCGGAGTCGGCGTGACTCTGGGGCCTCTGGTCATGACGGCGGGAATTGCATTGACCGGACAATGGCGTCCCGGATATCTTATTGTCAGTCTGGCTCAGTTTGCACTGGCTATTGTTTTTTTTACCTCTCTTCATTCCTGGCAGAAAGATGAGCCAGCAGATCAGGCCCGGGAACATCGTGAGAAGGATGCAGCCATCGGGGAAACGCTCAGGCAGCTGAGAGCTCTTCTCAGCATGCTGATGTTCTTTATATACACTGGCGTCGAGCTCGGTCTCGGATTATGGTCTTATTCTCTGCTGACCATATCCCGGGGTGTCCGGCCTGAAATCGCCGGTCTGGTTACCGGTAGCTACTGGGCCATGTTTACGGTCGGCCGCATTCTGGCCGGCTGGTATACCAGGAAGATGTCTGTCCGGACAATTCTTTATTCCAGTATAGGATTGGCTCTGGCGGGGACTGTTCTCGTAGCTCTCAATCCGGGGATCTGGCTGACCATTGCGGGAATCGGCATCATCGGTTTTGCCATTGCCCCCGTCTTTCCCAGCCTCATATCCGATACGGGTAACAGGGTCGGTATCCGCCACGTTTCCAATACGATAGGAATGCAGATATCGGCAGCCGGTTTCGGAGCGGCCGTGGTTCCTTCTCTGGCCGGGGTTCTCGCCAGGATCTACGGTCTCGAGGTTATTCCTCTTTATATGATGGCGGCTTTGGCTCTTCTCTTCCTTTCCATCCTTATTTCAAGAGGACATAAGGCGTAGAAAAAAAATCTCTGTCCATTAATCAATATATATATCTGTTTTAAATCATATTTTTCTCATCCGGTTATGACCGGCCGGCTCTCTGGTCTGAAGCCGGAACGCCGGTAGTGAAATTATTTGTTATTACCTGTGGTCGAACCTATACTGGAAATATGAAACTCTTAAATCTGGCAGAACAGGCTGAAGATATTGGTATAGACAGAAGTTCGCTCCTTTCCCTATACTATATTTTCATTAATCAGACGGAAACAGATCTTAAAGAATTAAAACAGTTGATAGCCGAAAACAACCGTTCGGCGATCAGGGATAAGGCCCATCATATAAAAGGGGCAAGTTTGAATCTGGAGATCGAAGATATGGTCGAAAGCGCCCGTCTGATGGTTCTGAACTGCGACGAAGGGGATATCAGCCCCATCTGCCAGGAGCTGTATCTCCAGCTGCTGACTCAATTTCAGAATCTGAAACTTCAGATAGCAGAGGAGAAGGACCTTGACTGAAGACCCGTTGAAAATCCTCATTGTAGATAACCATCCCCTTTTTCTGGAATCGATCGGAGGTCTGCTCACATCCCCGCGGTTTGATGTCAGAAAGGCGGAAGGCGGACTCGAAGCCATCGACATCATGGATACCTTTAAACCGCAAATATTCTTTATCGATTTGATAATGCCTTATATCAACGGCGATAAACTGAGCCGCTATATCAGGGCGCAGGAGGAGTTCGCCGATTCCTTCATCGTTATTCTATCGGGGATCGCCAGCGAATCGGAACAAATAGACATACCGAGCCATGCCGACGCCTTTATCGCCAAAGGTCCTTTGAAGCTGATGGCGGGACATATTCTCGATGTCATAGATCAGTTCAGTAAAAAAAAGAGGCGAAGCCATCCGGAAAACTGCCTGGGCCTTAATGAGATCTCTCCGAGGCATATCACGAAGGAGCTGCTTTTTTCCGTCAAACATCTTGAGGTCCTGCTGGCCAATATGAGGGAGGGAATTCTTGAAGTTTCCGGTGATAACCGTATCGTGTACATTAATCCCGCAGCAGCGGAAATCCTCGGCACCGGCGAGTTCACCATGCTTTCCCATAATCTGTATGATGCTTTTACGGAAGAGGAAGCGAAGTTCATTAGAAGCCTTATGGATGATTTTGACAGCGGAAAAGCGGTCAGCGATATGGTCATTCCTGTAAACGGGCATTTCGTCCGCACATCGATCCATCGCATTTCAGACAGTTCAGTGGAAGCGAAAATCATTTTCCTCAATGACGTTACCACATTCAAAGAGAAAGAAGCCGGTCTGAAAAAAGCGCTCGGAGAGAAAGAGATGCTCATCCGGGAAGTACACCACCGGGTTAAAAATAATCTCAACATCATTTCAGGTCTTATCAGCCTTCAGAGTTCCATGATTGCCGATGACACGGCCCGGGAAATAATGATGGAGATTCAGCCCAGGCTCCAGTCGATTTCTCTCGTTCATGATAAGCTGTATAAAAATGAGGATCTGTCCAATATCGATCTGAGCCTTTATATGGAGGAACTGGCTTCACTTCTTCTGGGTATGATGAGCGGCAGCGATTTTTCCATCGATCTTGAAGTTCGCATTCCCCCGCTCTCGCTGGAAACGGACAAAACCGTTTCGCTCGGTCTGATTTGTGCGGAGTTAATAACCAATGCTGTCAAATACGGCTTTTACAGAGATAACAGCGAACCCAATCTTCTTACTATCTCTCTTGAAGAGAATGGCGATGGGTTAAAACGGCTTTCCGTGGGCAATAACGGCCATCCCTTTCCGGAGAATATCGATATCAGAAAGGGAAACAAGCTCGGTTTCCAGGTTATCAATTTGCTGGTCGATCAGCTTAACGGGAAAATCGAACTGAACAGAAAAGAGCGGACGGTTTTCACGATTATTTTTGAATAAGGTGCCTATTTTTCAGAGGCTTTGTAGATTCTATCCATAACAGCCCGTCCCAATCCCTCTTCGGGAATCTTTTCGGCATAAATCCTGTCTATTCCGGCTCTGTCCAGGTTGTGGAGCGCTACAAAGAGGCGGGCGGCCGCTTCAACCGGATCGCCCTCGGGCGAAAGTATTTCTACGGCGCTGAAGCCCGAGACATCGGGGCCGTCTTTGAAGAGAAGCGCTCCGCACCTTTCGCGCTCGGAAACAAGGTTAACCGAATCGACGATATGAAGGGGTCTGGTCGGCGAATAGTGCATCTTCAACTGACCCGGTGCCGTGGGGGATGTCGTTTCCCTGTTAAAAATACCCACATCAGGTATAAGCTCCCTTATGGTTTCCAGGGCGATTCCGCCGGGACGCAGAACGATCGGGCGCTCTCCCGTAACATCGAGCACGGTCGATTCAACTCCGATGCGGCAGGTCCCTCCCTCCAGTACCATCTCTATTTTATCGCCGAGCAGTTCGTCCACGTGAGCGGCTGTCGTAGGGCTCAGGTATCCGAACGGGTTGGCGCTCGGCGCGGCTACGGCACCCGAGGAAAGACGTATCAGTTCCAGCGCCGTGGGATGATCGGGCATTCTCACCGCCATGGTATCCAGTCCCGATGTCACGATATCGGGAATGATATCCCTTTTAGGCACGATCAGAGTCAGGGATCCCGGCCAGAACCGTTCAATGATATCAAAAGTGCGGCTTGACTTCACATCGGCTATGCGGTCCAGCATTTCCAGCTCGGCGATATGGGTGATGAGCGGATCGAAAGAAGGGCGGGCTTTGGCTTCGAAAATACGGGCCACTGCTTTCGGGTCGAGTGAGTTGCCACCAAGTCCGTAAACAGTTTCAGTGGGAAAGGAGACCAGTCTCCCGTCGAGTATCACGCGGGCCGCTTTTTCAATGTTTTCCCTTGTGCTTTCGTAAATCATCATTCCTCCATAGTTAGTCGATGCGTAGGCCATAATAGCGGAAAGAGCCTTATCTTCTCAATAGGAAATTCTGGTCTGTGAGAAGCAAAATGGCAATTATTGTGGCGAATTTCGGCACAGAATTTCTTCCTGAAAAGTGTTGTGTGTAAAAATGATACACCCCTGTGAGTATTTATGGCGCATTTTGTATATTCTGGAATCGTTTTGAGACAACTGAAGGTCTGTGAGACTGCAGCAAAAAGGAAGATTTCATGACTATTAACAGGTTTGTGAAACCTAAAAAAATAAAAAGTAATTTAATTATATATATAGAAAGGAGATAAGTTTTGGTTGCTAAAGATTGGCATATCTTTTGCATTATTGTGAATGAAAAATAAAACAAATTGGCAAATGGAGGCCTGATATGAGATATGTAACAAAAACAAGACCTGTTAATACAATGGATGAGTTATTCGATTCCTTTTTCTACGGAACGCCTTCCCGTTCGCAGAACGCTGTTGTGTACAGTTCCTTTCCCGTAGATGTGGAGGAACAGGAAAACAGTTATGTTTTGACAGCGGAGCTGGCCGGTTTCAAAGATGACGAAGTGGAAATCACTCTTAACGAGGGTTTGCTGACTGTTACGGCTTCCCGGTTAAAAGAAGCTGAAAAAACCGATGAACAGAAAGAAGATGTAAAATATCTTCTGAGAGAAAGAGTGAACAGACAGTTTAAAAGATCTTTCTCTCTTCCGAAGGATGCGGACAGAGAGGCTATTAAAGCATCATTGAAGGATGGTCTTCTCTATCTTACAATAGGCAAAAAACCGGAAGCGAAGCCGGTTACAATAAAAATCAACTGATAAACCAAACCAGTCCCCTTAATGAATTTTACAAATCAGAAACCGTCCGCGGAAGTTTTCCCGGACGGTTTTTTTTTGCACACAAAGCGTAGATAATTGTCATATTTGACATAGTTAAAAAATTAATTAAGCAATTCACCTTGTCATAATTGACAAAGCATTACTGTGGTTATAAGCTCTAAAAAGCCTTTAAAGAAATTTGGAGCGTAATTTTGACCAGATCAGAAGCTAATAAATTGTCATATATGGCATTGAGTAGCGGTTTAAGAGGATTTAAAAAACAGTTTTCTTGTCATTTTGAGAGCATCACGTTTCAGAAATGGAATGATCAGAAAAAAGAGCAGGAGAGAACCTGTTCCCTTATCTATATTATTGAAGGGGAGGGGGCGCTCCGCATCGGCGACGGCCGGGAAATCCCTGTCGGTCCGGGCGATGTCATCCAGAGGCTCCCGGGGAAAAGCGGCCTGCTGAGCTTCAACGGCCGGGGGAGCGAGCAAGTCGTTCTGACTCTGCCGGAAATTTTCTACAATCTCTATGAGCGGAAATCCTATGACGGAAGCGACGAGCCGGTTATTCATATCGGTCTTCACTCCGATCTTGTTGTCAAATTCAGAAAACTGGGCCAGGAGATTGACCAGTGGGCCACGACGCGGATATTTAAAGTCATAGAAAAGTCTCTCAAGCTCATTACGGAAATCCATGCAACAGGTTTTCTTGTCAATTCCGCCGACGAAGAAGCCGATTTCTGGGTAGCCGTGAGGCGGGATCTCTGCAGAGAACTCCAGAACCGCTTTTCCCTTCCTGATTTTGCGGAGAAATTCAGTATGAGCTATTCCAGTTTCCGCCAGGGATTTACTAAGCATGTGGGCATGCCCCCGGGTGTCTTTCATATCAATCAGCGAATCGAACAGGTAAAAATGCTTCTGACCATTTCATCAGTCTCTCTGAAAGACATCGCCGACCGCTTTAATTACCCCGATTTACCCAGCTTTACCAAACAGTTCAAGAAGATAACCGGTCAGACGCCGGGGAACTATATTAAAAATTTCAAGGAACAGTTCGGTCCGTCAAAACTCGGCATAACAGGAGAATTTTAATGAGCCAGTCGCCTGATACAATCAGAGTGGGGATCGATATCGGTTCCAAAACCCTTAAAGCAGCCGTACTTAATAAAGGGGCCATAGAGGAGACATACGTCTTCGATCATAAGGGAAATCTTCCTGACGCTTTGAAAAAGGTTCTGGACCGGATCGGCGATAAATATGGAAGTTCCAGAAAATATACCTATGGAATCTGCGGAACTTCGGAACTTGATGGAATAAAAACGGTCGATTCCATCCTGGCTTCTGTTGAGGCCAACCGCTATCTTCAGACCGGCTGCCGGAATATTATGGGAATCGGGTGCGAGACTTTCTATCTCATCATACTGGACGAAAAAGGGAACTACAAAGAGCACAGAGTCAATCCTATGTGCGCATCCGGTACCGGGAGCTTTCTCGATCAGCAGGCGGAAAGGATCGGTCTGACCATAGAGGAGCTTTCGGAAAAGGCCTATGCCTTCAAAGGCAAACGCCCGTCCATAGCTACGCGCTGCGCCGTTTTCGCGAAAAGCGATATTATCCATGCCCAGGCCGACGGTTACGGGAGAGACGCCATCGCGGCGGGGCTCTGCGAAGGCATGGCCGCCAGTATTCTCGCCCAGCTCAAAAAGGGCAGGGACCTCTCGGGGGGAATCGTCCTTACCGGCGGAGTCAGCCACAACAGGATGATCGCTTCGGAAATAGCAGACCGGGTTGACGGAGAAATCAAAATTATAGAACACAGCACTGTTTTTAACGCCATAGGCGCGGCCATACTCGGAGAAGAGGAAGGCCTCAGACCTTCCGTGCTTATGGACGCCATGAGACATGTTCACGAGAGGCGCAAGCCGCTTACCATTTCCCTGACCGATTATCCCGATTTCTCGGGAGACAATATATATTGGAAAGAGGGAGTCGAAATCGCCGAATATGCCGACCTGGCCGGTGACCGCCGGGAGATCATAATCGGCATCGATATCGGTTCGACTTCCACCAAAGCCGCGGTTATCGATTATGGCAGTTCGGAAATCCTCGCGGGGCTGTACACCCGGACGGCCGGGGCTCCTGTGGAAGCCTCGCGCAAACTGCTGGGGCTGATCGGCGAACTTTTTTCGGGAACCGAGCTGGTTATTCGAGGCGTGGGGACTACGGGGAGCGGTAGAAACCTCGTTAAGGAAATTCTCAGCGCCGATCTTGTCGTCAATGAAATAACCGCTCATGCTAAAGGAGCTCTGTTCCTCGATCCCGATGTGGATACCATTATCGAAATCGGAGGTCAGGACTCCAAGTTTACCCAGTTGGAAAATGGCGAGGTGGTCAATGCCGCAATGAATTATGTCTGTGCCGCCGGAACGGGATCATTTATCGAAGAGCAGGCTGTCCGGCTGGGCATCACGCTCGATGAAATCGCCGCGCTGGCGATGGGGCAGAAAGCTCCCTATACCAGTGACCGCTGTACCGTTTATATGGAGCGGGACCTGAATCTCTTTCAGGTCGAAGGATTCGATAAAGCCGAGATTATTACCGCGGTACTCCACAGCGTCCGGGACAATTATCTCTCCAAGGTCGTGGGAAAGCTGCCTCTTGGAAACCGCATCTTCTTTCAGGGGGCCACGGCGAGAAACAAGGCTCTCGTTGCGGCTTTCGAACAGCATATCGGAAAGCCCATTTCGGTCTCCCCCTATTGCCATCTGACAGGAGCTCTCGGCACAGCGGTTATGCTCCGGGCTTTGGAACTGGAAAAATCAAGCTTTGCCGGTCTGGACTTCACTTTTACTACAGACAGCGAAACCTGTATGCTCTGTCATAACCGCTGCGAACTGACTCTCTATAAAGTTGGAGAGAGAACCACTGCCTGGGGGCTCAAGTGCGGCCGCGATTACGAAGACAAGAAGTTCGCCGCGAAAAAAAGCATCAGCGATCTTGAAAAACGCTTTGCCGACGCGTTTCACAGTCATAAAGATTATGAAATGGAAAGGCCTGTACGGGTCGGTCTTGTAAAAAGTCTTTATCATGCGGAATTCTATCCTTTGTTCGAAGATTTTTTCCGCAGCATCGGATGCGAGGTCGTTCTCGAAAGCTCCACTGCTGCCGTTCAGAGAGAGGGGGGCAAACTTGTCAATTCGGATTTCTGCGCTCCCATGGGCATGGTTCACGGAATGGTTAACAGCCTTTTGAAGAAAGGGGTCGATCTTATCTTTTTACCGGCGCTTGTCAATGAAAAGAGTCTGGTCGACGGAGAGGAGCGCTCGCCTCTGTTCAGAGAAAAAGCCCGGGACAGCTATTTCTGTTATTACTCCAGCTATGCTCCTTCCATCATCCGCAATGTTTTCGACAGTGAATCGGGAGAGAAAATAGTGGCTCCCAATCTCTTTATGGACGAGCAGTCCCATGGCGAGCTGGGGGCTGTCGTGGCTGCCAGCCTCGCGGGTCGGCTCGATGAAGAGGAAGCGTTTCTGGCGGCACAGTTCGCCTCAAGTCTGGAAATATTCAGAGAAAATCAGAAAAAATGGAAGGAAGAGGGGAGGAAGGTTCTTGAATCCGGTGGCAGCGATATGAAGATTATGCTTCTGGGACGCCCTTATTCCATTTATGATAAACAGATGAATCTGGGTATTCCCCTGAAGCTGGAAGAATCGGGTTTCGATCTCCTTTATCAGTCCATGGCGGAGGGAACCGCAGGAGACTGTCCTGTGGCGGAGCGCTTTATGGAGAAAATGCACTGGTATTACGGCCAGGAAATACTTCGGGCTGCCGAGTTCGCCGCGAAAAGCGATAACATCTACCCGGTTTTTCTCAGTTTTTTCCGTTGCAGTCCCGACTCCTATCTGCTCACTTATGTGAAGGAAATCTTCAAAGCCTATAACAAGCCTTACCTGGTTATTCAACTTGATGAACATACAAGCGATGTGGGCTATCAAACCAGAATTGAAGCGGCGGTCGATACGTTCCGCAGTCATTTCCGGAAAACAGCAACTGTCAGACCGGTAGAGGACAAACGGGACCATTCCGCTCCTTTTGCACCGGGAGATACGGTTCTGGTCCCTTTCGTGAGCGATATCGTCAGCATACTTCAGGCGGAAGCTTTCGCCGCCAATGGATTCGATGCGTCGGTCATTCCGTTGGAGCAGTCTATGATAAACCGGGGATACCGTTACGCTTCGGGCGGCGAGTGCATGCCTAATGTGGCCATTATCGGTTCGGTTATGGAGCACATCGAGAGGAATAATCTCGATCCGGCCCGCTGTACGGTCTATCTGCCGGGGCTCTGCATGTCATGCAACTTCAATCAGTATGCGGTTCTTATAGAAAATGCCAGCGAAAACAGCGAGTTCAAGGGGCTGAAAGTCTACAACGGCAATATGATGCAGAAGATCGATAATGTGTCCAAAGAGATGAATACCATGATCATGGAGGCCGGGATCGTGGGAAGTCTGCTCTACAAGCTCTACTTCCGCTTCGCCCCCTACGAAAAGGTAAAGGGGACGGCAAAAGGGGCTCTGAACCGATCCATAAACATTGTAAAAAAAGCCATGGGGGAACGGGGGTCGCTTATGGACGCTTTAAGGGAAGTCAGAACCCTATTCGAAAAACTGGAACTGGCCGATATGCCCCGGAAGCCGCGAGCCATTCTAGTCGGTGACTTTTACGCCAAATACAACAATATTCTCAACCAGAACCTGGCCGATGATATTCTGGAGCTCGGTGCCGAAGTGATCATTCCCGCTTTTACCGAGACGGTCAATCACTTTCTCTACGAGGATGTGGTCAGAGACAATGCCAACAGAAAATTCCATAAAGGCTTTGTTCTTTTTGAGAAACGCTATGAACTGGTATTCAAGGGCATGCTTGACGAAGATATTCTGGAACCGGCCATGGAGGAATGCGCGAAACTGGCCGACCGGTACAGTTGCGACAGAGCGCTGGCCGGGGAAACTGCCATATCTCTGGGACGGGTTCTCTATATGCTGGAAAAGAGGCAGGTTGAGGCTATCGTCCATATCAACCCTGTATTCTGCTGTCCCGGAGTGGTTTCCAGCTCTATTTTCCAGCGGATCAAAGAGGATTACAAAGTTCCGGTTATCGATCTCTTTTACGACGGCAACAACAAGCCGAACGATGTATTGAAGCCCCAGCTGTTCTATCTGACGAACAAGTGAAAAGGGGAGGCTGATTAAAAGGGAGCTGCGGCGGAAGGAAACTATCGCCGCAGCTTTTTTTTATTTCTGTCCCTGATTGATATCTGATCGGCTTCTTCGGGAGCAGGACCTCTGTCCCATTAATTTGCTGCAACCATCTGCTTTGTATATTGTGTTTATTTAGTAAACGATGTATACCTTTTTTATGAGTATCTCGGAAAGAAAGAGGAAAGAGAGAGAAGCCCTGCAGAATCTCATTCTCGAAACAGCAGCGGACATAGTCGCGGAAAAAGGGTATGAAAATCTGACCATACGCGATCTGGCTTCGCGAATCGATTATTCCCCGCGGACCATTTATCTCTATTTCGCCGATAAGCAGAATCTTCTGGAAGCTGTCGTGGAAAAGGGATTCCGCTTCACGGCGGAACAAATCCGGGTCAACCGGAAAGCGGCTTCCATTGATCCCGGCTTGATGCTGAGAAAGATGATTGCCGGCCATATAGCCATGGCGGCTGGGAATCCCAATTATTACAGGGCTGTCGTGTCCATGACTTTCAGCCGGGATTTTAAGCCGGGACCTTTTCAGCGGGAAATCAATGAAGCCGTACAAGAGGCTCTGAGAGCTTATATCCGGCTCGAAAGGGAAAGAGAAAGCGAGGCTGATTTTCTCCGCACCTGGATGATGAACAGTCTGAGGATGTATACGCTCTCGCTTCTCAATGAAAATCGCAGCGACATCAATCCGGAAAAAGCCGGTGAAACATTTTTTAATCTGATTACGAAAGGACTCGAAGGAGGAATTCATGACTAATAGGCGTACTCTGACTGTATTGACTGTCCTTATCGCTCTTCTGGGAGGAGCCGCTTCTGTTCTGGGGCTTGTCCCCTTTGCAACCGAAGCGCCCCGAAGTGTAGTCTCGGCGAGAGGGGCCGTTGTCGAGCTCGACGGGAGAGGACTCTATGCCTATGACTCCCTTTCCTTTGCTTCCCAGGGAAGAGCGCAGGATGTGGTTACCGCGGCATTCGCTGTTCCGCTGCTCCTTATCAGTTTTCATCTCTATAAAAAGGGGAGCCGCCGCGCTTCCATCATTTACGGCGGGACTGTGGGATATTTTCTCTACACCTACGCCTCATATGCTTTTATCGTCACTTTCAACCGGCTTTTTCCCGTATATACGGCGCTGCTCTCTTTTTCTCTTTTCGCCTTTATACTCATATTGCAGGATCTGGCCCGATCGGATCTAGCTGGGATCATGGCAGAGACCTTCAGGAGAAAGACGATCGCCCTGTATCTTCTCATCGTCGGAATCCTTATCTGGCTTATGTGGATGGGAAGACTGGGGCCGGCTCTCATCAGCGGCGGTATTCCCGAAGGGCTGGATCACTATTCAACGCTCGGCATTCAGGTGCTCGATCTGGCGATAATTGTTCCCGCTTCTCTGATGACAGCCTGGCTGCTCTGGAAAAAAAGAGAATGGGGATATCTCCTGTCGGGGATTATTATTATGAAGGCACTGACCCTACTGCTG
The DNA here is from genome assembly GCF_014207565.1 of Spirochaeta isovalerica. Taxonomy (NCBI): domain Bacteria; kingdom Pseudomonadati; phylum Spirochaetota; class Spirochaetia; order Spirochaetales; family Spirochaetaceae; genus Spirochaeta; species Spirochaeta isovalerica. The sequence goes on along the minus strand of NZ_JACHGJ010000004.1, from coordinate 324,807 downwards.
GCCATAGTGGCCATGATCATCGGTCAGAAACTGGCGGGTGTTGAAATGAATCCTGTGGAAATCGTTGTGTTTCTGGCGATAACCGCAGCGAACTCCCTGTTTCTGGTACCGGTCCTCCGGTCCGTTCCTAAATCCTGATCCGGTCGAAGCCGTTCCCGTAAACACCCATGACTTTGGAGACGGACACGAAAGCGTGTTCGTCTTCGCTTTTGACGATAGACATGATCTGATTGAACTGGGTCCGTCTCGCCAGAACGAGAAGGGGGTCGGTTTCCTTTCCGCTGTACCAGCCCACACCTTTCAGCAAAGTTATCCCTCTGGAAACTTCGTCGTTGATCCGCTGGGCGATAACGGCCTTTTTCGTCTGACTGATAATCATAAATTGAACAGACTGTCGCGAACCTTCCAGGTAGTTGTCTACAACGTATGTCGTTACAGCCATAGAGACGTAACCGTAAACCATTGTTTCCAGTGATTGGAAAACGAAATATGAAGAAGCAATTATAAAAACATCACAGTAGAGCATGATCCGGCCGGGAGAAATGTTTTTATAGTGATTGATGATCATGGCGATAATCTCTGTTCCGCCGGTGCTCCCCCTATGGGTTATGGCCAGACCGATTCCGATCCCCGTGAGCCCCCCGCCCAGTATCGTGGCCAGCAGCCCATCGTCGACAATCGGTTCGGTAATGACAATGGGAAGCAGATTGAGTGCCGCGGAAACAACCAGAATCCCGTAAATGGTCCTGATTCCGAAACTGGCTCCCAATATTTTAATTGCCAGGAGTATGAGAATGGCATTGATGCCGAGATAGATATATCCCGGCGTGACATTCCACATATAAAATCCGAGAGTCGCCAGCCCCCCGACACCTCCGCCGACGATTTTCGCCGGTATAAGAAATGCCGACCAGCCCAGTCCTATGAGAAAGGCTCCCAGTGAAATGAATATGTAATCCTTTATAGCTGTTGAAACCTTTCCCATGCTATCTCCCGGTTTTTAAAATCGTTTTGTTCTGAAGTGGCAGTAGGGCTCCGAGCCTTTTTTGGCGTAGTAATTCTGATGATAGTCTTCAGCTTCCCAGAATGTCGAGGCTTCCAGAACTTCGGTGGCCACATCCAGTCCCTTATCCCTAAGTATAGCGATAAGTTTCTCCGTTACAGCTTTCTGTTTACTATTCCGGCAGAAAACAGCGGATAAATATTGTTCGCCGATGTCAGGGCCCTGTCCGTTTCTCTGTTCCGGATCGTGAATTTCAAAAAAGAGCTTTGCCAGTTCCTCGAAGCTGACCCTCTTCGGATCGAAAAGGACCTCCAGAGCTTCATAATGGCCCGTATCGCTATAGCATACTTCTTTGTATGTGGGATTTTCTTTCGTTCCCCCCGTATAACCGACTCTTGTGGCGTATACTCCGTCAAGCTTCCGGAAATAATGCTGAACGCCCCAGAAGCATCCGCCGGCAAAAACAGCTGTTTCCGTTTCGCTTTCCGGAATAAATTTCATGGAGATGGAATTCACACAGTGTCGCGTATCTTTGCCTGTGAACTTCTCTCCCCTGAAGACATGGCCCATATGGGCGCCGCAATTGGCACAGACAATTTCCGTCCTTCTGCCGTCGGGATCGGGATGCTCGGCTATGGCGCCGTCGATCTGGGAATCAAAGCTGGGCCAGCCGCAGCCCGAATGGAATTTGTATTCCGAGCGGAAAAGGGGAGCTTCGCACTGCTTGCATATGTAAATGCCCTTTTCGCCGTAATCTGTAAAAAAACCTTTAAAGGGAGGTTCTGTTCCTTTATGGATGAGAACCGCTTCTTCTTCCGCTGTCAGTTTGTTATATTTTTTCTCTTTCATTAGGCAACCCTACTTTATATTTTTATTAAATATACAACAGGGAAGCCTAAAAGAAAACTGAAACATGATCAGGGAGTGACGTTAAGCGGTTTCAGATATGTCTCGATGAAATCCTTCATCTGAACCTTGAACTGGCTGATCTGGTCGGCTTCAATATCCAATCTGTCATTTTCCAGATGAGTTATGTACTTTTCTGATCCCCCTTCCCTGTATCCTGTAACGAGCAGGGGAGTGAAATCGTTGTCGAACAGCCAGATAGAGGGATAGCCCTTGACTCCCAGAAACTGCTGAAGATAGGAATTATGGGTAATCTGGTTCTGAGGCAGTTCTCTTTCCGAGGGAAAATCGAGATAAACCAGTACGGCGTTTTCATCAGCCCAGTCTTTAAAATCATCGGTTGAAAAAACCTGATCTCTCAATCGGGTGCACCAGATGCACCAGTCAGAACCGGTAAAATTCAGCAAGAGATATTTGTTCTCTTCCGATGCCTGCTGAGCAGCGTTGACCAGAGAAGGATTCCAGTTTTCAGGGGGATAGGCTTCCGCTGTCAGGTAGGAAGATATGATCATAATAAAACTGATGACTAATATGGTTTTTTTCATGTTTGACTCCTGTATACAAATAATAATATATAGAAATTATTACAAATAGAAAAGCGATGCTTCAAAACTTGACCCTATAAAATGATAAAGACAGTCTCTGTTTGCCTCCTGCATCCTTTGCTTTTATAAATGAAATGGTAATGCCAAGTGCGGTTTTAGCAATGGCAAAAAAGAATATTTCCAGCAATTAGAATAAAATTATTAAATTAGGTTGACATAAGTAATCCTGTTAATTATTCTCTAGGTAATAGTAATTATTATCAATAAGGAGAGAGCAGCAGTGCCAGTTCTTGTAACAAAAGAAGCCCCTGATTTTAAAGCAACCGCGGTTATGCCAGACAATACGTTTCAGGATATCGAACTGAAAGATTATAGAGGCAAATACGTCGTTCTTTTCTTCTATCCCCTGGATTTCACCTTCGTCTGCCCGACGGAAATAATTGAATTCAACAGAAAGCTGGAAGAATTTAAAAAGCGGGATGTAGAAGTTCTGGGAGTTTCAATCGACTCTGAATTCAGTCATCTAGCATGGAAAAATACACCGGTTAATAAGGGCGGAATCGGAAATGTTCAATATCCTCTTGTTGCGGATATCAAGAAATCCATTTCCTTTGATTATGACGTTCTGTTTGATGAATCAATAGCTCTCAGAGGTCTTTTTCTGATCGACAGGGAAGGTATCGTCAGACACCAGGTTGTGAATGATCTCCCTCTGGGAAGAAATGTCGATGAGGCGCTCCGTCTTGTAGACGCGCTCCAGCATACTGAAAAATATGGCGAAGTCTGCCCCGCCGGCTGGAACAAGGGCGACGATGCAATGGCCCCAACGGGTGACGGGGTATCCGACTACCTCGCGACCCACTGATATATATGTTGCAGAGGCGTTGCCTCAGCAGCGGGATAAATCTTTTTCTATCCTCCGTTTTTTGTTTCGGGAACCGGCTTCGGCCGGTTCTTTTTTTATCTCCAGTCTGATCATGAGAAGGAGAAGAATGGCTGTGCAGGCTGTTGCACGAATGGAGTAGATCATGGCCAGGGTTCCTTTCGCATCGAAAAGAGATATAACCGATACTATGAAGAGCAATGTCCAGGTCAAAAAGGATTCCGTGTTTCTCCCGGCTTTCCACATCCGGTAGTAAACCGGCAGATAGGCTATGAACTGGATGAGCTGCAGCGACAGATTTGTCGTAAAGTGGGCTTTGGAAAAGTACCAGTAGGTCAGGATCAGGGAGACAAGGGCCAGACATAATTTCTCAAATCTGTTAAAGCGCGCTTCACGGCCTCCGAAAAAGTAGATCACTGCCGACAGGGTCAGGCATAATACAATATCGGATGTGTTGAGAATGTTGTCGAGCGGTGAAAAATCTCCATCGAAAAGATAACTGAATAAGGACCCCACAACGGCGATGGAGAAGAAAATCCACATGGCCAGAGAGGGTTCGATCCTCTTCCTGACCGTGAGTACCGTGTAGCGTACCAGTATGACCGTATTGACGGCAATTACCGAATAAAAGGACAAATCTTTCATTTGCGTTCCTCCTTTAACATGGCTTTCAAAACCTTGCAGAATGCTATAACCCCTTTTTCCAGATCTCCTGCTTCCCCCCTGGCAATGGACATCCTCAAACAGGTTCCCCCCTTCCTCTCCGCCATGAAAAGGCTGCCCCCCGTAATGAGTATCCCCCTCTCCTTCAATTTCAAAATCAGTTCCTCTTCGCTCTGGAACGATTGAGAAAGATCAAACCAGAGATAGAACCCTCCGGCAGGCGAGGTATAGGTTCCCGCTTTCCGGGGAAAGTGCTGCTTGAGGATATCAAGCGTCCCGGTCATTCTTTCGCGATAGCGGCGGTGTATCCGTTTCAAGTGAAGGTCGTAATATCCAAGACGGCAGAACCTTTCCACAGCCGCCTGCATAATATGGTTACCCGAAACGCTTGTCATATATTGAAGGGCCGCCAGTTTTTTCAGTATGTCCCGGTTGCCATTAATCCATCCCACCCGTATTCCCGGAAACAGCACTTTTGAAAAGGTTCCTATGTAGATTACGATGCCGTGGCGGTCCATCGATTTTATGGGTAGTATGGTTCCTCTCATATCCTGGGAGAAACCATCCTCGATGATTGGGACTCCGGAATTCTCACAGATTTCCAGCAGCTCTTCTCTGTTTTCTCTAGTCGATGAGATTCCTGTGGGGTTCTGAAAATTCGGCATGGTATAAACGAAGGAAATGGTATTGTTTTTCAGTTTCTCCTGCAGTTCGGCCAGATCCATGCCGGAAGAGGTAAGGGGTATGGATATCACTTCCGCGCCGTAATAATGAAATAGCGAAAGCGCCTCCGAATAGGACGGCTCGGCTGTGACAATTGACCACTTTTCCTTCCTGAAGAGCTTGCAGATAAGATCAAGGCCGTTCTGGGCGCCGTCTGTTATGAGAATCCTCTCGCGGTCCACATCTATTTCGTTTTCGCTCATCATCAGGGAAATGTAATCCCGCAGCGGACGGTAACCGTAGGGATCACCATAGAGAAGAAGATCCTTTCCTTTCTGACGTAGAACATCATTGAGGCATTTGCGGAACTTCTCCGCTCCTTCAGCGTCGCTTAATGGGGAAAACGTCCGGAAATCGTAAAGAGCTTCATCCTGTTCCGGGGAGGATCGGAAAGGGGGATCGTATGTATTGATCAGGGCTTTCCAGTCGATCAGCTCTGATTGTCTGTTCACAGGCTGATTGGTCTCTTTTCTGTTTCTCACTATCGAATAGGATCCGGGACGGCTCTCCGTATAGCCCAGGGACCACAGCTCCCTGTAAGCCTGATACACCGTCGTGCGGTTGACTCCCAGCTGCATGGCCAGCTCCCGCGAGGGGGGCAGCTGATTGCCGCTCTTAAGTTCGCCGCTGTTGATAAGTTCGATTATACGGTCGCGTATCTGGCGGTAGAGAGGTTCTTTCGAAAGTCTGTCGATGGAAATATCGTACATAACTCATGTATAAAATCAAATTGGACCATTAGCAACTACCAATTTTTATTATTTTGAGTCATCCAATTTTAAGATCAGTTTTATTTGGAAGCCGAACCTTTTTCCAGTATTTTCACCAGATCGCCTATGTACTTCACATCTTCCGCGGGAAGGCTCTCTCTCTGGAAAACCAGGAGCCGTTTCATCGATTCAAATTCAAGCTCGGTAAAAAAGAACTGGCCGTTATCGTAATCGCGGTTGAAAAGACGGACAAAACAGGCGGCGATCTGCTGTACTTCGTTCATTTCATAATTGTCCTGGAGAAAGGTGTAAAGCGCCGCACCGTCCACTCTTTCGGGAAGGGACGAGCTGAAAAGAGCCCCCGTTTCCTGAGCGACCTTGTTGAGGTGGGCCATTGTGATTTCTCTCACTTTGTTCAAAAACGCATCGCCTTGGTTCATATTTGTCCTCCTGATGGATGAGATCCTATCGGACTTTGCCGATCGGTTCAAGTTCGGTAACAGGAACATGTTTCCCGCTTGTTTAACAATATGAGGGTTTTTATACCATTCCATTGGTGTATTTACCCAAATTGCGTTGTTTGTCCGGGCTGTATCATTCTTTTTCAGCTATTGGCACATCTTTTGCAATTCCATATGTCATAAAAAAAGTGCAGGGGTAAAACTTATGAAAATTTCCAGATCCGCTCTGATGAAAACAGGCGCGGCGCTTATCATTCTGGCCGGAGGAATCACGGCCATGCAGCTTCTGGCTTCAACGAAAGCCGAAGCCCATAAAAGGGAGGTCGAGGCACCTGTAAGAAAAGTGGAGACGATGGTTCCCCGATTTTCAGACCTGTCCTATGAAGTCCAGGGAAGTGGACTGATAGAATCGGCGGGGCGGCTTCAGGTCAGCTCAACTGTTTCGGGAAAGGTTTCCTATTCCTATAAGGGTCTCACTTCAGGAACTTATGCTGAAAAAGATCAGCTACTGTTGAAGATCGATTCCCGTCAGGCGGAAAATACCTTGAATCTGGCCCGTTCGGAACTGATAAAAGCTGTTGCCGCTTTAGTTCCCCAGTTTAAATCTTCCGACAGCGGTCTCTATGAAAAGTGGAACCGCTATCTGGCCTCTCTTGATTTTACATCGGGAGAAATTCCCGATCTTCCTGAGGCTGCCGGTTCCAGGGAGAAGCTGCTTATCAGCAATTATGGAATCTTTTCGGCTTTCTACAATGTCAGAAACGCCGAGATAATGGTAGAACAGCATTCATATTATGCTCCTTCAGAGGGATTTGTCCGGTGCGAAGGTATTCCCGAAAACAGTTTTGTAGCAGCAGGTCAGCCGCTCTTTACGCTTATCGATGCCGAGAACCTTGAAATATCCGTCCCTTTGACTGTTGATGAGTTAAAACGGATCGATTCCAGTGCCGGGCCTTCGGTAACCATCCTATCGGCAAGAGAAAATGGTTCCAGCCTCTATGGAACAGTAGTCAGCCGCAATGCCGAGCTGGAAAGATCCTCACAGATGATCGATGTTCTGATACGCTTCGCCAATCGGGAACTGAAACCCGATTTCGCCCCGGGTAATTATGTGGATGTTCATATCGAAGGACGGGTGATGGCAAATACAGCTGCGATACCGCGCCATGCCGTTCTAGATAACAGTTATGTCTATACCTATGAAGAGGGGAAACTGGGCAGAGAGGATGTTATTATCCGCGCCGTATCGGATGATTCGGTTTATATAGAAAACACCCTCCCTCCGGGAACCCGGATCGTTACCACCATACTGCAGAAACCGCTGATAGGCATGAAGCTTTCGCCGGTCGGTGAAGAGGATGAGGCGGAAATCGCTGCGGCGGTCGAGGCGGGAAACCATGAGAAAGATTCTTAATTTTTTTACGGAAAACGCCGTTCTGGCCAACTGGATTATGCTTATAATCCTCATGGCGGGAGTCTTCGGCCTCTACAACATGAAAATGCGAATCTGGCCGAAAATGGAGCTCAACTATATCAATATCGATGTTCCCTATCCCGGAGCTTCGGCTCTGGAAGTGGAAGAGGGCGTAATTACGAAGATCGAGGAAAACCTGAAAGGGATGGAGGGGCTGGAAGGCGTTTACTCCAGTTCCATGGACGGCTACGGGAATATCTTCCTGATCATATCATCGTCCCAGCCTATGGCCAAATCGATCGACAAAGTGAGAAACATCGTCAGTTCCGTGGGTAATTATCCTTCCGGGGCTGAAACGCCTGTCGTCTATCAGGAAACGTCCTGGAACAGGGCTATGCTTATTACCATATACGGCCCCGAAGATGTGAGCGCTTTGAAGAATGTTGTTCAGGAATTTGAAGATGATCTGCTGCGGTCCGGTAAAATCTCCCAGATCAACAGCTGGGGCCTGCCTTCCCGTCATATCTATGTGGAGGTTCTTCCCGAATCGCTCCGCCGATACGGCTTGACTATAAATGATATCTCAAGGGCCATCGGAAGCGCCAATCTCAACATATCCTCCGGAGCCATTGTAACTGACCAGGAGAGGATTCTCATCCGAACCTACAGCAAGCAATACGAAGCCGGTGAAATCGGAAACATCCCCGTCTATTCGGCTATCGACGGAACGAAAGTACTGCTGCGGGAAATCTGTACAGTGGAAGAGAAGTGGCCCGACAATGTCTTCTATACGGAAGTTAACGGACAGACCGCCGTAGGCCTCAACATCATGTACAACAACAATGAGGACGTAATCGAAATCGCCGAAGCCGTCGACGCCAAGATCGAAGAATACAATGAAAAGTATGAGGGGCTTGTCACTTTCGAACCCTTTATTCGCGATGTTGATGAAATTGAAACCAGGCTGGGAACTCTTACCAAAAACGGACTGATCGGCCTCGTCCTTGTCGTTCTGATACTGGGGATCTTTCTGAATATCAGGCTGTCACTCTGGGTGGCGCTCGGCATACCCATCTCCTTTGCGGGCCTTATGTTCGTCATCTGGACTATGGGAATCACCATCAACGAGATGTCCCTCTTCGGCATGATCATGGTCATCGGCATACTTGTCGACGACGGGATCGTTATCGGCGAGAGCATTTTCTACCAGTGGGAAAAAGGAGGCAAGTCGGCCATGAGAGCTGCTATCGACGGAACTCTCGACGTAATCCAACCAGTGTTCGTCTCCATCATTACCACTATGATCGCCTTCGCCCCCTATTTCTTTATGTACGGTGAGATGGGAGGATATGTCTGGCAGATCGGAACGGTCGTGGTAATCTGCCTTGGATTTTCCCTGATAGAAGCGGCCATTATTCTGCCAGTCCATCTGGCCCATTCCAAATCGATGAGTCCCGATCAGAAGCGGCACTATCTGAGAGAGAAAATGAATAACGGTATCGTGCATTTCATTCATAATATCTACGGTCCCTTTCTCCGGTTCTGCCTGAAATACAAATGGGCCGTCATGTCTTTTATGGTGGCGGTCATTCTCACACTGGCCGGCGCTTTTATGGGCAATCATGTTAAAGCGGTCTTTTTTCCCGAGGTTGAAATGCCCTATGCGGTCATCAATCTGGAAATACCTTCCGGCACATCGGCATCAATTTCTGACCGGATCCGCGATGACGTTATCGACCGTTCCCTGGCCTTCGCCGAAGAGTACGCTATGCCTGATAAGGGATATGACAACGGAATCGTCAATTACGTTTCCTGGAGCAACGGAAGCACTATCAGCATATTCCTCACGCTTATTCCCAATGAGGTGCGGAATTTTACGGTCAAGGATTTCTCCGACCAACTTTCCCAGAACCTCGGCTTTTTCCCCGAAGTGGAGAGCATAACCGTCGGAGGGGAATCGGCATTCGGAGGCAACCCCATATCGGTCCGCTTCCTCAGTCTCGATTACGATCAGCTGATCAAAGCCGCTGAGCTGTTCAAGGAGGAACTGAAGGGGATAGACGGAGTCAAGGATATACAGGACGACACGCCTCTCGGCGACCGGGAATTCGTCATCTCCCTCAAGCCGAAAGGAGAGGCTCTGGGTCTCAATCTTATGGATGTCACCTCCCAGCTCCGACAGGGGTTTTACGGGCAGGATGTCATGACCCTCCAGAAAGGGCGGGACGAAGTGAAGATCATCGTTCAGTTCCCCCGGGAAGCGCGAAAATCGATCAGCCAGATCGAGGACCTGCCCATTATGACTCCAACAGGTGCTTATGTTCCTTTTAAGGAAATTGCGACCTACACAATAGAAAGAGGCATAAAAAATATCCGCCATGAAAACGGATACCGGTCCATCAGAGTTTTTGCCAATCTCGATGACAGCAGGAATGATTTGAACGTTGTTCTGGCCGATATCAACGATGACGTGATCCCCCGGGTTCTGTCCCAGGTGGAAGGCGTATCCAAATCGTTCAGCGGACAGTCGGAAGAAGTGAGCAAAATGATCAACTCCATGGTGTTCAGTATGGCCATGGCTGTTATTATCATGTTTACCATCCTTCTGTTTCAGATGAAATCCTTCGCCGAAGCCGGACTGGTTATGACCCTTATTCCGCTGGGATTTATGGGATCGATTATCGGCCATTACATTGTCGGCATTCCCGTCTCCTTTATCAGCTTTCTGGGAAGCATCGCCCTGGCCGGGATTATCGTCAACGATTCGGTTGTGTTCATTGATAAATATAACAAACTCTACAAGGAAGAGGGGCTTCCGGTTGAAGAAGCCATCTACCAGGCGGGAATTCAGAGATTCCGGCCTATAATTATGACGACCCTTACAACCGCTATAGGACTGGGACCTCTGATTTTCCAGAAAAGCATCGGCGGGCAGTTTCTCATTCCCATGGCTGTCTCTGTCGCCTTCGGCCTGCTCTTCGGAACAACAATCACCCTGCTGATGCTGCCTTCGGCTCTCTATATCATTGACGATTTTAAAAAGATGAGAGAGCGGAGACGGGACAAGCGCACTGATAAGCAGTATCTTCCCGATTTTGAAGCGGAAAAGAATCCAGACCCGCTTCCGGTTTAGGGAAAATGTACCCCTGCGGGACTGTCGGCTCTGTCACCGGAGCGGGCGGTCCCGTTTTTTGTTGTTTGCTGATTGATACCACTCTTTACAAATAATATTCATTAATGTACATTAAAAATCAATAAATAATGTATATAGAGGTACATAGTGGACGATTCTTTTTATTCCGTTGAATCGGCTGCGGAGAAGCTCGATGTTCACAGCAGAACGGTTCTCCGCTTTATCCGTGACGGGAAACTGAAAGCGGTGAAGGTGGGACGGCAATGGCGTATCCGGAGGGAAGACCTGCAGGCTTTAACCGGAGAACCGGAAAAGGAGCAGCAGGCTTCAGCTTCATCTGTTATCGATCTACCCGTTTCCGGCAGGGAGGAAGCCTACCGCTATGAAACACTAGTCATGGCAGCGCTCAACAGCAGGGGAAACCGCGGGAAAGAATCGAATCACAGAGTTGACTGTCTCTATAACAGTGAGGAACAGACCGTCAGGTTTGTTCTCTGGGGAAGCATCTCCTTTATGAAGGATTTCTTCACCCTGATAGATAGATACTGATTTTCAAACAAGGAGGAAACACATGGAAAAAACAGCACAGTATTACGAATCGACGGAGATCTTGAAAGACAACGGTGATTTCCTCGATCTCATCGGGAATGCCGGATACAGAAATGCTTCGGGAGTATTAATCCATTCGGTTCATCTCCCCGATGCATTCTTTGATCTGAAAAGCGGACTGGCGGGAGAATTTCTTCAGAAGCTTTCCAATTATTCGGTTCGGGCGGCAATCGTTCTTGAAGATTCCCATCTGAATCATCCCCGGTTCCGGGAAATGGTTCTGGAAGCGAACAAAGGCGGCAATATCGCCTACTTTACAGATGCCGGAGCTGCGGGAGACTGGCTGGATAAATAAAGATTTCCCGTCGCTGCGATTCGAGGCCGAGGCGACGGGAATGATTTATCAGTCTACTGTAAAATTAAATCCGGCTCCGTCGCTGTCTGAGGAGATGGAAACATTATATGCCTGAGAATTTGCAAAATAACCATAGGTATAGTCGTTCAGGATATAACCGAATGATACAACATATGCTGTTCCGTCAATGGTTTTCAATCAAAGATGTAGGGTCGGATTCCAGGTAGAAAAAGAATTTAGAAGTGAATCTTTTTTGCATATAAAATTTTATTACACAAAAACTGGTTTTTCAAACTTATTCGCTTTATTCCCTCATATCTTTCAACAGGGCAATTGACTTATTTCTGTACTATAATAAAAAAAGATATGTGAAAAGAGGTAACTTTTGCCCGGTTTGTTTATTGTCATGCTTTCCATGCTCAGCGGCGCCAGTTTTATGCTGGCTCTTTTAAATGGAATCAGTGCAGTCAAGGAGCGTCCCGTCAAACTCGACGCGCTTATGCTCACCATCTCATCCCTGGGCGTTATGGTTTATTCCCTCTCCAATACAAGGCTCTATTCAGCCCGAAACGCCGCTGAATTTATGCAATTCAACCGGATAGATATGTTCTGCTCCGCGATTATTATCATCAGCCTTTATATTTTTATTAAACGTTATACCCATCTGGGAAGCCGGATTTTCCAAGTGATTCTTATCGGATTTTTCTCCATTGTCCCCTTCATCCGCCTTCTCTCCGAGACTACGTTGACATATACGGCAGTCAGGGGAATCCGGTACACCGAGCTTCTCTGGGGAGAAAAGCTAAGCCTTATTGATGCGGATATTTCTCCCTTCGGAATTTTTTATTTCATTTTCGCTCTAGTGGTTCTTTTTTATATGACAAGCATAGCTGGACGGTATTTCATTGCTCAAAAAACGCATACATCCCTTTTTCTTTTTATCGGGACATTTCTGCTCACTCTGACGGCAGTCAACGATATAGTTGTCGATTCCTTTAATCTCCATTGGATCTATCTTATGGAATTCGGATACACCGGGATGCTGCTCTTTATGACTGTCATTTTCTATTACGATTTATTAACCGTGGCAAAAATCCGCCAATCCCTTATCATCAGCCGGATGAGGGAAGAGGAAACTAAATCGGAGCTGAATATAAAGGAACAGGACTACCGGGAAATCTTCAATTCCAGTATGGATGCCATTATAGTCCTTGATATTCAGTCGGAACAGGTTCTGGATGTCAATGATTCCATGCTCACTATATTTGAATGCAGCCGCCAAGATGTGCTGGGCGGGACTATGGAGAAGTTTCACAGCCGGAGTTCCGATTATAACAAGGCGCGGTTCAGCAATTATCTTCGGGAGGCTAAAGAGAAGGGGCATGTTTTATTCGAGTGGCTCTCTCTTAAAAAGAGCGGAGATCTGTTCTGGACGGAGATTCATCTGAAGTATTCTGACCCTGGAACAACAGGGAAAATTATTGCCGTTGTCCACGATATCTCCGAAAGGAAAGCGACGCAGGAAGTGCTCATCCAAAGTGAGAAAATGATGTCCCTCGGAGGTTTGGCTGCAGGAATGGCTCATGAGATCAACAATCCTCTGGCTGGTATAATTCAAACATCAAATGTGCTTCAGAACCGCCTGATTGATAAAATCGATTCGCCGGTAAACCGGAAAGCGGCGGATGAGTCGGGAATCGATATAGAAAAAATCAGAGTCTACATGGAAAGCAGAAATATCCAATCCATGTTATCGTCCATAAGAGATTCTGGAAAGCGGATAACCGATATAGTCAATAATATGCTCAGCTTTTCCCGCAAGAGTGAAGGGAAGGCTGAGGAGACGTCTATTGAATCGCTTATTGAAAGAACGCTTTATATTATCAGTTCCGATTATGATCTGAAAAAAAATTACGACTTCCGGTCCATTGCTCTTATCCGTGATTTCGGTGAGGTTCCTGATTTGTGTTGTGTTGTTTCGGAGATCCAGCAGGTGCTGATCAATATATTCCGCAACGGGGCTCAGGCAATGCACGCAGGCAAAACCGAATCTCCGACTTTTACCATCAGGACTTCTTTTGAAAAAAACAGGGGAATGATAATCCTTGAGATTGAAGATAACGGCCCGGGAATGCCGGAAGAGGTGAGAAAGCGGATCTTCGAACCATTCTATACGACAAAAAGTGAAGGCGTCGGCACAGGTCTCGGATTGAGCGTCTCCTATTATATAATCAAGGGTAACCACAAAGGAGATATGACGGTCCGTTCCGAACCGGGCAGCGGTACGACTTTCAGGATCGAACTTCCTTCGGCAGAAAAATAAAGTTGATGGCGATGGCCGCAAGAGGAAAGAGTGAAAAGACTTGAAAGAGTAGGGCAAAATCTCCGAATTTCAGTATTGTGCCTCCGATAATTCCTCCTGCGAAGAGGGATAGACCCATTCCTACAGCAGTAAAAATCGACATGGCCAGCCCTCTCTCTGAAGCCGGTGTTTTCCGGTTTATAAGATTTATCATGCAGAAATGATTGATCCCGAAAGAGAAGCTATGGCTGATCTGGATGATGTAGAGAGGAAGAAGTGTGGTCGAGTGGGCATAGAACAGCATCCGTGTGGTGCCGGCCAGCATGCTGAAAGACCAGAGAGTCCTCAGTCTGATTTTCTTCAGCAGGATTGTTGAGAAGAAAAACATGGGGATTTCAAAGAACGGGCCTATAGCCCAGAATCCGCTTACATTCTCCATTCCGAAGCGGTTTTTCAGCATAAGAGAGAAAAACGTGTAATGCCCCGAAAGGGCCAGGGAATTGAGAAAGCCGATCAGCAGACCGATCCAGTATAGGCGGGGAAAGGTTTTTATGCTGCTGAGAAAGCCGCTTTTCTTCTCCGCTCCGCTTTCCTGTGTTTCATGGGGTTTAGCAACGGGAAGGAAAAAAAGAACCGCTATTGTGAATATCATTGTGATGCCGTAGCCGGCAAAAACCGATACCGGCTGTGAACCGCTTACTGCACCGGTAACCTGGATAAGCAGAGCCATCAGCATAAAACCAAGACTCCCGCCCAGCCTGGTTCTGCCGTAGGAATCATTGTGATCAGGAAGCGCCTGACCGAAATGGGCATCGAGCAGAGACGAGGGGGATTTAATAAAGAACCCCAGTACAATGGTTAGCAATATGACCACCGGAGGAAATGATGTCAGAGTCAGAGAGAGCAGGATAACCGCGCTGATGAGGATTATAGCTGTAATGGTTCGTTTCGGTGCGCCGATCCTGTCGTAGAGAAAACCCATGATCAAAAGCCCGCTCATGCTTATAAGGTCATAGGCTCCCATTATGTAACCGATCTGGGAGGGATTAAAACCCTTATGCTGAAGCAGAAGCGGGTAAAAGGGGAAAACCGCTGCCAGAGCACCGAAAATAAAGAAATAAGAGACCCCGTAAGTTTTCAGATGTCGGGCATCATGGCTCATAGGGTCATTATATGTTTTTTCAGCTGTTTATTGTAACTGCCATACCGTTTTTTTCTGATTCGATCATTGCCAGAACGGTTTTTACATCATCAGCAGGCATTCTTTCAGGGATCAGACCTTCCTTTTTTCCTTCCAGAGCATCGAGAAATGCACTCCACTGAAGGTAGAAACTGCTCTCCTCTTCAAATGTGTGCAATTCTTCCGTCCCGTCAGGTTTCAGCTCCTTGACATTTCCCCGGCCCATTATCAGGCTTCCTTTGTCTCCGAAAATTCTCAGAGCCCCGTCATCCGAGGCGGACCGCCAACCCATGTTCAGTGAGCTGACGCATCCCGATTTATGTCTGATCAGAGACATGGCTGTATCCATTGTCCCCAGTCTTCCGTCAACGGAAGCCGTATGGGCGAAAACCGATTCTACCGGTCCTCCGATCATCTGCAGGGCGTGTACGAAATGAACGCCGCCGTCGAGAACGTACCCGCCGGGGTATTCGTTGTGGGCTCTCCATTCAGTTTTATTATATTTGTTATCCACTTCCATCCAGGATAGAACATTCCAGCTCATGGAATGGACATTTCCGATTTTTCCGGCTTTGACCAGTTCTGCCGCTTTGAGAAAGCCTCTGTCGTAATGGAAGTTTTCCGCTGTCATATAGGTGACGCCGAATTGCGTAGAGAAGGTTGCAGTTTCCTCGGCTTCCCGGGCGGTCATGGCCGCGGGTTTTTCGCACAGAACCGCTAGTCCCGCCTGGCAGCAGGCCCGGCTCACTTCATAATTCATCGTTATGGGAAGGGCTATGAGAACGGCATCGAGATCTTTCAATTCGCTGATCATTTTCTTCCAGTCCGTCCAGACCGCCGAATGGTCCAGACCCAGTTCCTCTGCTATATCTTCGGCTTTGGAGGCCGTTCGGTTGCAGACCGCTGCGACTTCCATCCTGTCTGTCAGCCGCTTTAATGCCGGCAGATGAGCTTCTTTGGTTATAATTCCGCATCCAATTATGGCCAGTTTGATTTTATTCATTTTTTACCTCGTCTTACGATAGTATAAAGTGTATTATGGGGTAAATTACAAGGAGTTTTACCGGAATGATTATCAGATAACTCATACAGAATCCCGTCACGCGGCAGTATAAGGAGTTATCTATGTCAGAATCAGTTCTATCGGTACAACATCTTTCTTTCAGTTATATCAATCAGGAAAAAATACTATTTTCAGATACGACAATCTCATTCCCCGGCGGCTGGACAGCTGTCGCCGGCCCCAACGGTTCCGGGAAAAGCACGCTTCTCCAGATTCTGGGAGGCCGCATAACTCCCGACAAAGGAGAAATGAAAAAACTGCTCATAGCCATAGCCCTTGAAAAGGATATCCCTCACAAATCCATTCTGCTGCTCGATGAACCGGTCAACCATCTCGATGCTGAAAGCTGTTCGGTACTGGAAGAGGCTCTCTTTGACTATCCCGGTGCTGTTATTCTTGTCTCCCACAACAGGGAATTCCTGCAGAGTCAGATAATGAAACACTGGCACTTGGAAAAACTGATGGATAATTCGCATTGCAGTAATAATTCTTAATAATGCTTGAGTCCTCCCTTGATAGAGGTTAGAATTGATGAAGATTTTCAAGCACAAAAACAGGTAAAATATGAGTTTATTATCAATCATTCTTATGGCATTGCTGTTTTTCTCTACAGCGCTGTCTGTTTTTTTACTATTCAGAGAAAGAGCTCTTCTGAAAAAAGTCCTGAGTGATATATCCGAAAGAAGAAATGAATCGGAAAAGTATCCGAGGAGGGTCGATGCGGCTCTGGAGGGGTATCTGGCCCGGTATAGATTGAGAGATCAGGCTTACGCCGATGCCCGGGTCAAAGCCAATGAAAGCGAGCGCGGCGCAACCCGGCTGTCCAGGAATATTCAGAAATCTCTCATTTACAGTTCCGATATCAGTATGGAAACCGAAGCGAACCGCAATATCGCCGCATCTCTGTTTTCCAATGTTAGCGAGGGATCGGCAGCCGTAGAAGAAATCAACGCATCGATAAGAAGCCTCAAAGATAAAGTGAATATCCAGACTGATGCGGTTAATCAGACTTCGGAAGCCGTCGGTGAGATAAACAGTTCTCTGAAAGAAGTGGCCGATCTGATTACGGGAAGAACAAAGGATATTGATAATCTGGTTGACATTACAGGCGAAGGAAGCGAAAAAGTCCAGGCTTCGGCAGAAGTTATGCAGACTGTAGAGAGCGAAGTAACCGACGCTTTATCGCTTATAACTGTCATTGATGAGATTGCTTCACAGACCAATCTGCTTTCCATGAATGCGGCGATAGAAGCCGCTCATGCCGGCGATTCGGGAAAAGGCTTTGCCGTTGTTGCAGAAGAAATCCGAAAACTGGCTGAATCGACTGCGGAAAACGCCAGAAACATATCGGTCACTTTAAAAAAACTGGTTGAGAATATTCAGAGCGCCGGTGAACTGAGCCGTGAAAGCGAGGAAGCTTTTACGAGAATAGCCGAAGGGGTTTCCCAGGTTTCCCGGACTTTCGGTCAGATTAACGATAGAACGGAAGCCATTACCATAAATACTCAGGAAGTGGTCAATTCAACAGTCTCTCTGCAGGAAATTTCATCCATCACCTCTCTCAGTATGAATGAGATGGAACTGGGAGCGACAGAAATTGAAAAGATTCTCTCCGATTCCAAGGAAGTGGCGGAAAAGCTGGACAACAGCATGAATGAGCTTAGCCGCAATTCGAAGGACATCAATCTCATTTCCACCAAAATAGCCCAGGCTTTTATCAAGTCCAATGAAGCACTGGAATCGATGGTTGAAAATATCCTGACCAATCAATCCGGTAAAACCGGTTCCATAGGCCGCGTAAAAATGAATAACATGATTCTGGCTCATGTGGGCTGGGTCGCTACGACACGTGCTTTGATAGACGGATCAATCGAGCCTGAGGGTCTCGGAAATCTCGAAGCTGACACCTGCAGCCTGGGGGTGTGGATCAGAGAACATGGAGCCCAGGAAATCACCGATTCTTCCAAACTGTCGAATCTCAAAACATGGCACAATAACATTCATAGAGATGTTTCCTTTATTGTGGATTCTGTTAAGCAGGGTAATAGAAAGGATCTGGAAAAGACTTTCAGGGGCATTCAGGATACATCCTATAAAATCATTGAGATTCTCACAACTCTGGGCTATAACGAGAATCTGGTATGGGATGAGTCGATCAGCGTAAAAGTGGAACTTTTTGACAACCACCATAAGAAGCTGATAGAACTGATTAATAAACTCTTTCTGTCAATGGAAAAAGGGGAGGGCACTTCACCTCTTCTGACTATCCTCGACGAACTGGTTCAGTATACGGAATACCACTTCTCCGCAGAGGAAAAAGCCTTTGAGAAATATAACTATCCCGAAATCGATGCTCATAAAAAGCAGCACAGAAGTTTCGTTGCCAAAGCAAAGGAGCTCCAGAAGGGTATGCGCGAAGGCAGCGCCGTCCTGTCGAATGAAGTTCTCGACTTCCTCCAGGACTGGGTTGTCAATCATATTATGAAAGTCGATTCCCAGTATTCCGCTTTCCTGTCCGGTAAAAATATTTCCTGACATCCTTTTACACCGCAGTCTGAATTTGACTTTTTCAGATGGCGGTGTTATTTTTAACATATGGTCATCATATGACCATATGAGGATATGAATATGACAATGAAAAAATTGAGATTACTGGCATCCTGGAATATGAGTTTTCACTGGTTTACCCTCGGGATAATTATCCCCGTCATGACGCTCTTCCTTCTGGAAAAGGGTCTGTCCCTGGCTCAGGTCGGAATAACATTTGCTTCTTACGGGGCAGCAACTGTACTCCTCGAGCTGCCTACCGGCGGATTGGCCGATGCTCTGGGGCGAAAGAAAGTCTATATATATTCTCTCCTTTTTCAGATAACCGGAGCGCTTCTGGTTCTTTTTGTCAATTCGCTGCCCGCCCTGATGATCTGCTTCATATTCCAGGGGGTGGCCCGGTCCCTTTCCTCTGGAACCATGGATGCTCATTTCATTGATGAGTTCTACAGGATTGATCCTGTGGTGAATCTTCAGAAGGAAATGGCCAGGATCGGTACATTTATTCCTCTCGGTCTGGGGATCGGTTCTCTCCTGGGCGGCTTTATCCCCATGGCACTGGGAAAATGGACCAGTCAGGGTATTTTCAACAGTGTTTATGCTTCTAATTACATCATTTTTATTATTGCTCTTATTGTTCAGTTGATAACAACATCTCTACTGGTTCATGAGAAACAGCCCGATGGAGAAGAAGCCGGTTTAGCTGCGGGATTCAGGAAAATACCTGAAGTCGTCGGAACCTCTGTGAAATACGGACTGGGGCACCCGGTTCTGCTGCTTCTGCTTCTGGCTACTTTTGCCTGGGGATTTTCCATATCCGGTCTGGAGCAGTTGTGGCAACCCCGTGTGCAGGCTATCGCCGGAGACGGAACAGGAAGCTGGATTTACGGGCTTCTTACAACGGGGTATTTTCTGGCGGCATCGGTCGGAAGCCTGGTGTCCATTCCTTTCTGCCGTCTCTTCGGCGACCGGTATCATCTGGCTCTCTTTACCGCCAGAACGCTGATGGGTTCTCTCTATTTTATATTGGCATATCAGAGCGGACTGATTCCCTTTGCCTTTTTCTACTTTACACTTTTTCTCTTCAACGGCGTTCAGTCTTCACCGGAAAGTTCAATTTTCAATGAATCGGTTCCATCGGAGAAAAGATCCACGCTTCTCTCTTTTTCCTCCCTGTTCATGCAGACCGGAGGAATAGCGGGGTCGGTCGCCCTTGCTTTTCTCGCCGAAACTTATTACATAGGAAGAGCCTGGATCGTCGCTTCAATTGTCATTATCCTTTCCGCCGCGCTATATCTGCTTATTCCCTATTACCAAAAGAAACATGCAGGAGGCTTGAACAGTGAGTTTTGAAAAAATCGACCGGAGGGAGACACTCCCGGAAAAAGTCAGCCGGATTATAAAAGAATCCATACTAACGGGAGAAATGAAAGGCGGAGATGTTCTGCCCACCGAACCGGAACTGGAGAAACAATTCGGTGTAAGCCGTGCAGTAATACGGGATGCCGTGAGGATGCTGAAAGCGCAGGGACTTGTGGAAGTCAAGCACGGTAAGGGCATGTATGTCTCCCATTCCCAGATTGAAGCTTTCACTGATGCTCTGCTGACATCTCTGCGCCGCGATCAGGCTACAGTCTGGGACGTAGAACAATTCGAACAGATTTATCTGCCTCAGGTATTCGGTCTTGCCGCAGAATCGGCATCCACTGCTGAGAAGAGGGAAATCCGGAAAAAAGGAGAAAACTATCTCAAGGCTTATGCTGACATGTTCAAGCTGGAGCAGAAAAGCCTCACGGATAAGCTCCCTGCTGCAGAAACGGAAGCCAAGGCCTGTTTTCTGGATTTTATGATGGCAGTATTTAAAGCGACACATAACAAAATGGTTGAGCTGATGGGCGAAGTTCTCATATCCATGAGAAAATGGAGAACCATTACCGATGTCGATCCTGACAATGATATTGTCAAACTTGAAAAAGCCGCAATCGAAAACTATATCAGTGCTGTGGAATGCTCTTCTCGAATTGAAGCCGCTGAGAAAATAGAGAAGCTCTACCGATACAGCAAGGAATTAATTGATATCCTGAAAAGTTCTCCCATAGGTACAAGTCCGGAAATCCCGGGAGATATTCTCTATTCTTCCTACAAAATTTGAGTTTTTCCGGCGTTTCTCCCATAGTTTATAGAGAGAGGTATTGCGTCCGATCGAATTAAGGAGTCCTGATGGATATTGCCGGATTATTAGGAACCTTTTCAACGAGTTTAGGGTTTTATATCGATGAATTTAATCGCATTTTTATTCATGTATCTGAAAATCTGCCGATAGTCGGGAATCAGATCGAAGCCAGGCTTGGAGAAATCAGAACTCTTCAGGAAACTGAAAAAGATGACTCCGAATTGCTTAAGAGCCTTGTGGAGGATCTCGGACAGGTGCGGATTCCCATATTTGAAATCATAATCGAAATGCAGAGGCAGGATATTATCAATCAGCAGCTGAATCATCTTGTCGATGCGGTTACGGATGTCCGTGAGATAATTGTTGAGGACGAAGCTTTCTTTGAGGATTTTGACAAGAAAAAGGGCTCGTCCGAATTAAAGGAAGATTACCGCCATCTGTTTACCCTCGTTTCCTTTCTGCTCAATAACCTGGAAAAGCAGATGGGGCACATAAACAACGACCTGACCGATCTGGTCGATATAATGGACCAGAGATTTTCCGATCTTCATACGAGAATTATTGCTCTCTATAATGACAGAAAAGAGATAGATCGTTCAGATAAAAAGAATAACCAGGCGGTGCTGTCCGCCGTAAAAAGCACTAAAACGCTTTCCTTTGAACTGGAGCAGTACAGCAACTTCTTTAAAAGGCTGAGAATCCTGCAAGAGGATCTCAACCGGGAACTTGTTTTATGTATCAGTCTGAAAGAGGATGTGGAAACAAATCTGAATGATCTCGGCGGCCCCCTTCCATTGAAGGAATGCCGGTTTACAAGTACGATTATTCAGAAGATTGTCGATAAACTCTCGGTCGAGGAAGAGCGTCAGGCTCTACGAGATGAGTATTCGGAACTACATATCGAAGAGAGTTTTACCCGGGATGTCGTTCTGTTTTAATCCCTCTCCTTTGATGAGCTTAGCTCAATATAAGTACAAGGCCGACAGCCTGTTATTGTTGAAAAACATTCTTATCCGCTTATCTTTGTAATCGATATAAGCCAGACTTTCACGGCCTTCAATATTTTTAAAAAGTACTCCTGATTTCTCCCAATCGATTTCCTCGCCTTCTATGATTTCAGTCGCCGGCATATAGGACAGAACGTAATCCAATGACTGTCCGTATTTAATTTTTCCATCATAGGCATAAATTGAAGTCTCATCCTCAATTCTTATTTCAATTAGTGTTTCCTTTTCCGATCCAAAATATAAAGTGAAATCATTATATTGCAGGTTGAGATGATAATTCTGATATTCCGAGCTCGTGTTAGTCGCAATAATTACACGGGGAGGTTTGCCGAAGAGATTCAGAATCTCAGGAAGAGTTGAGACTGAAGGCCTGATCTTTTCTAGATTTCTGATTAGTTCTTCTTCATCTGCCGGATAATCCCGGCTCGGCTCTTTGAGGGTGTATGTGTGAAAGATGCGATCAACACCGAGCGTCTTTTTGTAGCTGTAGATTTCTTCGGTTATAAAGTCCGGTTCGCGAATGTCCTCTATGACACTTACTAAAGATTTCTCGGTTTCATAAATTTTCCCTTCCTGAATGCAAGAGGGCAAGAGCCAGAGGATCGCGGTGAATGTAAAAGCAATAATGAAAATCTTTCTCATAACTGTTTCCTTCGAATTAAGATTTCTAATGATGAATCGCAGGAATATCAGATTTATCTTCTTTTTGTAAAATAGTTGTAAAATCCAGACAGACTTTTGTTCCGCCATTCTTAAGGGGGGTAATTAGCCAATGGCATTTGTGGAGGCGCAGAATCTCATCGCATAGAGCCAGACCCAATCCGGAAAAAGATTCGTATAGGTTTGCTTCTTCCGCTCTATTCCCGGAAAAACCGATTCCCCCGTCGATGATGCAGACCTTCAATTCACCATTGCTCTCTTCGGCTTTTATAAAAATTATTCCCTCCCTGAAAGAAGCTTTTATAGCGTTGTGGATAAAGTTTTTAAAAGCAGTGACCAGTAAAGGGAGATTTCCCCGGATATTCCGGGCGGTTTTTTCTCTTTCCACCCTCACGCCTTTTTTCTCAAAAAGAAAGCGGAGGGATTCGACAGCATCATCTATAACGCTATTTAGCGAAAATGTCTCCCAGAGGTACTCATCGGAAGGTATAACCAATTTCTGCAGATTCCCGTTGAGTTCGCTGATGCGTAAACTTTCGTGGCTTATATGGCTAAGCGCCTTGGTATATAACTGTTCGTCATATGGCGAACGGAGAAGGAGATCGGCAAAGCCTTTTATTGAAGTTATCGGCGTGTTAATTTCATGATTCACTTTGGCAAGGAATAGCTCTTTCGATTCGCTCTCTCTCTTCAGGAAATCTATCTGACTTGATATATCCATCGATAAACTGGCGAAATGCTTCTGCAACTGCCTGATCTCTTCAAAGACCGAAAGCTTTCTTGTATCAAAATTATTATCGCTGACGAAATTTTCCATCTGTGAAAGAATATTTTCAAGCGGCAGAGTTATCGTCCTTGATAGCAGCAGCGATAAAGGAACAAATATGAACATAAATGCCAATATAAAAATCAGCATATATCCGATCAGTTTCTGTCTCTGTTCAAATAATTGGGAGATTTCTTTCTCAAATGTAATGACTGTTTCTCCCCGGAAAATATCTAGAGGCATGGCGACTCTTAAGTAGCAGGAATCTCCGGTCCTTCGCAGCACCCAGACATTGCCGCCCCGTTCTGCAGTCTTTACCTCTTCCGGTAAGTTCAAAATATCGAAGGATGGATTTTTAAAAAGGGGAACGCCTTTTTGAATTACATTGAAAGATATTCTCCAAGTGGAGTAGATATTCTGTTTTTCAATGAGCGCCGGTCTCAGCAGTTTGAATACCAAGCTTTCGCTGAATCTATATTCATTGAAATCCTCTACCACTTTTTCTGCAATAAACAGGCTGAGAACTTCTGCTTCCTTCTGCAGACCTGACAATTCCTGTTTTATATTGAAAGCGTGGTTAAGTTGAATTAATGAAATTCCAGACAAAGACAATGAAAAAAAGGATACCAGCATAATCTGAAGAAGCACCGCATGACGAAACTTCATAATTCGAGTCTGTATCCCTCTTTATAGACAGTTGAAATCTTATCGGTTCCTAGCTTGCTCCGCAGGCGCTGTATATGCATATCCACAGTTCTGCTGTTTCCGTAATAATCGTAACCCCAGACTTTGTCGAGAAGCACATCTCTGCTGAGAACATATCCTCTGTTTCTGAGCAGGAACAGAAGCAGATGCCACTCTTTGGTAGTCAGGTATATTTCCTCTGTGTCCCGGACTATTCCTCTTCTCTCCACATCAATGATAATGTCATCGATCACTTCTTCCGATGGGCCTTCGACTTGACCCGACCGTCTGAGAATAGCATGGATTCTGGCAATCAATTCGGCTGTTTCAAAAGGCTTAACGACATAATCATCAGCGCCGAGATTCAGGCTATTGATCTTTGTTCTAAGGGAATTGTCCGCTGTAAGGATCAGAACAGGGATTTTGAAAGATTCGCAGACGGGGATCAGGGAAAGACCGTATCCGTCATTCAGGGAGAGATCCAGGAGGACAATAGAAAATTCTTTTTCATTAATCAGTTCTGCGGCAGCCTGAATCCCGTCAGAGCATTCAACCGTAAATCCCGACATGGAAAGGTTAATCTCCAGCAGATCGCTGATCGCCAGATCATCTTCAACCAGAAGCACGTTATTCATGCTGACAATTGTAGTTCCGGTCAAAAAATAGTTCAATAAAAAATAAAAAAAGCCACCCGGTTAAAGGCAGCCTTTTTATATTGCTTAAATAACTAATCAATCAGCGTTCTTGATGAACTCGTTGAAGTTACTGTACTCGGTCCCGCATGTCGAACAGGAATCGGTTCCGCAGGCTTCTGTACTGCAGGCCGATGCTTCCTGGCCGTAAATCGGCTCTTCCGTCTCGATCAGCTCGGCGATTCCCGGGTTGTCGCGGAAACGCAGAACGTTGATCATAAAGATGTTGAGCTTGTTGATGATATTGGGCGGCAGCTGGTTTCCATCCACCTCGAGAGACATGGTGGGAAAGTTCTGCTTTCTGGCCCAGGGAGTGTACAATCCCTCTATAACCCGTCCGATCAGACAGGCGAAAGGAGAGATGTTTACAACGCCGGAATAGCCGCTCTGCATGGCCGTCGCGGCGGAACCGGTCGAAACGGTAATCTCCGAGTTCAGTTCGTGGTTGACGAAATGATCCGAGCTGTTGCGCATCATCACTTCCATATCATCGGGAGAGTCGGGAATCAGCTCGGTAGGAGCCAGGACTTCCTTGATGGCGTGTTCCGTGCTGTGTTTCCATGCTTTTTCAATGCTGAGCCTGATAAGATCAAAGCGCTCTTTGCTAAGGAATTTTTTCCACCAGGGCTGAAGCCTGAGCCGTTTTTTAAGGTCGTAGGTTCTGACGAAGTCCAGGTAATGGATCCACTCACCGATACCGGCCACTTTGGCAATAATCTCTTTCCGGCTGAAATGCTCGATAAGCTCATCAACGGCAAAGTCGTCTCGGCGGACATAGATCTCACCGACGATGAGAACCTTGGGACAGTCGACCATTTTTTTCTTCAGAGGAATCTCTTTGATGGCATCGGCCGCCTTTTTCAGTTCGGGCATCAGATTTCTGAAATCCTTCTCGACGGAAACGCAGAGGTGGTTCCACAGCTGGTCGAACTGGTTCAGAGCCGAAGCGGGATCGACCGCACAGGCTCTGAGCGATGTCTGGATATCCTTCATATAATCCGCAGCGGCCGCCGCTTTCCAGAAGTGTCTGGAGAAGTCCGGACCCAGTTCCGTATAGGAATTGTCGGCGCTCATGGTAAAGACGACCACGTTCTCAAGCTGCATGTCCTTAAACAGGTTTTCGTAGAAAACGAAGTACTGTCCGGTCCGACAGGGGCCTGTCGTAATGGGGACAAAGAGCATGTAGATCTCGTCCTTTTTGTATTCCGGAGAATTGAAGAAACGCAAGGCGCTTCCCAGTACCAGATGGGAGGGTACGCATTCCTTTCCCGAGGCATGGGACCGGGCGAGGCGGAGGACTTCCTGATCGGCGCCGGGGAGGGCTATTCCCTCGAAGCCGTTGGACCGCATAATAGCCGCGACGATCTCTGTGGACAGTTTTCCCATATTGGAAAGAAGGATCTTAACCTTCTTATTGTTTTTGATCGGGATTTTTTTGTCCTCATGAACATTGAGAAGATGGATTTCCTCTTCCCCGTTGTTAATGAATCGCAGTCCGTTGTCGTACCGGTCCCCTTCCTTTTCGCTCAGCTTGGAGCGGTAACCTTCGATGATATCGAGAAAAGCTTCTACCCGGGTATCGACACCGGCATCGGCGGAGTGGGAGTCCAGTTCCAGAATCAGAAAGGGTTTCGTTCCCATAAGCCACTTGATGTAGTGGAGAATGAACGAATCGGGGGCGCAGGAGAAGTTGGTGATATAGGTAATGAAGACATTGTCCATATCCTTGAGCTTCACAGCCACTTTCATATCGAGCTGGCCGTAATACCAATACATATTGGAGAAAATATCTTCATCGCTTACCGGTATGATGTCAAAGGGGATGATGGAATATCCTCTCGTGGAAAATTTTCTGGGAATTCCCATATTGGCTTCGGCTGTAAGAGCATTGTAGGGGCGGCCGAGAAGAGCGATGACTGCTCTGTCCTGCTGCTGTGCCTCATCAAGGGCCCTCTGGCCCAGTTCGTAAGCCTGTCTGAAATAATCCTTCTGTTTATCCAAAGCGAAACGGAATGCTTTTTTTACTTCGCTTTCACCGATACCGAGCTGGGCGCCCATCTGGATGAAGTATTCGAGAGCTTTCTCTTCTCCGAATTTGAATGTAACAATGAGGGGAAGGAACTTCTCCTCGGGCACTTCGGGGAAAGCTTTTTTGATGTAGTAGGGGAGACTCTGGGTTATGGGGCAGAAGTTGGCATGAACATCTTTCTCCAGACTTTCCATATCCCGGTAATGGGGAACCAGAACGTAGTCGCAACCCTTGTCCAGTATATCCTGAACCGCACCGTGGGCTATTTCCGCCGGGAAACAGTAGGAACTTTCCACCCGGGCCACGCCGTCGTGGGCGATATCCGTGGAGAGAACCGTTTTTATTCCCAGCTGATGGAAGAACCATGAGTAGAGCGGGTACATGGTGTGTACGGAAAAAGCTCTGGGAATACCGACGGTAAAATCTCTTTTAACCGTCATGTTCTCCTGGTCGGCTGCGCAATCGTGGAAAAGCAGCTGATTCCTCTGCTCCACATAATCGATAACCTTTACGGATTCATCGACTTTCCGGCGGCTGTTGGCATATTTGTTACAACGTCCGCCGAACATATATTTGTGTCCGTTGACGTTAAGCACCTGGATGGGGCAGAAGTTGTCGCAGGATTTACAGGTGAAAACTCTATCGTAAGTGATTTCCGTTTCCAGAATCGCATCGAGATCAAAATCTCCCTTATCGAGGAAACCATCGGAATTTTTCTGAGCCGCCAGGATTCCCACGCCGAAGCAGCCCATCAGTTCGGGGCTGGGCGGAACGAGAATCTCCTTGTCCAGAAACATGGCGAATGCCAGAGGTACGGCTTTGTTTTTAGCCACTCCTCCCTGAAGAAAGATCTTGTTTCCGATGGTTCTATTGCCTACGACCCTGTTCAGATAATTGGCAACAATGGAGGTGACGATTCCCGCCGTGATGTTTTCCCGGGTCGCGCCCTGCTGGATGGCCTTTCGGATATCGGAATTGATAAAGGCGGAACAGTGCTCGCCGAATTTCAAAGGATTGTCTGCCAGAAGGGCAATATCGCCGATCTCTGCGGCTGAACCGATATTGAGGTCTCCATGGGCTGATTCCTCCAGGAATGATCCCGTTCCGGCGGAACAGGCTTCGTTCATGGCGTAGTCTATGGGCACCTTGTTTTTCAGCAGAACATATTTGGCATCCTGTCCGCCGATCTCGAATATGGTGTCGACATCTTCCGAGAAGAATGTGGTTCCGTAGGCGTGGGCGATAATTTCATTGTAAACGCCGCCTGTTTCCAGGAAAACACCGAGAATTTCTCGCGATGAACCGGTTGTTGCGGCCAGGGTGATTTTTATCTTCCCGTCACCTATATCTTCCTTAATCTTTTTCTTGATTTCTACAATACAGTTTTTCAGGGCTTTGATCGGGTCGCCGTGGGTCCGACCGTAATGGCTGGCGGCGATCTGATTGGTTTCCCTGTCGATCAGACAGGCTTTGGTCGTCGTCGAACCGCCGTCCACACCGAGGATATATTCCTTGCTTTCTACCAGTTTCGTTTCTTCAGCGGAAAAATAGGAAACTTTGTCCATGGCCGATTTCAGGTCGTCCAGATTCGAGAACTTGACCTGACCGGGTTTCATAAGCCGGTCGGTTCCCGGGTAGGGTGTTCCTGTTTCCGCTGCGAGGAGAGCCGCGCCGTACGCTTCGAAATAAGAAGCAGTTTCGGGGATGATGAAATCGATATCGGGCGCCTGTTCTCTCATAAAGCGTATGATGTGCCGGTTGAGGGTCACCCCTCCGGTCAGCATAACCCTTCCGGTCCGGATTCCCGCTTTTTTCAGGAAGTCGATAACCTTCACGGCCATGACGTTGCTGAGCGACACGACGATATCGTCGGGTGTCGATTCTTTCTTATTGAGCCTGTGAGTACAATCGCTCTTCATGAAAACGGAACAGCGGGAGGACAGGGTAACGACCTGGCTGTCATCGCTGACGCCGTTTACATCGCTGAGAGTCATATTCATTCTTCCCAGCTGCTGCTTGAAAAACTCTCCCGTACCGGACGCGCATTTGGAGCCAGAGAAGTTGTTTACGATTTTTCCTTCATCGCTGATGGTGTAGACAATGAGGTCTTCGCCGCCCATTGTGACGATGGCGTCGACTTTTTCCCGGAGTGCCTCTAGGGATTTCTCTATACAGAGCGGTTCAATAACATTATTGAGACTGAAAAGATAACGACCTTCCGTTCCCGTAACGAGAGTCGGACAGTTTGCCGGAATCTCCCGACTACCGAGAGTTCTGTTCACGGCATCGGTAAAATTCCCGTCATGGGGAATAACCGAAGTCCAGATAATTTCTCCGTTTTTCAGGAGTACCGATTTCAGGCTCGATGAACCTATGTTTATACCTAAACTGTGCACGAAATCCTCTTTACACTTTTTTCTATCCGGGCACCGGGCTGTTGGCTTCGAAACCCGTAAGTATCAGAGGAATTGTATCGAAACTGTTTAAAAAATCAAAGAGTTTTTTTGGTATTACCGGAAAATAATGATTCTAACCCAATTCTGGGCGCTCTAGAAATATAAAATTTTGATTAACAAATGTGACATGTGTCATTTATTAGGGGTGGCTATGTTGGAGGTATGAAAGGGATGAATGTCTGAAGTTCTGGTATTTGAAGTTTGTTTTTTACTGGAAATCTTAAAATAATAAACAAATTTCCGTTTTTTTGAAGCAATAAAGATCTTTCTCCTGTAATACCCATGTATGGTACTCAACAAACGTGAACCGCGGCTGAAATATGTGGGATTTCTTATACTGATTCCGGATTAATGCTATTCGTAAAAATATTTCTTATAATAAGTGTTGTAAAAATGAAAATCATATATCATAATAATGTTTCAATGTGTTTTTTTTGTTTCATTTTTGATTTATTACTTTCATATGGTCGAATATTTGATTGAAAAATATTAAATATTTAAAAATTGTTTATAGGTTTGAGTAATTGAAACATTTCATTTGTATTATTCTTTTGTATGAAACTCTATGTAAGAGAAAAATGGTTTATATATTTCGGAATCTTTTTTTGTTTATTAATCCTTTTGCTTCTTTTTTCCTTTATTGAAAGAAAATATAGCAAAGTTGAACAGGAATTGATGACATTAACAGGTCTAGTCTTGCAACAGATTGATGAGAATTCCCAGATTCGGGAGGAGCTTTCAACAATCCAGGGAGAGAACAAGGCTCTTCTGACTGACTTAGAGGCATTGAATGTATCTATCGGACGTTTTCGTGACGAAAATCAAACGCTTCATGATAGAGCTGTCGGGAAAGTATTATCATTGGAGCGACGGGTTGTAACACTTGATGTGTTGGAAGAAAAAATCAGTTCTTTGACTTCAAATATTCAATCAGAACCGGTTGTTCCTCCAGAAGAAAATTTCCTAAAGGGAGAAAAAGAGTGGGCTATTGTCCGTCTGGAAGAACATCCCGATGACGGCAGAGCATTAATGACTCTGGGGGAAATCTTTTTCGAAGAAGGAGATCTTGTTTCATCGAGTAGCTATCTCGAAGAGCTTGTGGAACAGGAGCCTTTTAATGAAGAAGCCTACACTCTACTGGCCAGGATAAGTCTTAAAGAGGGTGATTACAGTAAAGCTGTATACCTTTATAATAGACTCACCCGGCTTAAGCCTGAAAATCCCTTCTATTTCAACAGTCTTGCCCGTTCTTATTTGGACAGCGATCAAGTGGGTAATGCTGTCGAAGCTATTGAGGCCTCTCTTTCTCTCGATGGAGAATCTGTGGTCTCCCTCAACCTGGCCGGTGAAATCTATTGGAAGAATCAAGCTTTCACTTTGTCTCAACAAGCCTTTGAAAAATCTCTTCAACTGAATTACGACCCCCATATAGCCACATCTCTGGGAGATCTTCTCTATTTAAAGGGAGAGTCCGGAGGAGCTTTGTCTCAATGGCAAGCCGCTCTGAGGGAATATGACGGGTTCAGTGTTGAAGAAGATAGAGAAATAAAAAGCCTCTATGGAAAAATGGCGCGCTTGTCTGTTGAGACAGGACAGTACCGTCAAGTTGAGGATTTCTATCGATCCGTTGAAGAAAG
This sequence comes from Spirochaeta isovalerica, assembly GCF_014207565.1. Lineage (NCBI taxonomy): Bacteria > Pseudomonadati > Spirochaetota > Spirochaetia > Spirochaetales > Spirochaetaceae > Spirochaeta > Spirochaeta isovalerica. The sequence goes on along the minus strand of NZ_JACHGJ010000004.1, from coordinate 294,266 downwards.
AGGCGGAGATGCGGATGTGTTCTATTTCTATCTCAGCTCTCTGCTCAGTCGTGGGAAAGAGAAGCTTTTTGAGGAGAAACTCCGTCTTTTTGAAGAACGGTATCCCGATTCTCCCTACGATGAGGAACTGACAGCCATGAAATCGGCTGGAGGCGGTGTTTAAATGCAAAAATGCAGAGTGTTTTTTCTAATATTATTATTGGTTTCCGGAGTAAATCTGAACGCTCTCCAGGTTTTTTGTTCTGACCTGAAAATTGATAATCATACCGGTCTGGATTCAGATGATAGAGATTTTTCTAAAGAACTCAAAGAAGCTGTCGGCATATATGATGCTCTCAATAATATTCAATTACGCAAAATAGATTCCGGGAAGGTTATTGCCTCCCTTATCGATGCCGGTTCTTTGGCCATGAGAGAGTCTTATGATTATTTACTTTACGGGACTCTGACACTCCGGCAGGATTGGCATGAAGTCCGGCTTTCCCTCTATGAGCGGGAATCGGATAGCGTCATTGCTGTTATCTACAGTAAATCCGATGCCGGTCTCTCCTCTCTATTAATGGATGAAGCTGGACGGAAGCTGGTTGGCTACCTCTATGACCGCTTCGCCATAGAAAAGCGGCGGATTAAGGACAAATCCCCCGGTTATATAGAGCTCTCTATCAATCCCGGTTACCGGGGAATCTTTTTCGAACCCTGGAATGAGATCATGATGGGATATTTTCATTTTGGAATGAGCGGATTTGTGGCTCTTTCAGAGCCGCGTTTCTGTTTTAACGGTCATGAGATGTATCCCCGCTTCGGTTTATCGCTGGACTACGGACTGGCGGGAAATCAATCGACTGTGGAAAACTTTTTCAGCCACTCATTTATGATTTCCATCCCATTGGATCTTTCTCTGGATCTGAATGCCCATCACAGTTTACGGCTTGGAGTCGCTCCCGGGTATCAGATTGATTATCTGGTACAGAGCAGAAAGTACGGAGATGAATATACCAGTACATCGGGAGCCTTTGTTCTCAGTGCTTTTTTCACATACGGTTACAATCCTGTTGCCGGTAATTTGAGCATCGGACTTATCAACGCTTTAGATTTCGCTTTTTATGATGATCTTCTGATCAGCTATAAACCCTCAATTTCCATTTCTTACAAAGTTGTTCACTTCAAGGAGAAAAATGATGAAAAGTAGACTGATGCCCCTTTTGTTTTTGCTTGCCGGATGTTCTGCCAGTCTTTTTGAAGATATGAGCCGGACTATAGATGATCCGGAAGTTCAAAAGCCGTGGGTTCAATCCTTTACTGAAGAACTGGAAATAAAAATCAGTTGGGAAGAGGATCCCGGAGCCGATGAGTACGTACTTTATAGAGCAGACGACAATATCGGAACTTATGAGAAAATTTACCAGGGAACTTCACTTGAATTCTTTGATTCCGATGTTTCTGAGCAGGGCCGCTATCTCTATACTCTGGTCAAAATGAGAGGCGAGGAAGCCTTCGGACCTTCTCTTCCCGTTCTCGGGGTCGCCAGCATGACAATGGAAGATGAATTTGAATCCAATGACAGGGAAGAGAACGCCACGCCCTTTCTCTACGATCTTTCGGCCAATGTTCAATATTACGCAGATAACACCAAGCAGCATATTCTTGAAGACCGCGATTGGTATTCTGTGGAAGTCGGGCCCAGGAGAAGCTTCACCTTTCAGGTTCTGTACACGGGTACCGGATCCCAGGAGCTTGAATATTATTGCCAGCCCGAGACGCCTCAGGGACTGGATAGCGAATCGGAAATCACCATCGTCAATACAACCATGGAAAGCAAGATTTTTAATTTTTGCATCTACCCATACGGCGCCAACATTCTGACCGGCAGCAGCGGGGGAGGGAAGATTATTCAATACGATCTTGACTTTACTGCGGAACAGGAGTTGTGATGAAGCGGATACTACCATTTCTTATCCTGACTGTAACAGTGTCATTTTTCACCGCCTGCCCCTCTCCAACGGGTAATTCGACATATGAACCGCCTGAACCTGAGCTTCCGGAGTTTGTAGAAGAGAACACTCTTTTCGAATTAAATGATTCGGTTCGGCTTTTCTCCACTAACGTTTTTGAGTTCGGTGCCGGTAATGGAACAACTTACTGGATAGAAGAGGAGATACCAGTTCCGGTATTCTCCGATTTTGCTGTAAGGCTGACGAAAAATTCGGGTCATTCACTGGGGGGATATGGTGTGTTTTTCGCCCAGAGGAATAGCGGAACTGCTGACTTTTCCGCCCTTGCCGTTTTTATCAATACAGTCGGAGAATTTTGTGTCGGACTGATTGAACAGGGGACTTTTTCCTATATCAAAGAGTGGACCGATTCCGATTCCCTTTCCTATGGATACAGCCTGAATAATATCCTCTCTGTTGAGGCCATCGATACAGGTGAATACAGAATTATAATCAACGGAGAGGAAGTTTACTCATTTGAAGATTCTTCAGAAGAGGCACATACAGGCGGAGGATTCGGATATCTGGCTGTCGTCTCTCCTCTGGAAAACTTTCCCTCCGTCCCCGTCAAAATCGAATTTGAAAAACAATAACAATCAGGAGCCGCTTCCATGAAAGATTCTGCAACACGTTTATCAGCATTCATTGTCCTCGTATCATTTTTATGGACCAGCAATCCTCTTGTCTATGCATTGGAACCGCCTGTGTATTCCTCCGGAGATGTTAAGGAAGAAATTTCCTACACGATTACACCGGATAAAGACCATCTTGTCCGTTTCGGCTCAGTGTCTCTGGAAATCCCCGCCGGTGCTGTAAAAGAGCCGGTTGAACTGACCATAGAAAAGCTTAATCGTGTCCGGTCGCTTAATCAGGGTATGGAAAACGTGACAGAGGGAGCGTCGGGTTACCGGTTCAGTCCTCATCCCTTTACATTTGAGAAAAACATTAAGGTTTCACTGCCCTATTCCCGAAGCGCCGGTACATCGGAAACCGAGTTATCCAATCTGGGTATTTGGTTTTATAATGAAGATGAGAAATGCTGGGAAGGGCTTCCCGATTATACGGTGGATAAGGACAACCGTACGATTACAGCGTTGACCAATCACTTTACCGATATGATTACATCAACACTGACTCTGCCCGAGTCTCCCTCTCCCATCAATTTTAATCCGACGAGCATTAAGGAATTGAAAGCTGCCGACCCCGGTTCGGTAGTTCCACAAATCAAGGGATTGGAACCGGGACCTTTTGGCGGCGGATCATTTTCCGTACCTTTCCGGTTGACTCCCGGCCGGGGCAAAGCGACTCCTCAGCTAGCTCTCAGTTACAATGTCAATAGTGCTAACAGCTGGCTGGGCAAGGGGTTTGATATTTCAATTCCCTCCATTACAACCGATACCCGTTTCGGGCTTCCGGATTATGATGGGGACGATGACTATATGCTGAATGGCGCGGCTCTGGTTCTTCAGGAGAGCGCAGGAGATGTGTCTAAATATCTGAAACGGAACGAAGGATCTTTTGAAGAGATTTTCCATTACAGAGAAAACGATGCGGACTGGTGGAAAGTGACCGATAAGGTCGGAACGGTCAGCATTTACGGAACAGATGATGCCTGGAACGGTAATAATAGAAATCAGGTTTATACATGGTATTTGAAGGAGAAACGGGACAGTAACGGGAATTTTGTCCGTTATCACTACACAACTATTGATGGCTATACATATCCCGCAAGTATCAGCTGGTCTGGGCATGGTCAGGATGAAGGATTGTACTCGGCGGATTTTGAACTTGAAGCCAGGCAGGATCGCAGGATCGATAACAGGGGTAAATATATATCAAAGCTCTCACAGCGGTTGAAATCCCTTGATTTGTCCTATAACGGGCAGGTATACAGGACTTATTCCTTCAATTACGAGTACAACATTTTCGGGCAGACACAGATGACCTCCTACAGTGAAGGTGACGGGACAGGCAGTGTTCTGTATGAGTATGGTTTTGAGTATTCTTCATTGCCTGAGCGATCCGGCGGGTTTGAAGGGTTCGGAGATAAAACCGAAACCTGGTACACAGGTACGACCCGACCGATGGAAAAGAGCAGCTCCGCTTCCATAGGCCTGGATTTGTACCTTGGATTATCTATTGATTTCTGGAAATTTTATTTCTGGGGAGTTGAGAGGTTTCCTCTGGTCAGCTTCGGATTGAGCGGCGGATACAGTCATACTTTTAATTGGGGCAACAGCACAATGGCGGACCTGGATGGTAACGGGTTGCCCGATCTTGTCTGGCAGAACGGCAGTTCTCTTCATGGTATCACCAATCGGGGAGACGGCTTTTCCGGGTCAGCAGATATTGGAAATTTTCCGGGGATTCTCAATAAAGGGGATCAGGATTCCTTTAATGCCGGCGTTTCAGCATCGGCGGCCGGAGTCGGCGGAGGTTTGACCATTCAGCACTCCAACTCCTATTCCAAATCCGCTTTGTCCGATATCAATGGCGATGGATTTATAGATGTGGTCACAAAAGGTCTGAATAATTTTTCCCGTTTTCAAGGCAAGGGCGATTTTGAATCCATTCCCTGGTCTGAAGGTATGGAGCAGGGACCGGTAAGGGTGGTCTCCGATAAAGAAAGGGATGATTATGAAAAAGCCTATTATGTAGAAGAACCGGTAAAACGATGGGAAGCCTATAAACCGGGTGTTATTAATGTAACCCATAAAATATATAAGGCTGATGGATCAGTCAGTTCTGATGACGGCGTTCGCGCTGTTGTTCAGTATCCCGATGACGGAACTGTTACCTATAACGTGGAGTCTGCTGATCCGGATAGCGAACCTTTCACTGAAAATCATATTGTGGAATCGGGAGAGTTTATTTATATGCTCCTCGATTCGGGCAGCGATATCAAGGATAATGATGAAGAAAATTCAGATCCGTACTGTGATGATTTGTTCTGGTCGACAGAAATAGAGTATGAGGCAATCGAAATCTTTCAGGGAAACAGCCGCAGGCAGGCCTCATTTTATTTTCCGGAACCATTATATGTTCAACCGTCATCTGTTCTGAATTCTTTCTACTCAAAAATAGCTAAGGAAGATGAGAATGATCCGGATCGATGGGCTTTATCTGATTCTGCTGAAAGCGACCTGAAAGATCTTGACTATGAGTCAAAGAAAAAAGTGATTCTGGAATTAACAGGCATGGGAAGTTTTATTCCCCCCGAACTGACATTTGATCAGTTCCGGAGAATATACAACGCGGCTTCTGAATTCCAGAAATCGTGGATGCATATTCTCTATCCCTACGATAAGAAGATAGACCGGTTTGTTTTGCAGAAGCTCGACAAAGGGTATGAACGTGAAATAATCATAAAGATTAAAAGTTGCTTAAGCCAATTGGTCTCACTTTTTGACAGCGGCGAGCTGGTCCAAATGGCTTTGCCTGTTTTCAATGGAGCGCCGCAATTCTGGGATATGGATTCAGCAGGATTGCCTAAGACCGGATATAGCCGATTCGATATAATGGACAGCATTCTGTTCAATGATATTCCCGCTTTTCCCGATGAAACAGATCTGGGCAAATCTTACGGTCTGGATAACCGTATCTATCTGGACAGAATCGTTGACGAATCTAATGAAAAATACTGGGATTTCTTTCTCTACAGGGATAACCAGGGCCATTTGAGTCTTCAGGAGATCGATTCCGATCTGCAGTCCCGAGAGCTGGATTTCGAGAGGAACGGTTTACAAATATCATTTACCAGGAATCAGGTTGAACATATTTATACTCTGGCGTCGGCTGAATATCCTGATATGGTCGATTCGGAACTTTTTGAAAATGCCATTCTGCCTATTGTCCGTGATGGAGAAGAGCCTGTTCTTCATTTTATTGAATCGCTTTCTTCCTCTTATTATCATGACCTGGCAGACCCTTTCGAACTGGATTATCTCACTAAAAAAGGTTCTTACGAAACCATGCTGGGTGAATATGATCAGGTTCTGATTGATCTGTCCGAAGCTCAGGACGCCCTTGATGCCGCTCTGGCTGATGCCAATCTGACAGAAGAGGATATCATTCCCTTTCAGGAAGCTGTCGATCTATTGATTGAAGCCCGTGATGCTCTGGAAACACCTTTAGCGGATGCCTTGACGGCCTATGAGGAGGCGGAAGAAGCTTATGCTATCTATGCCGATAACTATCTGTTTAATGGCGATTCAGGTAATTATCTTCTTTCTGAAACGGTATCGATAGATGATTATGTCTCTCTTGTCCTGGCCATGGCTGAAGATTTCACGAACTGGGATGATTCTCTATATTGGGGTTTTGCAGATAATGATGATCTGCAATACGGCTTCTTTTTGCAGAATCAGGACCAGATCGACGGTTTTCTCAATAGCCAGACAGCATTTTCCGCAGATGATTTCCTTCCAGTTGATATGGAAATGTTACCGGAAGGTTATGATGGCACCTATTATCTGCTTAAACCCAAAAATGAATTGGTGGCCATTACTGAAAAAATTGAAAATATGGATTCCTATCGCTTATTCGTAGAGAAATTTCCCTATTACATTCAGGATAATGACGTTTATCTTGCCACTTCCGGTTTGAGTTCCAGCGATGAGAACTTTCTGGCATCCTTTTTCGATGACCTGAATATACTTATTCCAACATCCATGAAAACTGAATATTACTATAGAGAAAATGCTTTATTCCCACAGGAAACAATGACTGCGGATGAAGATTTATCAACGCTTCCTGTGAATTTTGGAGACGGACAATCCATTTCTCTTGAGAGCGGCGATAAATGCACAGTTTTTTCATATCTCTCTATTGAAGGTAACAGTTCCGTTTTAAAGCAGGTGGCCACTCACGTCTTTAATTCCTCTGAAGATTACAGAGCTGATGAAATGAATGGAGAATTCGGTTCCTATACGGAAAGTGAAGTAGACGTCTTTTTCAGTCAAGACTACAAATACACAGAATCAGAGCTTCCCGATGACATCGAAGCTTATTGTACTTTTGATGAGAAGGAAGAGTATTTAAACGGGGGATTCCGAAACTGGACATACGGTTTCTGGAGTGGATTTTATGACTGGGATCCCTCTCTCATCGGTCAGGAGGAATATGATTTTCAACCGGTGACGGAGGATACTGCCGTTCCCGATGCTGAAACTGATAATGTAACACCTCCGCCCTACCTGGTTGCAGCCGCACTCAATATCAATACCGAAGAACCGGATGAACTGCCTGTCGCTGAAGAGGGAATGGACGGAGATGCTCTGACCTCTTATACCTGGATCGGATCGGTTTCCAATTTTCAGGATTCAGAGCTTGTTGTCAACGGCAGCGAAGTGGAAACTCTCTATAGCGATTATGATTTTGCCCCTTATATGACAAAAGAGAATATCTGGCATCCTATGAGAAAAGGCGGACCGGTTTACTATAAAACTCCGGTAACAGGTTCTTCCGGAGGAGGGGGGCAGACTCTTCAGGATATTCAGGCCAGTTATTCGACATCCGGCGGAGTCAATTTCAGTGCCGCGAGTATCAATCAGAGCATGAGTTTCGGAGTATCCCGTGGATACAAGAGCCTTATGGATATGAATGGTGACCGCTACCCCGATCTGGTAACCAATGACAATGACGGGGAAATCACGTACATCGCCGGAACGGGGTCCGGGTTCTCCGGCAAAACCGTAATTGATGATGCCTGGTCGCATCTTAATTCGTTTACAAATAATACGGCCTCTTTCGGCATTTCCTTTGGCGGCGGCGGATCGGAGGAAGTCGTATTTTCTTCCAATGGAAAAGTAAAGGCCTCAATTGCCAAGGCTCAACCCGGTAGTGGTCCCACTTTTGGTATCAATGGATCGATAACAACTTCGAGTCAGAATATCGGATTGCAGGATATCAATGGCGACGGACTGCCTGATCATTTGAAAAGAAATGGTTCCGGTGATATATCAGCTATGATGAATCTGGGAGATCAATTTTCCCTGATGAACTGGAATAACGCAATGGAAAACAATCTGAATCATTCTAATTCCGGTAGCCTTGGGGGGACATTGTCTTTTGGTGCCAGTGTGGTAGGGCTGAGTGCCGGCTTGAGCGGTACTGTCAGCTATACTGATTATCAACTGATGGATATCAACGGAGACGGTCTGGCCGATCAGGTTAAGAAAGTTGATGATACGGATTATTTTGAAGTCCGTTTTAATTACGGAGATGAGTTCGCACCGCAGACTACCAAAGTTTATTGTCCCGAATGGACCTACAGCGATCAGGATTTTATAAACGGGTTGACCGCCGATATGGAAACTTTGGCCAGTTCGGGAATCGGCTCCATGGAGACGGATAATGAAGTCACTGATGCTGTAAAAATTGACGAACTGATTGATGGGAATCGAAATAATGAGATTAATCCCTTCAAAGTTAATGACACACTCAATTCATCTGCGGGAATAGCTCTGAATCTGGGAGCAAATGTGAAGATTTCTCTCAGTTACCTTCTTCTTACCTTTACCATTCAGCCGGGGGTGAACGGATCGGTTGCCACAACCGGAACATCAGTCAAAATGATGGATATGAACGGCGATGGCGCACCGGAGCATATATTTAAAGCTCCCGGAGATTCAGCGCTTCATCTCAGAGTCAACCGGATGGACACAGTGGGACTCCTGAAAAAAATCAATCTCCCTCAGGGAGGTACTTACACTCTCGGGTTTGACAGATCGGAAAACAGCGTTCCCGATCCTCATTCTAGATGGATTCTCACATCGTTGACGAGGGCGGATGGATATGAGAATGATCCGGAAAGCCTTGGTGTACACAGTTATACTCAGCTCTTTTCCTATGAATCAGGAGAGTATGACAGAGATGAAAGGGAATTCCTGGGATTCAAATATGTAACTACAACCAATGAAGTAGACGAGAGCTGCCTGATAAATGAATATCTGAATCAAACCTATGAATCTAAAGGAAAAATCATCAGGACCAGTTTTACCGACAGTGAGAACAATGTTCTTAGAGAGACCCTTTATGACTACGGTTCCCGGTTTCTGTCAGGAAACGGCTCGGTATTTTATTATCTTCTGAGGGAGACAACCCGTACCTATGATGAAGATTCTTCCGATTTTATGGAGACCGTGAAAGAATATGGTTACGATCCAAAGGGGAATATCGAATCTCTGAAGAGCTCTGTTGCAGGAGCAGACAATACTCAAAACTATTATCTGGAGATAGATTACTGTGACAAACCCGGATACATTGTCGGACTGCCCGAATCGCTCCAAACATGGACTGGTCTTTCTGAAGATAGTTCCAGGCTACTGCGGAAACGAGAAGCTGAATACGATAACAGAGGAAATATGACGGCACTGGAGCAGTTCTATGCTTCCGGAGAATCCGTCCGGACGGAATTGGGGTATGATGAGTTCGGAAACATCACCAAAGTTATCGATCCTGTAGGCTATACTATGGAGTATATCTATGATGATGTTCAAAATCAGTATGTCCAACAGATTCTCAGCTATAATGAAAATGGCGGTCCTGTCTATGATTCCTCAATGGAATGGGATTATTGTCTGGGACTGGACACAGCCTCGGTTGAGATAAATGGCAACAGGCAGGAGAAAAAATACGATGGATTCGGCAGACTGGTTGAAATCCGGACATCTTATGATACGGGAATGACTCCGGCAGTAAGCTATCAGTATTTTACCAACTCGTTTCCCTGGAGGGCTTTGAGTTCCAATAAAGTTTCCTTTGATCCATCCAATCATGAGACTATTGAAACTCTCGTGACGATCGATGGTTTGGGAAGGATCAGCCAGACAGCCAAAGAGAGTGAAATAACCCGGGAAGATGGCAAAAAACTGAGAGGCTGGAGTAAATCGGGCCGGGTTGTCTATGACTGGAAGGGTCGATCCGTTTTAGAAGGACAAACCGGATTTGAAGAATGCGATTATTCGCTTCCTCTTTCCGAAGAGGACTTCCCCTCTGCTACGGAACTGGATCCGAAGCTGAACACAGAAAAATATTACGATATTCAGGACAGGGTCATCCGGGCCGTATTACCTGATGATTCCGAAATCATATCCTCTTATTCTATTGCAGAATACACCCTTGAGGGCAATGGAGAAGAGTACTCTGATGGAGAAGTCCATATGGGTATTATCCAGAAGGATCCGCTCGGGAATGTGACGGAAACATGGAAAAACAGTCGGGGGATGGTAACTGCCATTATTAAGCGGGATAGTTCAGAGCAGATTCTGACAGAAGCGTCATACCATTACAATCTCTTGGGAGAACTGCTTGAAAGCTGTGACTTTGAGGGAAATAAAGTCAACTTTTCCTATGATCTGATGGGGCGTCAGCTTTCAGTCGAGTCTCCCGATATGGGACGTCAGGAGTTCCTATACAACGAAGCCGGGCTCCTCTGGCGGAAAAATAACAGCAATTTGAGACGATCCGGATTATGGATTGAATACGAATACGACGAATTTAACAGAATAAGCCGGATTCTCTATCCGGAATCAGAGGATGTTATTTACAGTTATGGAAGTGATCCTTCGAAAAATAATATCGGCCGACTCTCATCGGTAAGCAATGAATCGGGAACAACAACTTATGAATACGGAGAGATGGGAGAGGTGACTTCAATCGAACGAACCATAGAAAGAATGACTCCTAATAGCACAGATGAAATTGCCAGAATGTCCTATATAAGCGATTATCTTGGCCGTATGGAGAGTATAACCTATCCCGATGGTGAGGTCCTGACCTACAGTTATGATAGAGGAGGGCAGATCACCGGTGCTGTGGGTGAGAAAAACGGAACAGAATTCCCCTATATAAACGACATTGGGTATGATGAATACGGCCAGCGGGTTTATATCGAGTACGGAAACGGTACAGAGACCAAGTATAGTTATGATGAAGAGCGGCGATGGCTTACATCAATCAGGACCGGCCTGAAAAATTCAATGATCAATTATCAGAATATGAACTATCAGTTTGATTTAGCCGGCAATATCGAAATGACTGAAAACAATACATACAATCACACGACGCGGCAGGAATACAGTTATGATTCTCTTTATCAATTGACGGGAGCCGAAGGATTATATGATTATCACAAAAATGGAGGGATTACGACCTTAAAAAGTCACTATACGCAGGATTTTACCTATGATAAAATCGGCAATATGTTGAGTAAGGTCAGCAATGAGACGACCAGTCCTTCTGTAGGCGTTAGCCCGTTGGATTACAATAGTCTCTACAGTTACTACAGCGATGCTCCTCACCGTGTTGAACAGATCGGCAATATGTATTACCGATACGATCTGAACGGCAATACCATAGAAGAACGTCTCGGCGGTCATAGAGAAGTTTCTCAGAATGATCCGGCTGATTACACCTATCGCGATGGCGTGACTATGGCTGACAAAGCCTTTGCCTGGCAACGGGATGAAGGCGGCTCTGGTGATGACGTATACAGCCGTCAATATGTCTGGGACGAAGAAAACCGTTTGAAAGGAACAACTGATCCGTCTCACTGGACTCAATACAGCTATGACCATGAAGGGGAAAGAACCGTTAAGTACTCCGACCTGGGAGAAACCATGTACTTCAACAGCATGTGGAGTGTTGCCGATACGTGGGCCAGTGAGGGACTGCGGCAGAGCAAGAACATCTATGTCGGAGAAACCCGGATAGCAACAAAACTGAATTTTAAAGATTCGGCTGATACCGGTTATGAGTCGTTGAACACCTATTATTATCACAGTGATCATCTCGGCAGCAGCTCGGTTATTACCGATCCTGACGGGCAGGTGTATGAGCATTTGGAGTATACTCCTTATGGAGAGATGTGGATTGAGGACCAATCTGTTGAGGATCTGGATAAGATTCCATACAGGTTTACCGGCAAGGAGTGGGATGAGGAAACTCGGCTTTATTACATGAGCGCGCGGTATCAGAATCCGATGACGTCGCGGTGGATTAGTGTGGATCCGGCTGGACCAGCTTTAGTTAACCCAAATCAGAAAGGATTTTCAATAATACAATCGATGAATTGGTATTCGTATACTTCAAACAATCCTGTGAATTACATTGATCCTACGGGAATGAGTGAGTTGACTGATGATCTTCAAAATCAGATTACTGAAGCACAAGCTCAATTTCGTGATATATTCATGGGTCCAGATTATGATTCTCCAGAATCAGGTGAGAAGTTGGGTGTATTGAAAGATCAGATTCTTGATTTAATGGGACAGTACAATCAGGCCGTAATTGATGAAGGGAATTTGGATATAACTGACTATATAACAAATGGAGTTCAAACCGGTGGATTTGGTGATAATCAAGGTTTAACAGGTGACTATCAAACTACTGCTCATCCTGGAATTGACGGTGTTGGAGGTTCGGCTAAAACACCTTTTTACACACAAATGACCAATGCTGATGAGGGGCGTTCAAATACAATGACATTAAGCATCATTGGAACAAACTTAAACATGCAAATCTCTCATGGTGATAAAGGATCTTGGTCAAGGATTTCTGGAGGTCTGTATAAACCAGGCCAGGCGATAATGCCATTTCCAATGAAAAACAACAATGATGTATCAAGTACTGCTCCTCATTTTCATTTTCAGATAGCGAATGGTACCAACTTTGTTAATCCCTACACGATGAGAGCATCAGATACTGTATTCAAGTTTACTAATAACGGAGGTTCTTCTTGGCGAAACTTCAGAACAGATTTCTAGTAGTCTTATTATTGATCTCATGTAGCATCAATATTTATAGTTCCGATCTTTTTGAAGGGATCTGGCGTTGTCATAATACAAGAGATGTAAAGATGGATTCATTTCTCGGAATAGAGAAGGTTAACGACGATGAGTATTTTGTCATTTTTGTAGATCCATTCAACGAGCATCAGTTTGATTTTGCTACATCCGGTTCTATTGATGATGAAGGATATTTAGTCATTGATACCGGAGAGGATGTCTATTATCTTGAGATTATTGATGATATGTCGTTATATCAAAACTGGAATTTTAAAGAGGACATGAATGCTAATCCGTTTACTCGAGTAAAAGGGAGTTCAATGAAAGATATGGAAAATCCATATGTGGATTTTAATAAATATATTGAAAGCACTATTGAGGATAGCAAATAAAACTCGGCAGGTCCATCCCTCCGCCATCATGGCTCCGGTCTTCGACAGAATTTACGTTATCGTCAGCCGACGTCCTTGTCGGCGGTCCGTTCGCTGACGCTCACCCGATAACGGAGATTCTGCCTACCTGCGCGTGGTTCAGGTGCGGTCAGTTGATTCTGAGATTGAAGAATTAGCAGACTGTCAGCATATTTTGTAAAACGGTTATTTGTTACAACAGCACCGGGATTCTTCGAAACCCTCACCTTTTATATCCGCCGACAGCCCTGGTAAAAAAACCTCATTCTGAGGATCTTTTCCCTGCTCTGTCGGCGTTTCAAACGGGATTTTATCACGTGAATGGATTGTGAAAATCTCTCACTCTTAGTGATGAAGTCGACAGAACCTCGATTATCGGCTGCCGCCAGGATGGCGATTAGCTGACTATAACCGCTGTTCTGTCGGTGACGGACGGCCGGAACGGAACTTCCTCACGGGGATAGGCCAGCAGCGGTCAGCCTGTGTTTTTCCCCCAACATTCTATTAGAAACCTTGTATTTCTCTCTTTTCCGCTGTATCTTGTAAGTGGGATATCCCACTTGTTGAGGTAAATATGAGTGCAGTATTAAAAGAATACGATACAAAAATCGACTCGAAGAACCGCTTTACAGTCCGTGGAGCCAAGTACGATTACTATCACGTGATGGAGTTTAACGACGGACGAATCGAGATGATTCCCCGAGTTCTCGTCGATCCGACCCTGATCTCCGCCAACACTCTGAAAATGATGGACAAATCGGTCGAGAACCTGAAAAAGGGCAAAGTCTCCGCGCCCATTGATTTTTCCAAATACCTGGAAGACTGATAGGAATGGCATTTAGCATACGAATGGGGGTTCCTGAGATGGAGCTCTTCTGGAATGACCTCACAAAAAAAGCGGATAAGGGGAGTTTGAGCAAGACAGAGCAGAAGCTCTTCAAGAAACTGGTGAAAGCTTTCGGTTTTCTCAGTCAGAATCCCAGACACCCGGGGCTGTCCTCTCATGAGATTTCAGATTTAAGTCGCCGATATGGAATGAAGGTTTGGGAATCGTATCTTGAAAACAACACTCCTTCCGCCGGTCGGATCTTCTGGGTTTATGGACCGGATCAAAAGGATATTACGATAATCGGGATCGAGCCGCACCCGGAGGACAAGAAGCGTGGCGGGTATGATAAGGTGAAGTTGTCGGAGTTAAATTAGAGTTTCCTTTTAGATGACAGCCTGCCAATTGGAGATGCTTCGGTCGAATGAAGCCAGTAGATCGATTGTTGATGATCCTTCATCGACAAAGAAACCATATTCTTCATAGTAGCCACAGCAGGCTGTAGCCCCGCCTGCCACCATATTCCCGGCGACCGACAGATATTTCTTTGAAAACCGTGTATTGATTTTCTCCTGCTTGAAATGCTTGAAGTTGTTGCTCAGTTCCCGGATGAGCTTCTGATCTTTGTTGACTGGTGGATGAGGTACAATTTGACTGTATAATTCCTTGAAATCCCAAGGGATTCTTTCAGTTTCCGAATAGGGATTTAACTCAACCACAATAGCTTTCTTCTTGTCCAAACAGTATTCCTCAGACTTGAGAGCCCAATCGAAGAGATGATTGACTGAAAGGATGATATTGATAACCATGTAGTGGTTACTAATGTCAGTAGATACTGTAGAAATTTCTGACCTTTCAGATATTACTTTCTCGAGTAAATCCACAGGACTGTTAAGGCCGAAAATTACTTTCTTACCCATTTGCTCCTCTATTTTTATCGATCAGAGCATTGATGTGATTGGAAATGGCTCTTTGATCCCTATCTGGTAGCTGCTTTATCTGTTGTAATTTCTTCACGAGTTTTAGATCCAGTTCAATTTTCTCTCTGACCTTTTCATCGACGGGATTGACCAGGTCTCCGGGAAGTACACCTAATGCTTCTGCAATGTTTTCCAACTTGTCGAGGGGAATACTATTGGTTTCTGCTTCATAGTAGGCTATGGTTCTGTGAGAAATTCCTACAATCTGAGCCAACTCTCTTTGAGACAATCCTTTTCTTTTTCTGAATAGAGCCATGTTGTTGTTAAAAGTATTTTTCACAAGGAAATTATACAGGTGAAATGTTCTGCTTGACATCTGTGTGCAATATATCGTAACATTAAAGTACATTCAAGATTCAAATATTTTACTTGACACTGTTTAAAAAAACACCTGAATAAAGGTTACTACCCCTGAGTCGATGGGGATAAAAAAAGCCTTGTTTCCTATCCGTCGCCAAACTGATCGAAACAAGGCCCATACATCACGAGGAGAAAACCCTCTATGACTAAATCATTTTACACAATTTTCAATTTCCAGTCAAAGAAGTCTCTCCTCTCCATAAGGAGTTTCCCATGCAGGAAATTCAGACCTTTGACCTGTACGAAGCATCGTACTACCTCAGTCGAAACTGTCAGATTGTTACAGTCGAGGCCGTCGATGTCGACGGCAAGGTAAACTGCCGGCTGACCATCTCCGGCGTTGCTATCCACACTCTACAGGCCGCCTATTTCTCAGGCGAAGCACAAATCAAACTCTTTGATTTCCGTCGAACCTACGCCCAGCTTCACAAGTTGGTGGGGGATGCCAAGCGGAAGTACAAGCTGCAGATGAAACACCAGAGGGTAGCGGGAGGTCCGCTATGAAAACACTTAGCACCTCAAATCTTATTGAAATCACTTACCTGTTGGAAATGGGCAACCGGATCACTGCCGTGGAGGCAAAGCCTGGAGCCTACGACGTTACTGAACTGTTTATCACTTTAGAAGGTGAAATGGTCGAACTGGATCACAAGAACTTCCTGATCGGCAGTATCATGCCTGTCTCCATGATACCGAAGACGATGGAAGCCATCAGTAACCAGATCTGGAAAGATCAGGAGACTGCCTTATGAAAAAGATTATATTCACCAACCAGAAAGGCGGCGTCGGTAAAAGTACCACCTGTAGAGAATGTGGTTTTTACCTGGCTTCCAGAGGCTACAGAACTCTGTTCATAGATTGTGATCCTCAAGGCAACCTTACCAAGAGCCTCTCAGATGAAGAGATCAAGGGACTCTTTGAAGCCCTTGAGGACGGCATTATCTCAACTCAGAGTATCGCCGACAATCTTTTCCTTCTCGCCGGAGACTTCCGACTCTCATTACTTGAAAAACGGTACCTCGGAGAAGTAGATGCTTATTCCAGAGTACAGGATTTATTATCTGCAGAAGAGTTTGAAGGTTTTGACTTCATCCTCTTCGACACTCCGCCATCATTGAACATTCTGACACTCAACGCTCTTTCTGCAGCTGATCACCTGATTCTTCCCATGAAGCCTTCTCTCTATTCCATGCAGGGAACCAACGACCTTATGAACGCCGTGAGCAAGGTTAAAAAGAACCTGAACCCCGATCTCTCAATCCTCGGCGTTATTATCAATGAGTTCAATCCCATTCCCATCATCACAAGACAGATCAGAGAAGAGATAGAGGGAGCTTTTGGAGGAACAGTCTTTGACACAGTTATCTCCAAGAGCATCAAGATTGAAGAGGCTATCGCTCTGAAAGACGGCGTGGTCAACCTTCCCGGAAAGGAAGTGAAGATCCGCTCTGAGGTTTCAGCCCTAGGCGATGAAATCCTCTCCCGTCTCGGCGTGGAGGCCGGAATTGTATGAGCTCAGACCGATTAGGCGGGGTGAAAACCCTGAAAGTATCGGGCTTTCTCGATGAGTTCGAGAAGGATGAGATCAAGAAAAGGGTCGATATTTTGTCCCTTTTCTCATCCTTCGGTGTGAGCTATGAGAAGAAAGGCCGTTCTCATATGGCTAAATGTCCCTGGCATGACGACGATACTCCCAGTCTGTCTATCGATCAAGGGAAAGGACTGTACAACTGTTTCGGCTGTGGTGAATCCGGTGATATTTTCGACCTGGTTCAGAAGATGGAAGGGATTGATTTCAAGGAATCCTTGAAGTACCTGAAAGAATTTGACGGTTCTATTGTTCCCTTTCCCAAGACTTTGGAGGTTCCGGCAGAGCCGGTACCTTCAGAGTCTCACCAACCGGAGGGCGGTAGTGTAGAAAACGAGAGTGCTTTTGACAGTGTCGATCTGGAAAGAGTCATGGAGTTCTACCAGCGGTCTCTTTCCTCTTCCCGGGAAGCTATGGACTACTTTAAATCCAGAGGGATAGGACTGAAGGTTCTTTCCCGGTTCTCTGTCGGATACTCCAATGGGAAACTGAAAGATCTTGTCAGCTCCGGACAGAAGAAAGCTCTTAAAGAAATCGGTGTGTTCAACGAAAAGGGATACGAGACTTTCAAAGATTGTGTTGTTTTCCCTCTCCTCGATTCTACTGGTAAGGTTGTCAGCCTCTATGGCCGGAAGATCAAAGAATCGACCAAGATTAAACACCTCTACCTCAAAGGTCCGCACCACGGTCTTTTGAACCGGAAAGCCGCTTCTGTTTACAGAGGAGAGATAATCCTCACTGAATCTGTCATCGATGCTCTATCCCTCATCCAGATGGGTGTAGAGAATGTCATTCCCTGCTATGGAACCAACGGTTTTACTGACGATCACCTTTCTCTGTTGGAGGATGAGAGAGTGAAACTGGCAACAATCGCTTTTGACAATGACGCTGCCGGTAGTACGGCTGCTGAGAAGCTAGGTCAGCGTCTCCTTGAAGAGGAGATTCCTGTTAAATTGGTCTATCCCTCTCATTGCAAAGACTGGAATGAGCTTCTCACCTTAAATGGAAGAAAAGAAGATATTAAACCACTCCTGGATTCTGCGGAGGTTATCTATCCCAAAGGGAAGAGCCCTGACTTCTCGGTGAAGAAGGACAAAGGGAAGTATCTGATCTCTGCCTCTGACATTACTTATCGGCTCCTAGGAGTCAAAGAACTGTTTGTCAGCAACCTGAAGGTAAACGTCAGAGCTGAGAGGAATGAACAGAGTTTTATCGACAATTGTGATCTCTATTCCGCTCGATCCCGTACCGGTTTCTCTCTACAACTCTCCCGCCTTTTTGATGTGGAATCAAAGAGGATTGAGAAGGACCTGATCCGCATGGTCGAGTATCTGGAAGAGGAGAGGGACAAAGCACTGGCGGGAGACGAAGACAGAGAGATCGAACTGACCGAACAGGAAGTTGAAATGGGAATGGAATTCCTTACTTCTGCCGACTTGTTCGACCGGATTGTCCAGGACACGGAACTTCTCGGATACGTAGGCGAAGAGATCAACAAAATCCTTATCTATTTAGCCGCTTCCTCCCGAAAACTTGATGATCCTATCTCTGTGATTGTTATGTCTGAGTCAGCCGCCGGTAAATCCTATCTTATCGACACGGTGAAAAAGCTGATCCCGCCGGAGGACGTGGTATCAATGACCAGCCTTTCGGATCAGGCTCTCAACTATCTGCCGGAGGGGGGATTGAAACACAAGTTTCTGGTTATGGGGGAAGCGGTTCACTCGGAAGTTGTGGAGCACCAGATAAGGGAAATGCTGTCATCTCATGAACTGAGCCGGCTTGTGACTTCCAAGGATGAGAAAACCGGTCAGATGACCAGTAAGCTGGTGAGAAAAGAGGTTATTGTCTCCGCCGTGATGAGTTCTACCGATTACGATCTGAACGCCGAGAACACTTCCCGTAGCTTTGTCGTTAACACCGATGAATCGACCGATCAGACACGGCGGATCCACGCCTCACAGAAGAAAAAGTATTCTACCGACCGTCTGCAGGTGAAGCGGGATGAGATCCCCCGGATCATCAAAGCTCATCACGCAGCGCAGAGGCTTCTGAAAAAGGTCTTTATCATCAATCCGCTGGCCGAGAAGATCAACTTTCCCGATACTCTGATGCGGTCCAGAAGAGACCACGACAGGTTTATGGACTTGATAGCTTCCGTTGCTTTCCTGCGCCAGTACCAGAAGGAAGAAAAGGAAGAAAACGGAGTGAAGTACATCGAGTGTGACGAAACCGATCTTGAGATTGCCGCCCGTATTATCAAAGAGATCCTTCCGGCCACACTGACCAACTTTCCCAAGTCCGCCATCACTCTCTACGGGGAGATCCGGCGGGTTATTCGGGACAAGGCAAAGGAAGAGAATCTTCTTCCTAAAGAGGTCTCTGTCACTCAGAGAGAACTCCGAGAGCTGACAGGACTCAATCAGATGTTTGTGAAGAGGAATGTAAAAACTCTCTGTGATTTTGAATATCTGATCTGCACCGGAAGCCGAACCCGAGGAAGCCGGAATGCCTACCGATTGGTGGCTGATGAGTCTATCGAACTTCTGGATATGAGTAAGTTACTTAAATCGTAAAGGTAAGTGGTTCAAAGTGGGTCAGAATCGATTAGAAGTCTTAAATCCTTACTATCCCGATAGTTACATAAAAGTGGGTCAAGTGGGTCAAAACCATATGACCCACTTTTGTTTTCATAAGTCCTTAGCTGGCAATGATTTGACTTTTTCAGGATTGAGTGGGTCGTGATTTTCAGGGAGAGAGGGTATGAAAAAAGAAGATAAAAACCTTGTTAAAGCTTATTATTCCCATCTATTGGCCTCCGGCAAGAAGACCAAAGGCTTCCGCCACTCCTTCAACATCCTCACCGAGTATCTTAACGGTTCAGACTTCCTGTCCCTGGACTACCGGGAAGCCCAGAACTTTCAAAGCTGGATGACTGGACAGGAGAATCGATATTCCCATGCCTCTATCTTAAGCATTATCGGTCCTCTTTCTGCATTCTGGGACTACATGAAAAAAAGAAGGCTGGTTTCGGTTAATCCCTTCCGGCTGATCGAACGGATCAAGGCTCCTTCCAAGTTGCCGGGAAACATTCCCGACGAGAAGGAAATGGATGAACTTCTTATGTTTCTTGCCGACTTTACCAGAGGAAAGAACCTTCGGGATTACAAGAGGTATTACAAAGCCCACCTATTGTGTGAACTGCTCTATTCGACGGGGATGAGGATATCCGAAGCGGCGGCGGTCAGGCTGGAAGACATCGATCTCTCTGGTGGAACCGTTCTGGTTCATGACATTAAGACAAACAGTGAGAGAACTGCCTACCTCAATGATTATGTGAAAGAGAATCTGACCGTTTACATAGAGGAATTTAGAGACAGGGTTTTGTGGAGAGCAGAAGAAAGCAATCTTCTCTTTGGCGCTTCTACCAACCTGAAGAAATGGCTCAACGGCGTACTGGAAGAGGTCTGCAGGGAAATGGGAAGGGAGAAGGTTACTTCCCATATTTTCCGCCATTCCTTCGGCTACCACATGCTGAAAGCAGGTTGCGACATCCGGAAGATCCAGAAGTTTCTGGGGCACCGCCGATTAAGTACGACAGGAGTTTACACGAAAGTGGACACTGAGGCCCTGCGGAACATTCTTGATCAGTACCATCCAAGAGGAGGTCACAAGTCATGACCTTCTCTGAATGCCGGACCGATTACGAGCATTACCTTGCCGGAAAAGGCTTGAAGAAAAGAACGGTGAGGCGAAAGCTGAACCATGTTCTTTATTTTCTCTCTTCACTTTCTGACAGTCCTTCTGATCTACGGGAAATTGGAGAAAAGAACTTTAACCGTTACATTTCTTTCCTGAAAGAGAAGGAACTTACAGAAGGCACAATCGCCCAGTATGTGAGCAGTGTCCGTCAGTTCTTCACCTGGCTTTACAAAAATGATCTGATTCTCTCTCCTGTGGCGGAGCTTATCCCGGAAGTAAAATCAACAAGCCGGGAGAAGCCGATTTTTTCTACCTGTGAGATGGAATATTTCCTCGACACCGTTGGTTCACACCTGAGGGACAGGACATTCTTTGAACTCCTCTATTCTTCTGGACTCCGCTGCTCGGAGGCCTTGAGCCTCAAATGGAAACATGTATTCATCGATTCAAGAAAACTTAAAGTGGAGCAGGGCAAGGGCGGTTATGACCGTTATGTGCCTTTCTGCAGTTCTGCTGCCTTCTTCCTGAGCAAATGGAAACAAAGAACAACCTCGTCTCAAAACGACTACATCTTTCCCGGACTTTCTGGCGGGCATCTGACCTACCACTGCATGTCATTACGTTTTAGAAAGTACCTCTTTGAATCAGGAATCAGAAAGCCGGGGTTATCGATCCACTCGATCCGCCACAGCACGGCGACCCATCTGCTGGAAGCCGGTGCTGATGTTCGCTATGTCTCCGAACTTCTTGGCCACAACAGCATGGAAACGACGGTACGCTACACCCATCCGACGGAGGAGAGCCAGAGACGGGCCTACAGGATGTATCACCCGAGGGAAAACGGCTACTACAGGGAGATTGACCGGGAGTACAGAAAACAGCTAAAAGCCTTAAGAGAAAAGTTTCATGACAGAGCCGAGCATGTGGCCAGGTACGTAAAGAAATGATTGAAAAGGCCTCTTTGTGCGGTTACACTGTGAAAAGTGACCGCCAAAACGTTTAATTCCAACAGAAAAAGATATGCTCTAGGTGGTGTTCAGGCCTCTCCGGGGGAGACTTTACAGTTTACCGGCAAGGAGTGGGATGAGGAAACTCGGCTTTATTACATGAGCGCGCGGTATCAGAATCCGATGACGTCGCGGTGGATTAGTGTGGATCCGGCTGGACCAGCTTTAGTTAACCCAAATCAGAAAGGATTTTCAATAATACAATCGATGAATTGGTATTCGTATACTTCAAACAATCCTGTGAATTACATTGATCCTACGGGAATGAGTGAGTTGACTGATGATCTTCAAAATCAGATTACTGAAGCACAAGCTCAATTTCGTGATATATTCATGGGTCCAGATTATGATTCTCCAGAATCAGGTGAGAAGTTGGGTGTATTGAAAGATCAGATTCTTGATTTAATGGGACAGTACAATCAGGCCGTAATTGATGAAGGGAATTTGGATATAACTGACTATATAACAAATGGAGTTCAAACCGGTGGATTTGGTGATAATCAAGGTTTAACAGGTGACTATCAAACTACTGCTCATCCTGGAATTGACGGTGTTGGAGGTTCGGCTAAAACACCTTTTTACACACAAATGACCAATGCTGATGAGGGGCGTTCAAATACAATGACATTAAGCATCATTGGAACAAACTTAAACATGCAAATCTCTCATGGTGATAAAGGATCTTGGTCAAGGATTTCTGGAGGTCTGTATAAACCAGGCCAGGCGATAATGCCATTTCCAATGAAAAACAACAATGATGTATCAAGTACTGCTCCTCATTTTCATTTTCAGATAGCGAATGGTACCAACTTTGTTAATCCCTACACGATGAGAGCATCAGATACTGTATTCAAGTTTACTAATAACGGAGGTTCTTCTTGGCGAAACTTCAGAACAGATTTCTAGTAGTCTTATTATTGATCTCATGTAGCATCAATATTTATAGTTCCGATCTTTTTGAAGGGATCTGGCGTTGTCATAATACAAGAGATGTAAAGATGGATTCATTTCTCGGAATAGAGAAGGTTAACGACGATGAGTATTTTGTCATTTTTGTAGATCCATTCAACGAGCATCAGTTTGATTTTGCTACATCCGGTTCTATTGATGATGAAGGATATTTAGTCATTGATACCGGAGAGGATGTCTATTATCTTGAGATTATTGATGATATGTCGTTATATCAAAACTGGAATTTTAAAGAGGACATGAATGCTAATCCGTTTACTCGAGTAAAAGGGAGTTCAATGAAAGATATGGAAAATCCATATGTGGATTTTAATAAATATATTGAAAGCACTATTGAGGATAGCAAATAAAACTCGGCAGGTCCATCCCTCCGCCATCATGGCTCCGGTCTTCGACAGAATTTACGTTATCGTCAGCCGACGTCCTTGTCGGCGGTCCGTTCGCTGACGCTCACCCGATAACGGAGATTCTGCCTACCTGCGCGTGGTTCAGGTGCGGTCAGTTGATTCTGAGATTGAAGAATTAGCAGACTGTCAGCATATTTTGTAAAACGGTTATTTGTTACAACAGCACCGGGATTCTTCGAAACCCTCACCTTTTATATCCGCCGACAGCCCTGGTAAAAAAACCTCATTCTGAGGATCTTTTCCCTGCTCTGTCGGCGTTTCAAACGGGATTTTATCACGTGAATGGATTGTGAAAATCTCTCACTCTTAGTGATGAA
The DNA here is from genome assembly GCF_014207565.1 of Spirochaeta isovalerica. NCBI lineage: Bacteria > Pseudomonadati > Spirochaetota > Spirochaetia > Spirochaetales > Spirochaetaceae > Spirochaeta > Spirochaeta isovalerica. Next base: position 270,922 of record NZ_JACHGJ010000004.1, on the reverse strand, counting down.
GTCGACAGAACCTCGATTATCGGCTGCCGCCAGGATGGCGATTAGCTGACTATAACCGCTGTTCTGTCGGTGACGGACGGCCGGAACGGAACTTCCTCACGGGGATAGGCCAGCAGCGGTCAGCCTGTGTTTTTCCCCCAACATTCTATTAGAAACCTTGTATTTCTCTCTTTTCCGCTGTATCTTGTAAGTGGGATATCCCACTTGTTGAGGTAAATATGAGTGCAGTATTAAAAGAATACGATACAAAAATCGACTCGAAGAACCGCTTTACAGTCCGTGGAGCCAAGTACGATTACTATCACGTGATGGAGTTTAACGACGGACGAATCGAGATGATTCCCCGAGTTCTCGTCGATCCGACCCTGATCTCCGCCAACACTCTGAAAATGATGGACAAATCGGTCGAGAACCTGAAAAAGGGCAAAGTCTCCGCGCCCATTGATTTTTCCAAATACCTGGAAGACTGATAGGAATGGCATTTAGCATACGAATGGGGGTTCCTGAGATGGAGCTCTTCTGGAATGACCTCACAAAAAAAGCGGATAAGGGGAGTTTGAGCAAGACAGAGCAGAAGCTCTTCAAGAAACTGGTGAAAGCTTTCGGTTTTCTCAGTCAGAATCCCAGACACCCGGGGCTGTCCTCTCATGAGATTTCAGATTTAAGTCGCCGATATGGAATGAAGGTTTGGGAATCGTATCTTGAAAACAACACTCCTTCCGCCGGTCGGATCTTCTGGGTTTATGGACCGGATCAAAAGGATATTACGATAATCGGGATCGAGCCGCACCCGGAGGACAAGAAGCGTGGCGGGTATGATAAGGTGAAGTTGTCGGAGTTAAATTAGAGTTTCCTTTTAGATGACAGCCTGCCAATTGGAGATGCTTCGGTCGAATGAAGCCAGTAGATCGATTGTTGATGATCCTTCATCGACAAAGAAACCATATTCTTCATAGTAGCCACAGCAGGCTGTAGCCCCGCCTGCCACCATATTCCCGGCGACCGACAGATATTTCTTTGAAAACCGTGTATTGATTTTCTCCTGCTTGAAATGCTTGAAGTTGTTGCTCAGTTCCCGGATGAGCTTCTGATCTTTGTTGACTGGTGGATGAGGTACAATTTGACTGTATAATTCCTTGAAATCCCAAGGGATTCTTTCAGTTTCCGAATAGGGATTTAACTCAACCACAATAGCTTTCTTCTTGTCCAAACAGTATTCCTCAGACTTGAGAGCCCAATCGAAGAGATGATTGACTGAAAGGATGATATTGATAACCATGTAGTGGTTACTAATGTCAGTAGATACTGTAGAAATTTCTGACCTTTCAGATATTACTTTCTCGAGTAAATCCACAGGACTGTTAAGGCCGAAAATTACTTTCTTACCCATTTGCTCCTCTATTTTTATCGATCAGAGCATTGATGTGATTGGAAATGGCTCTTTGATCCCTATCTGGTAGCTGCTTTATCTGTTGTAATTTCTTCACGAGTTTTAGATCCAGTTCAATTTTCTCTCTGACCTTTTCATCGACGGGATTGACCAGGTCTCCGGGAAGTACACCTAATGCTTCTGCAATGTTTTCCAACTTGTCGAGGGGAATACTATTGGTTTCTGCTTCATAGTAGGCTATGGTTCTGTGAGAAATTCCTACAATCTGAGCCAACTCTCTTTGAGACAATCCTTTTCTTTTTCTGAATAGAGCCATGTTGTTGTTAAAAGTATTTTTCACAAGGAAATTATACAGGTGAAATGTTCTGCTTGACATCTGTGTGCAATATATCGTAACATTAAAGTACATTCAAGATTCAAATATTTTACTTGACACTGTTTAAAAAAACACCTGAATAAAGGTTACTACCCCTGAGTCGATGGGGATAAAAAAAGCCTTGTTTCCTATCCGTCGCCAAACTGATCGAAACAAGGCCCATACATCACGAGGAGAAAACCCTCTATGACTAAATCATTTTACACAATTTTCAATTTCCAGTCAAAGAAGTCTCTCCTCTCCATAAGGAGTTTCCCATGCAGGAAATTCAGACCTTTGACCTGTACGAAGCATCGTACTACCTCAGTCGAAACTGTCAGATTGTTACAGTCGAGGCCGTCGATGTCGACGGCAAGGTAAACTGCCGGCTGACCATCTCCGGCGTTGCTATCCACACTCTACAGGCCGCCTATTTCTCAGGCGAAGCACAAATCAAACTCTTTGATTTCCGTCGAACCTACGCCCAGCTTCACAAGTTGGTGGGGGATGCCAAGCGGAAGTACAAGCTGCAGATGAAACACCAGAGGGTAGCGGGAGGTCCGCTATGAAAACACTTAGCACCTCAAATCTTATTGAAATCACTTACCTGTTGGAAATGGGCAACCGGATCACTGCCGTGGAGGCAAAGCCTGGAGCCTACGACGTTACTGAACTGTTTATCACTTTAGAAGGTGAAATGGTCGAACTGGATCACAAGAACTTCCTGATCGGCAGTATCATGCCTGTCTCCATGATACCGAAGACGATGGAAGCCATCAGTAACCAGATCTGGAAAGATCAGGAGACTGCCTTATGAAAAAGATTATATTCACCAACCAGAAAGGCGGCGTCGGTAAAAGTACCACCTGTAGAGAATGTGGTTTTTACCTGGCTTCCAGAGGCTACAGAACTCTGTTCATAGATTGTGATCCTCAAGGCAACCTTACCAAGAGCCTCTCAGATGAAGAGATCAAGGGACTCTTTGAAGCCCTTGAGGACGGCATTATCTCAACTCAGAGTATCGCCGACAATCTTTTCCTTCTCGCCGGAGACTTCCGACTCTCATTACTTGAAAAACGGTACCTCGGAGAAGTAGATGCTTATTCCAGAGTACAGGATTTATTATCTGCAGAAGAGTTTGAAGGTTTTGACTTCATCCTCTTCGACACTCCGCCATCATTGAACATTCTGACACTCAACGCTCTTTCTGCAGCTGATCACCTGATTCTTCCCATGAAGCCTTCTCTCTATTCCATGCAGGGAACCAACGACCTTATGAACGCCGTGAGCAAGGTTAAAAAGAACCTGAACCCCGATCTCTCAATCCTCGGCGTTATTATCAATGAGTTCAATCCCATTCCCATCATCACAAGACAGATCAGAGAAGAGATAGAGGGAGCTTTTGGAGGAACAGTCTTTGACACAGTTATCTCCAAGAGCATCAAGATTGAAGAGGCTATCGCTCTGAAAGACGGCGTGGTCAACCTTCCCGGAAAGGAAGTGAAGATCCGCTCTGAGGTTTCAGCCCTAGGCGATGAAATCCTCTCCCGTCTCGGCGTGGAGGCCGGAATTGTATGAGCTCAGACCGATTAGGCGGGGTGAAAACCCTGAAAGTATCGGGCTTTCTCGATGAGTTCGAGAAGGATGAGATCAAGAAAAGGGTCGATATTTTGTCCCTTTTCTCATCCTTCGGTGTGAGCTATGAGAAGAAAGGCCGTTCTCATATGGCTAAATGTCCCTGGCATGACGACGATACTCCCAGTCTGTCTATCGATCAAGGGAAAGGACTGTACAACTGTTTCGGCTGTGGTGAATCCGGTGATATTTTCGACCTGGTTCAGAAGATGGAAGGGATTGATTTCAAGGAATCCTTGAAGTACCTGAAAGAATTTGACGGTTCTATTGTTCCCTTTCCCAAGACTTTGGAGGTTCCGGCAGAGCCGGTACCTTCAGAGTCTCACCAACCGGAGGGCGGTAGTGTAGAAAACGAGAGTGCTTTTGACAGTGTCGATCTGGAAAGAGTCATGGAGTTCTACCAGCGGTCTCTTTCCTCTTCCCGGGAAGCTATGGACTACTTTAAATCCAGAGGGATAGGACTGAAGGTTCTTTCCCGGTTCTCTGTCGGATACTCCAATGGGAAACTGAAAGATCTTGTCAGCTCCGGACAGAAGAAAGCTCTTAAAGAAATCGGTGTGTTCAACGAAAAGGGATACGAGACTTTCAAAGATTGTGTTGTTTTCCCTCTCCTCGATTCTACTGGTAAGGTTGTCAGCCTCTATGGCCGGAAGATCAAAGAATCGACCAAGATTAAACACCTCTACCTCAAAGGTCCGCACCACGGTCTTTTGAACCGGAAAGCCGCTTCTGTTTACAGAGGAGAGATAATCCTCACTGAATCTGTCATCGATGCTCTATCCCTCATCCAGATGGGTGTAGAGAATGTCATTCCCTGCTATGGAACCAACGGTTTTACTGACGATCACCTTTCTCTGTTGGAGGATGAGAGAGTGAAACTGGCAACAATCGCTTTTGACAATGACGCTGCCGGTAGTACGGCTGCTGAGAAGCTAGGTCAGCGTCTCCTTGAAGAGGAGATTCCTGTTAAATTGGTCTATCCCTCTCATTGCAAAGACTGGAATGAGCTTCTCACCTTAAATGGAAGAAAAGAAGATATTAAACCACTCCTGGATTCTGCGGAGGTTATCTATCCCAAAGGGAAGAGCCCTGACTTCTCGGTGAAGAAGGACAAAGGGAAGTATCTGATCTCTGCCTCTGACATTACTTATCGGCTCCTAGGAGTCAAAGAACTGTTTGTCAGCAACCTGAAGGTAAACGTCAGAGCTGAGAGGAATGAACAGAGTTTTATCGACAATTGTGATCTCTATTCCGCTCGATCCCGTACCGGTTTCTCTCTACAACTCTCCCGCCTTTTTGATGTGGAATCAAAGAGGATTGAGAAGGACCTGATCCGCATGGTCGAGTATCTGGAAGAGGAGAGGGACAAAGCACTGGCGGGAGACGAAGACAGAGAGATCGAACTGACCGAACAGGAAGTTGAAATGGGAATGGAATTCCTTACTTCTGCCGACTTGTTCGACCGGATTGTCCAGGACACGGAACTTCTCGGATACGTAGGCGAAGAGATCAACAAAATCCTTATCTATTTAGCCGCTTCCTCCCGAAAACTTGATGATCCTATCTCTGTGATTGTTATGTCTGAGTCAGCCGCCGGTAAATCCTATCTTATCGACACGGTGAAAAAGCTGATCCCGCCGGAGGACGTGGTATCAATGACCAGCCTTTCGGATCAGGCTCTCAACTATCTGCCGGAGGGGGGATTGAAACACAAGTTTCTGGTTATGGGGGAAGCGGTTCACTCGGAAGTTGTGGAGCACCAGATAAGGGAAATGCTGTCATCTCATGAACTGAGCCGGCTTGTGACTTCCAAGGATGAGAAAACCGGTCAGATGACCAGTAAGCTGGTGAGAAAAGAGGTTATTGTCTCCGCCGTGATGAGTTCTACCGATTACGATCTGAACGCCGAGAACACTTCCCGTAGCTTTGTCGTTAACACCGATGAATCGACCGATCAGACACGGCGGATCCACGCCTCACAGAAGAAAAAGTATTCTACCGACCGTCTGCAGGTGAAGCGGGATGAGATCCCCCGGATCATCAAAGCTCATCACGCAGCGCAGAGGCTTCTGAAAAAGGTCTTTATCATCAATCCGCTGGCCGAGAAGATCAACTTTCCCGATACTCTGATGCGGTCCAGAAGAGACCACGACAGGTTTATGGACTTGATAGCTTCCGTTGCTTTCCTGCGCCAGTACCAGAAGGAAGAAAAGGAAGAAAACGGAGTGAAGTACATCGAGTGTGACGAAACCGATCTTGAGATTGCCGCCCGTATTATCAAAGAGATCCTTCCGGCCACACTGACCAACTTTCCCAAGTCCGCCATCACTCTCTACGGGGAGATCCGGCGGGTTATTCGGGACAAGGCAAAGGAAGAGAATCTTCTTCCTAAAGAGGTCTCTGTCACTCAGAGAGAACTCCGAGAGCTGACAGGACTCAATCAGATGTTTGTGAAGAGGAATGTAAAAACTCTCTGTGATTTTGAATATCTGATCTGCACCGGAAGCCGAACCCGAGGAAGCCGGAATGCCTACCGATTGGTGGCTGATGAGTCTATCGAACTTCTGGATATGAGTAAGTTACTTAAATCGTAAAGGTAAGTGGTTCAAAGTGGGTCAGAATCGATTAGAAGTCTTAAATCCTTACTATCCCGATAGTTACATAAAAGTGGGTCAAGTGGGTCAAAACCATATGACCCACTTTTGTTTTCATAAGTCCTTAGCTGGCAATGATTTGACTTTTTCAGGATTGAGTGGGTCGTGATTTTCAGGGAGAGAGGGTATGAAAAAAGAAGATAAAAACCTTGTTAAAGCTTATTATTCCCATCTATTGGCCTCCGGCAAGAAGACCAAAGGCTTCCGCCACTCCTTCAACATCCTCACCGAGTATCTTAACGGTTCAGACTTCCTGTCCCTGGACTACCGGGAAGCCCAGAACTTTCAAAGCTGGATGACTGGACAGGAGAATCGATATTCCCATGCCTCTATCTTAAGCATTATCGGTCCTCTTTCTGCATTCTGGGACTACATGAAAAAAAGAAGGCTGGTTTCGGTTAATCCCTTCCGGCTGATCGAACGGATCAAGGCTCCTTCCAAGTTGCCGGGAAACATTCCCGACGAGAAGGAAATGGATGAACTTCTTATGTTTCTTGCCGACTTTACCAGAGGAAAGAACCTTCGGGATTACAAGAGGTATTACAAAGCCCACCTATTGTGTGAACTGCTCTATTCGACGGGGATGAGGATATCCGAAGCGGCGGCGGTCAGGCTGGAAGACATCGATCTCTCTGGTGGAACCGTTCTGGTTCATGACATTAAGACAAACAGTGAGAGAACTGCCTACCTCAATGATTATGTGAAAGAGAATCTGACCGTTTACATAGAGGAATTTAGAGACAGGGTTTTGTGGAGAGCAGAAGAAAGCAATCTTCTCTTTGGCGCTTCTACCAACCTGAAGAAATGGCTCAACGGCGTACTGGAAGAGGTCTGCAGGGAAATGGGAAGGGAGAAGGTTACTTCCCATATTTTCCGCCATTCCTTCGGCTACCACATGCTGAAAGCAGGTTGCGACATCCGGAAGATCCAGAAGTTTCTGGGGCACCGCCGATTAAGTACGACAGGAGTTTACACGAAAGTGGACACTGAGGCCCTGCGGAACATTCTTGATCAGTACCATCCAAGAGGAGGTCACAAGTCATGACCTTCTCTGAATGCCGGACCGATTACGAGCATTACCTTGCCGGAAAAGGCTTGAAGAAAAGAACGGTGAGGCGAAAGCTGAACCATGTTCTTTATTTTCTCTCTTCACTTTCTGACAGTCCTTCTGATCTACGGGAAATTGGAGAAAAGAACTTTAACCGTTACATTTCTTTCCTGAAAGAGAAGGAACTTACAGAAGGCACAATCGCCCAGTATGTGAGCAGTGTCCGTCAGTTCTTCACCTGGCTTTACAAAAATGATCTGATTCTCTCTCCTGTGGCGGAGCTTATCCCGGAAGTAAAATCAACAAGCCGGGAGAAGCCGATTTTTTCTACCTGTGAGATGGAATATTTCCTCGACACCGTTGGTTCACACCTGAGGGACAGGACATTCTTTGAACTCCTCTATTCTTCTGGACTCCGCTGCTCGGAGGCCTTGAGCCTCAAATGGAAACATGTATTCATCGATTCAAGAAAACTTAAAGTGGAGCAGGGCAAGGGCGGTTATGACCGTTATGTGCCTTTCTGCAGTTCTGCTGCCTTCTTCCTGAGCAAATGGAAACAAAGAACAACCTCGTCTCAAAACGACTACATCTTTCCCGGACTTTCTGGCGGGCATCTGACCTACCACTGCATGTCATTACGTTTTAGAAAGTACCTCTTTGAATCAGGAATCAGAAAGCCGGGGTTATCGATCCACTCGATCCGCCACAGCACGGCGACCCATCTGCTGGAAGCCGGTGCTGATGTTCGCTATGTCTCCGAACTTCTTGGCCACAACAGCATGGAAACGACGGTACGCTACACCCATCCGACGGAGGAGAGCCAGAGACGGGCCTACAGGATGTATCACCCGAGGGAAAACGGCTACTACAGGGAGATTGACCGGGAGTACAGAAAACAGCTAAAAGCCTTAAGAGAAAAGTTTCATGACAGAGCCGAGCATGTGGCCAGGTACGTAAAGAAATGATTGAAAAGGCCTCTTTGTGCGGTTACACTGTGAAAAGTGACCGCCAAAACGTTTAATTCCAACAGAAAAAGATATGCTCTAGGTGGTGTTCAGGCCTCTCCGGGGGAGACTTTACAGTTTACCGGCAAGGAGTGGGATGAGGAGACCCGGCTTTATTACATGAGTGCGCGGTATCAGAATCCGATGACGTCGAGATGGATTAGTGCGGATCCAAGTGGGGCACAATTAATCACCCCAATGCAAAGAAATAATCAAGGAAAAATGGAACTGAGAAGCGGATTCAGTTTGATTGAATCTATGAATTGGTATTCTTATGTCTCCAATAACCCAGTAAGGTTTTTAGACCCCACAGGAAATAGAGAAATAGAGTCTCATTCATTAAATCATGATACAATTCCTCCTCAATTTACTGGAGTATTAAATCGGGATGGTAATTCATGGGGTTCAAGAAGTTTTCCAGAATTCAGGGGAATTGATACCTTTACAATTACAAATGGGTATACTGGAGATTCTTTAACTATAAATGTTCAATCAGTAGCGAATCATAGTAAGTACCCAATAGGAAATACTGTTGTAACAGATTTTGATTTTAAAGCATACAGCGAAAGTTCAATTTCTGATAATCCAGTATTACTAATAGCTAATGCAGAAACATTGAGTGGCATAATAATTGGACCGAATGGACATGAACTTGATGAGAATGGTAATGAAATGTCAACTGCCCGGTGGTTAGGTCATGATGGGAAACCATTTAGCGGTGGCTGTGTAATTCCCGCAACTCAAGAGGATTTTGACAACTTGCTTAATTTTTTCCAAGAGCAAGGTATTGATGATGGAACAGTCATTCCTGTACAGCTAAATCAAGAAATAGAAATTGTAGGTGAGTAAAGAAGTCAGAGGAGAAATATGAAGATTTTTCAATATGTGTTATTAGTTGTGCTTTGTCATCCTGTTTTTAGTCAAATGAATGAAGTTTATGAATTGTTTCCTGATACTACAATTGAGTTAAACGATTCAAACATTCAAATTTCAGGATACGATGATGATTATAATTATTTTGAAATAGAAGGTAATTACCACATAAATAAATATCGAGATTTTACGTTTTATGAAGTTCTTGATAAATCTTTCGTTGTGTTTAAATCTGATTACTGGATCTATTTACTTGGAAAAGATGGTTCTATTTTTCATGGTGCCAGACGAAATCAAGATGATCGTGCTCCAACAGAGGGTATATATAAACGGTTTGGTGCTTTTGAGTCATCGAGCTTTTTTGTTGAAGAGTTAAAAAATATTGAGATACAGTATGATCCAAGTCGATTACTTGATTGGGATATTAGAACTGGTTGGGTTGAAGGAGCTCGTGGTGATGGAATTGGGGAGACACTTTCTTTTTCACTCAAGAATAAAAGTAGAACAAGTAGTCTGATTTTCTATAACGGATTCATTGAACCAAGAAATATTGATTTATTCTATAAAAATGCTCGGCTAAAGGATTTTTCAATACAAATAGATAGTGGAGAGATATACAATTTTACACTTGAAGATTCTCCAAATGAACAAATCGTATATTTACCAGAGAAATCAAACAGTTTTATTTTAACGATTCTCAGTTCTTATCCAGGTAGTAAATACTCTGATTTAGCAATAAATGGACTGTATGCAAATATGCATCCAGATTATTATGAAATAAAATTTTAGAAATACATAAGGAAATAGTTAACCTGCAGAGTCCGGTATTCCGGGCGCTGTCAGGTTCAGCTGCCATCTTATGTTCTTTCATAGTATTTTACACGGAAATGGATTTTTCATAACAAGAACGCTGAACCAGATACTGCGAGCGGTGCAGGTTTGATCATGGTTACTTTTTCAAGAAATAGCCGCTTTAACCGTCTTCAGTGATATGACCAATGTCAGTGGGGGCTCTTCAAATGCCGTGAATCCATATTTGAGGTAAAATGCCTTTGCATTTTCATCGATAGCATCAACAACGATAAAATGAAGGGCAACTTGAGAAGAGATATTTACAGCTCTTAAAAGTGCGTCTTTCAGAAGTTTCGCCCCGATATAATGACCTTGGGATTTCAAATCAATTGCCAGTTTTCCGATTCTCATAGCGGGAATCGGGTATCTGGGAAGACCTTTCCTTATCGAATCCGGCAGTTCGTTGAACAGGATCTGAGCCATGCTGACCGTGTAATATCCGACTGGTTTGGTCTGATCCGATTTATCAACAGCGACAAAAGACTTGCCGATATTCTTCCTGTCGTTGGGAATGGCAAATTGCCGGAGATAGCGGTTTAGATCTTCTATCCCGCAATCGAAATCCTTAATCTTTATGTGTTTTGAGATCGGTATGATTTCTATATCCATGAAACCACTACTGCGTTGAATCGGAGTTGAATAGCTTTTTAAGAGCTTCGTTAGGTGCAGGAGGATTAGATATCAGAGAATAGAACATGTCTCTGTCTTTATTCCCCAAGGAAATGGATTCCATCTGCTCAATATCTTTCTTGGCAGAAGCCAGAGCATTGTTGAGCATGTACGCAGAAATTGTTTTTCCGGTGATGCTCGCCGCTTTTTCGATTAGATTTTTGGCCTCTTCGTTAGCTCTAATTTCAATTCGGCTGGCTTTTGTGTTAACCATATCTTCCTCCTATGAATAATATAACTCTTTGTACGGTAAATGTACATACAATTATATTGAAAGTACTTCTCCAAAGGATGTTTTATTTCAATTACTTGCTTAAACCAGTTGTAAGTCGCTATTTCGATAGATAAATTATCGAAGACTTGGAGTATATAAAAAGCCTGAAAGCATTGAGACAGAATCTTCATGACAGAGCGGAGCATGTGACGAAGTACGCAAAGAAATGATTGAAAAGCTCATTCTATGGGGTTAGACTGTGAAAAGTGATAGCTTAATCGTTTAATTTCTAAAGAAAAAAGTATGCTCTAAGTGGCTTTGATGGCCTCCAGAGAGAGACTTATCGCTTTACCGGCAAGGAGTGGGATGAGGAGACCGGGCTGTATTACATGAGTGCGAGGTATCAGAATCCAATGACGAGCAAGTGGATGAGTGCGGATCCGGCAATCTTCACATTAGTGAGTCCTATGGATGATAAAGGAAATCTTCGCAGTGGTTTTAATCTTTTTGAATCTATGTATCCTTATTCCTATGTTGGTAATAATCCGTTGAAGTTCAAAGATCCTAGTGGATTGGTTTCTGTTGTCGGAGAATATGACGGCGAAATTGTTACAGAAACTGAAATGACCGATTCAAAATATTTCAGTCAACTAGACTTTACTGATCCAACAGGGCAAAAGCTTGGATGGGAGTTTGATGAAAAAACAGCATGTGCTGCTACTTCTTTATTGAATGAACTGTCAACGGAGTATACTTCTATAACTGGAGATGCTCTTTCTCTAGACAAAGCTGAAACTATGATGGGAGCAGCAATAGATGCAGGAATGATCGATGGCAAAGATGCCTATGTTAAAGATTGGAGTGGAGCCGCTAATGCAATGTGGGGAACTTTAAATCTTTATGGGGAGTGGTCTTTCAGTGATAAAGGATTTCATACAATTCTTGCATGGGATAAGACAGGTTCTGGGAAAGTAAATCATTTTGTAAATGAATTGCCTGGAGGCTTATTAGCAAATGACGTGTGGGACAATTCTATAATAGATGCCACGCAACTCCCTCTTGCTACTAAAGGATTAGGTGAATACAGAATCTTAAATTTTAAATATTAAGGGTTTATTATATATGAAAAATAAAATTATTATACTGCTTTTTATATGCTTGATAAATTCGATGTTCTATTCAGAATCAATCAGTCCTGATGAACTCCCCTTTCTGATAGATATCCCTGATTTTGCTGTAAAATATCATGATATTAGAGTTATGGGAACTAAGTCAGAAAGACAGCTTAAATCTGAAATGGTTAAAAAATTTGAAAGTGAAAACATGTATGTCTATAGAATTGAAGCTTTTAATATCAGTTCAATAATTGATGATTTTCCTGATAGAGTTTTTAATCCTGATTTTGAGTCATTGATTAGAAGTAACTCAGTAAGTGATTCTGTGATATATTCCTATTTGGAAACTCCTGGAAAATATAAGACTTTCTCAGCCGAATATGGTAGTCAATACTTTGAATATGAGAAGTTTACTCTAGATGGAAATACAATTGGAGAAATAATTTTTCGATATTCAAAGGAGAACAGTTTCTATCCTTCTGATTTTGATTTTGAAATAATCTTTATCAAAAATGAAAAACTATATCGTCTTTTTTATAGTTTTAATGATCCTTTGTATAAGATTCCTGTTGCAAATCCTAGTTTTTTTGAAGAAAGACAAGGTTATTGGTATACCAAGAGTTTTGAATATGATTTCTATAATGAAATTTCTGAAGGTGTATTAAAAAATATTCCCGAGTACTCAAAATACTTTTGTGGATGGAATCTGATTTTTGATTCTATAAAAGTCGGATTGGGACAAAGCTCAAGTAAACAGAATAATTTTTCATATGGTATCCTAAACAACTACAGAGTTCGTATCAGAACTCAACCGAATCTAAATGGTGAACAAATAGGATATCTTGATAAAAACCAAAAGGTCCGAATTCTTGATCATACAGAAGAACCAATGCAGATCGGTGAAATGAATTCTGTTTGGTATAAAATAAGAACCGAGGATGGTCTAGAAGGCTGGGCATATGGACATTTTATAGATTTGCAATAATCCGGCAGGTCCATCCCCCCGCCGTCATGGCTTCGGTCTTCGACAGAATTTACGTTATAGTAAGCTCATTCTGAGGATCTTTTCACTTCTCTGTCGGTGACGGCCACGCCCGGCCGGAACGGAACTTCCTCACAGGGAAATCCCGATTGCCAAGTCAACCTATGAGAGAAAATCGGATTCCTGGAAGATCTTCTGGCAGCGATCCAACATGAAATGGATATCCTATGATCCGGTTCCGGTTGTCAAATCACTGGATGAGTTTCTTCGTGTTCTAGATGAGGATACCCATTTCTGTTTTAGGGGATAAACATTACTGAGAAGAACCCCGGTTAATCATCAGTCTATCATCTCAGCTCCAAAGACAACCTCACTATTTTGCATTACAATATATTCATCCCGATACCACGGAGCTCGAAATGAAAGACCCCTTAAAATTGATATCGCCATCTTATATCTCAGACTTCAAATGCATAGGCGGAACCTGCGAAGATAGCTGCTGCATAGGATGGGATATCGAAATAGACAAACAAACATACAAAGACTACAGAAAATCGAAGAATCCTGACTTGAAGCCTTTGATATCAGAAAATGTCTACCGGAATAAATCAAGCTACAGCAAAGAGGTCGACTACGGGAAAATCGCTATCAGAGAGAACCGGTGGTGTCCTTTTCTCGATAATAAGAAGCTCTGTAAAATCCAGAGTTCCATTGGTGAAGATTCACTTTCCAATGTCTGTTACACCTTTCCCCGTAATTACAATATTCTTAACGGAATTTGCGAGCTCTCTTTTTATATGTCCTGTCCTGAAGCGGTAAGAAAGCTTCTGGCGTACAATGAGCCCATAGAGTTTATAGAAAGTGAGTTCAACGTAAAACGATTCATAATCAATAGTGAAATCTGTACAACAGACAAAACCTGGAAAAACTCACCCATTAGAAATCTAGCCGAGTTAAGATTCCGTTCAATCGAAATTATGCAGGACCGGACTCTTTCTTTGGGAAATAGATTGATAAAGCTCGGTTTGGAAATGGAAAAGCTTTCCGGGAAAGAAGCCTCCTCTGTGAGTGAACCCTCCTTTTCAGCCAATCACCTGGATCTGCTGATATACACAATAGAGTCTCTGGGGTTGATTGGAGAAGACGACAGCCTTGTTTTTACCCGGTACACACATCTTGTTCTGGATTCATTTCCCGAATCATCTCTTAACGAATTTCTCGCAACTGTAGAGAGAGTGCTAAGACCTTTTATTGATAAAAATTCCCATCTTTTTGAGCATTTTCTGGTCAATATGATTTTTCAGGAGAATTTCCCCTTTTCCGTTAATGAAAATTCATTCGACGGCTATGTCATGCTGATTCTCCGCTATACGCTGATTCTCTTCTATCTCACGGGAATTGCCGCTAAAAATGGTGAAATAACCTTTGAGGATGTTGTGTCTATGATTCAGGTTCACACAAAAATCATCAATCATCACAAATCTTTCAGCTATAATATTCTGCAGGAGATTAAAAGAAAGGGATTTGATTCCATGTCATTCCTTTCCGGGGTAATACTATGAAGCTGTCCATACTGACCGATAACAATACACTCATTGATAGATACTTTCTCGGAGAGCCGGGGTTTTCCGTTTATCTGGAAGATGAGGACACCTCTATTCTTTTTGATGTCGGGTATTCCCGCATCTTTATGGATAATGCCGGAAAGATGGGAATCGATATTTCCCGAACCGATTACATTGTGCTATCTCACGGGCATCTCGATCACACCTGGGGGCTTGATCCCCTCATTCGCTTTTATGCGGAACAGGCTTTTGAAGGTCATCAATTAAAACAGCCCGTTCTCATAGCTCATCCCCTGGTTTTCACGGATATCAACCTCGAGGGCTATTACGATATCGGCTCTCTCATATCAGAGGATAAGCTGAGGAAATTTTTCAAACTGCAATTTTTTAAAGAGCCTTACTGGATAAATGACAGGATCGTTTTCCTCGGAGAAATCCCCCGGAGAAATACCTTTGAGGGGTTGCATACAATCGGTTTTAAGGAAAATCAGGATCTTGGTGATTCGATTCCCGATGACTCGGCTCTTGTCTATAAAAGTCGTGAAGGGCTGGTTATTCTGACAGGGTGCTCCCACTCGGGAATCTGCAATATCATAGAGTATGCAAAAGAGGTCTGCCATGAGAAAAAAATCAGAGATGTCATCGGCGGATTTCATCTTCAGAATCCTGATTTGAGCACGATGGATCAGACAAAGAAGTATCTGAAAGATTCAGATATCGAAACTATGCACCCCTGTCACTGTACTGATTTGAAGTCAAAGATAGAATTATCATCAGTTGTCTCTATTGAAGAGGCCGGTGTCGGTTTGAAACTGGAGTTTTAGTAGCTTATGGGAAAGGAATACACACAGGAGACACTCAGTTTCCTCAGGAAAATGGTTCGAGCATCGGCTGCCATAACGGCGAAAAAAAACACCATTCACAGCATGACCGAAGTGGATATTTCAATCCCCTTGTCTTTGATCAGACAGATCCGAGAAAACGGGAAGGAAAAGCTGTCTTTTACGGCATATCTCGTGTCCTGTCTTGCAAAAACAATCGAACAATTCCCCCGTTTTAATTCCTTCATATCCGGACGTAGGCTGGTTCTTCTCAAGGACGTAAATATCAGTGTGCTTATGGAGAGGAAGATCGGGGAGGAGTATGTACCCGAACCTCTTGCCCTAAAAACCTGTCAGGAAAAAGGAATCGGGGATATTCATAAGGAAATCCGTGAGGCTCAGAAACGGGTCGATGAGGACTTCGGAAGTCTCGGGAATATGAAACTGATAAAATACATTCCCGGATTCCTGCTTAAGATATTCGTCTCTATGGCTGACAGAAACAAAGCCATGGGCGCCAAGTACGGAAAACTGGCCATCACTTCTGTCGGCATGTTCTGCCGGGAGCCTGTGTGGTTTATTCCCCATGGTTCGGCTACTGTCCTGCTCACCGTGGGCAGTAGAATCAATCGTGTCATTGAGACTCCCGAAGGTTTTCAATCCCGCATTCACCAGTGCCTGACCGTATCATTTGATCATGATATTATTGACGGAGCACCGGCTGCCCGTTTTATGGAAGCTCTCAGCCGGGAGATTATGAGCGGCAATTTATTGAAAACCGGAGAAAATGAAAATGATTAAAGCACACATCATTGAAACATTTAAAAACCTGCCACTGTTTCAGAGTTCATCGAGTCCCGGTCCCGGGATATGTATCTTGCCGAATAGCTTTTTCTACAGGTTTTTCTTATAGTTCTCGGGGCTCGGTTTATGCTCTTTGTTCCATTAGCTCTTTCCTTATATTTTTTTCCATTGCTTTGATAAATCTAAAACAGATGAAATTAATTCTTGCCAAAATTATCGAATGACGCTATTCTGTATTTGTTTTTACGTGAAAATGAAAGTGATTAAGTCAGGACAGGTCATTGTAATTCTCCTTTCTGATTTTTTTTACCTTTTTGTTTTCACGTAAAAATGAAAAAACAAAGGAGTTGTTACAATGAAAAAAAGTTTTATTCCGGCAGTACTGATATTCATGTTCCTGCCTCTCAGTTTCCTCATGGCCAATGGCCAGCAGGGAGATGCTGAAAATCCCAATGTCATCACCATCGGGGTGTTTGATGAACTCGAAGATGCTTACGGAGCTATTATCGCTTCAGACGATTTTAAAGCCAAATTTCCCGATGTCACTGTTAAATTGTCAAAAATGGACTGGGATGGACATCATGAAAGACTGGTCTCCGTAATCGCCGCTGGTGCCGGTGCCAATGATATCGAGGTCATCGATGAAGGTTTTATCGGGCAGTTTGTAACAGGCGGGGGATTTACCGATCTCTCCCAGGCTCCTTATACAGGTGAAGCCGATGTCAAAAAACTGGCTCCTTTTGCGGCGGCCAACGCCAGAACGGAAGATAACGCCCTTATCGCGCTTCCTGTCGATATCGCTCCTGCGGTAATGTTTTATAGAAAAGAAATGGCTGAAAAAAGCGGTTATGATTTTGACAGAATGGCTTCCTGGGATGAGTATCTGGAAGCCGGTTCGGTTGTGACAAAAGATACGGACAACGATGGTTCCGCTGATCAGTGGATGCTTTCCTCCGCTCAGGAACTGGCCCTCGTTTCCATCAATAACGGTATCGGCTGCTGGATCGACGATAAGGGACAGCTTCTTCAGCCGAAAGAAAAGTTTACAAATATTCTCGGAATGGTTGCCAAAATGGATGAAATGGGAATTCACGCCGACTACGAGGCCTGGACCGAGCCATGGGAAGCCGGGTACTCAAGCGGAAGTTTTGCCACATCTCTTATGGGTGCCTGGTTCGCCGGAGCTCTTAAAGGCTGGATGGCTTCCGACCAGGTAGGGGAGTGGAGAGTCGGATACATTCCCGGCGGTTCCTATATCAATATGGGCGGTTCATTTATGGGAATTCCCGAAAGCGTCAATGAAGAAAAGAAACCACTTGCCTACGATATACTCAAGTATATTTGTACTAATCAGGATGCCCAGATGTCCACTTTGGATATGATCGGATCTTTCCCGGCCCTCGTATCCTGCTTCGATGATCCCCGCATGGCCGGCGGAGATGAATACTTCGGAGGCCAGGAAGTTAAACTTATCTATGCCGATGTCGCAAAGCACATTCCCGCCGTTTCATCAGGAGAATATGACCAGATGGCCAGAGGTTTCTGGCAGAGTGCCGTCAACGGAGTCGTTGCCGGAGAATACACACCTGAAGAAGCCTATCAGTATGTTGTCGACAATCTGAAAGCCAGCATGGACTGATTCTTTCTCTGAAAGGGGGCTCTCTCGGCCCCCTTTTCTCTCATATTCACCAAAGGATATTTTATGAACCCATTTAAAGGGCTGACAGGAAAAGTTTTTACCTATTTCTTCCTTTTCCTTTTCGCCTTTATATTTATTTTTCCCTTCTACTATATTTTTGTAATGGCGAGCTGGCCCGATTCCAATATGTTTACTATCCCGCCCCATATCTTTTTTGGAGACGGACTGGCGCAGAACTGGGCACACCTTTTCAATGAAGTTCCCTCATTCTGGCGGAATTTTATCAATAGTATTCTCATTTCGAGTCTGGCTACAGTTTCTGTGCTTTTTTTCTGTACCATGGGCGGAGCGGCTTTTGCCCTCTACCGTTTCAAAGGCAAGGAGCTTTTTTTTAAAATCATTCTGGTCACTTTTATGATTCCCGCTTCGCTCAACATTATCCCTTTTTTCCAGATCGTTATCAAACTGGGGTGGATGAATACCTGGTATCCCCTGATCGTTCCGGGAATGGCTAATGTTTTCGGAATCTTTCTCATGACCCAGTTCATTAAAACATCGGTTCCCGTGGATCTGCTCAATGCGGCCCGAATCGACGGCATGGGAGAATTCCGCATTCTCCTGACAATCGTCTTTCCTCTCGCTAAAGCGGGGCTTTCCATACTGGGAATGCTCACTTTTCTGGGAGCCTGGAACGACTTTCTCATGCCCCTCATTCTTCTCAGAAAAACGGAGATCACCACATTGCCCATTATTCTGGCATCGATCAGAAGCCGTTCCGGTGGAGGTACAGGGGCTATGATGGTTGGAAACGCCATCGCCGTTATGCCGCTGACCCTCGTACTCATCTTCTTTTCAAAGAGGATGATTTCCAACCTCACCGCAGGAAGCATTAAAGGCTGACAGGAGACAAATTATGAAACTGAATTCCATGAAAATTACACCATATCTCTATATCCTGCCTTTTTTTATCCTTTTTCTCATTTTCGGAGTCTATCCGATCGGCTATTCCGCCTATATCTCCTTTTTTAAATGGGGGAACACCGGTGCTGTCCAGTTTATGGGATTGAGAAACTACAGCCGCTTTTTCGGTGCCGAACGGGATCCGCTCTTCTGGATCTCCCTGAAAAATACCCTGATTCTACTGGTCACGGGTTCTCTTCTTCAACACTTGATCTCTCTGCCACTGGCCATATTTCTTAACAGACAGTTTGTCAGGGGGCGGGATTTCTTCAAGACGGTCTACTTTCTCCCTTATATCACCAGTGCGGTTTCTGTCGCCATCATTTTTCAGCAGCTATACAATCCCACCGGTTCGGGTCCGCTTAACTTTATCGTAAACAACCTCGGGTTTGAGCCGATTCAGTGGCTCAGAGATCCTGTTGCCATCAAGGCTTCTATTTCGATCATTCTCAATTGGCGGTTTATCGGTTATTACACCATTATTTATATGGCGGGACTTCAGGGCATTCCTCCGGAGCTCTATGAAGCGGCGCGGATCGATGGAGCATCGGAATTCTCCCAACACCTGAGAGTTACCGTTCCTCTTATGATTCCCATCATCTTCTTTTCTGTTTCCATGAGTCTCATTTTCGGTATGCAGCTCTTTGCGGAACCCTATATGCTGTGCGGAGATTACAGACAGTTCGGCGGTGTTCAGAATTCGGGGCTGACAACGACTCTTCTCTTTATGACTCTCGGTTTCAGAATGGCCCGTTTCGGTCGGGCTGCAGCTGTTTCCTGGCTGATGTTCTTTGTGATTCTCATTTTGACCTTCACAAATAAATACATCTCTGACAGACTGGATTATACCAAGGAGTAGAAATGACAAGCCGATTTATACTGCTCTTATCGTTAATTCTTATTCTGGTTTCCTGCGCCGGTTCCGACAGTCAAATGGTCTACGGCGGGGCCCGGTCTTCCCGTTACGGAATAAGGCCTTTTCCCGATCCAGAAGAATGGAGCTCCATGGTTAAAAGCATTGCCAAGGATACAGATGCGGTTTCTCCGGCGCTTATCTGGATTGTCGGAGAGATTGTCAGCGATAAGGGAGAGTCTCTCTGCCGACTGAATTTCCCGGGAGATGAAGCGCTGTCTGAGAATGTCCTTTTTTCCACTTATGATGAAAATGAAGTGTTTCTCGATCTTTTTGACAGAAAGGGGATTGAGGTTTTTCTTCAGGTTGAGCCGGGTGACGGCGATATCGAAGATCTTATACGTCTGGTTCTCGATAAGTACGGAGATCATCCTTCGGTGGTCGGTTTCGGCGTGGATCTGGAGTGGTACAGAATTAAAGGTACCGACGGATGGGGTTCCAGGGCTGATGATCAGACAGCGCAGAAGTGGGAATCTCTCGTCAGATCCTATAATGATGATTACCGGCTTTTTCTCAAGCACTGGGATGCCCGCTGGATGCCGCCGCAGTTCCGGGGCGATATAATTTTCGTCAATGATTCTCAGGAGTTTTCCTCTCTCAACGCCATGAAAGAGGAGTTCCGGGTCTGGGGGGACATTTTTTATCCCAATATGATTTTTATACAGACGGGATACGAAGCGGACCGTGAGCTGTGGAGCACTCTCGAAGATCCAGTAGAAGATCTGAGCCGTCTGCTGACTGAAGATTTAAAGCAGCAATACGGTTTTTTCTGGGTGGATTTCACCTTGCAGAGGATCTTTTAGCGGAGACTGGATTCTGAAAAGCGGTTCCCGCTCCGCATTCATGAGCAGGAACCGCAATTTTCAAATTCAGACTTTATCCATCCCTGCCAGAGCAGCCTGGTTGATAAAATTCCAGGGCTTGTTGTAGTGGGGCTGGAAGAAGAAGTCCGTCAGCGCCAGTTCGGGCAGCGTCATGTGATTCTGAATGGCAACTGATATGGTGTTGATGGACTGTGTCAGATCGATTTTTGACCTGAGCTGTGCGCCGACAATCCGCTGGCTCTCTTTTTCAAATACGAGAGTCAGCCTTACTTTTTCAAAATCCGGCATAAACTCGGGTCTGTGGTTTTCCTCGATCGTTACCGAATCGACGATCAGACCTTCACTTTCAGCCGCGGCGGCGGTCAGTCCCGTAGAGGCAATATTCAGATCGTAAATTTTTATCCCCGAAGTACCCTGGGTTCCCATATAGCGGACTTGAGGTTCCATCAGATTCTTTGCCACGAGAGTTCCCATCCTCACCGCGTTGGTCGCCAGAGGAATATACCGTGAACTGTCTGTGGGATTGAAGATAACGGCACAGCTGTCTCCTGCAGCAAAAACATCCTCCCGGCTGGTTCTCATATAGCGGTCTACGACAATGGCGCCGTTGCCGAGCATTTCTACCTGATCCTTGAACAGGCCCGTATTGGGACGGAAGCCGATACAGAGAATGACCAGATCGGTTTCGTATTCCCCTTTGTCGGTTATGACTTTGCTCACTTTGCCCTCTGTTCCTTCAAAGGACTGAACCGTCTGATTCAGGGCCAGATTGATCCCTTCAGCCTTGAGAGCCGCTTCCGCCGCATCGGTATTGTCCTTGTCGAGGTACTTGCTGAGGATTCTCTCCTCCGCATCTATTAAAGTCACTTCCTTACCTTTGTGGCGGAAAGCTTCTACAAGTTCGACACCGATATAACCGGCTCCAATAACGACAATCCTCTCCGCCTTATCGGATTTCTCTATAATCACATTGGAGTGATCGAAATTTTTGGAAAGAACGATATTCTCCAGGTCGATTCCCTTTATCGGGGGAGTCAGGGGCCATGAACCGGTTGTAATAATCAGTTTGTCATATGTATCTTCAAACTCTTTGTTTCCTTTTATATCTCTGATAAGGAGGGTTCTTCTGTCCAGGTCGGCCCCGAGAACTTCGTGTTCCATTTTCGTATCGACTCCGAGCTCAACGAGTTTTTCCGGAGAGCTGTAGAAAAGTCCGTTCGGGTCTTCGACAAATCCTCCCACATAAAGAGCTATCCCGCAGGAGAGAAACGATATATTGTTATTTCTTTCATAAACAGTTATTTCGGCATCGGGGTACAGTTTTGCGGCGTTTACAATAGCCGCTGTCCCGGCATGGGTACAACCAATCACAGCAATTTTCATTTTTATATCTCCAATAAGGAATCCCGATACGGCAACCGGGTATTCCCCTTTGTTCAAATTACAGCCCGCACTCCCGAACACATTCAGGTAGTGTTGGCTTGGCTAATAATAGTAACCATTACTAACTTATTGTATAGATAAAAAAATATCAAGTGACTCTGTGTTTATTTTTAACTGTTGATGAAAAAAATGAGTTGAATTAAAATTTTCAGAAGTAGGGAGCCATGAAAAATAATGATTCGATCAGGTCTTTTCTCGCCGGAATCAATGGGCGGGATTACGGTGCCTATCAGTCTTTAATCGGGGAATATGATTTTGGTGATTTTCGTCTTATCATCGAAAGAATCCCGAAAGATCCCTATGCTCCGTCCTTCACGGGACTCTATCGCGCAGTATTTAATAAATCCTATACCTATATTCCTCCGGGACTTGGAGAGAATCCTCTCCGGGTGACAGCGTTCGGTGATTTCATGATCCGCCGTTTCTTCCGGGAGAGTGAAGCCTATTCTTTTATCCGCGGAACGGGAAACAGCGGATTGATCACTGTGGATAAACCGGGGCAGGCGATACTTGAGAGAAATTCATTTTTAGTGAGAGATGATACTCTGGAACTCAGGTTTTTTGTCGGGCTGCCTGCAGAAGGGCGGTTGATCAATGCGAAACTGGCCGAATTAATGATTCTGGAAGAAGTTCCCCGTATTATGAAGAAAGCCTTTTTCAGGGAGAATATTGAACCAGAAGCCTGTCTGAATCATCTGAATACAGCACTCCGGTCTGAGTTCCTCCGTTCCAGTCTTGAGGAGAAAAATCTTGTAGCCTTTATAGCCGACGGTTCTATACTTCCCCGGACCGGCGGTGACAGCGATGAACCGGTTGAATCCCGCTGTGCCGTGCCTTTCTCCTCTCCCGAAAGTCTTGCGGAAAACATCTCATTACCCGACGGAACAGCAGTCCGGGGAATGGCAGTTCCACGGGGAATTACGTTGATTACAGGCGGTGGATATCACGGGAAGTCGACGCTGCTTAAAGCGTTGGCAGCCGGTGTGTATAATCACATTCCCGGAGACGGCCGGGAAATGGCTGTTTCGCTGCGAAGCGCATTGAAAATCCGCTCATATAGCGGAAGACCGGTTGCAAAAGTCAATATCTCTCCTTTTATCGATCATCTTCCGGGCGGCATAAGAACAGATGCTTTTTCCACTCAAAATGCCAGCGGCAGCACATCTCAAGCCGCCGCGCTGATGGAAGGACTGGAAGCCGGGGCGGAAGTTCTGCTTATGGACGAAGATACCTGCGCGACAAATTTCATGATTCGCGACAGACTGATGCAGGAACTGGTCGCTAAAGAAGATGAGCCTATAACGCCTTTTATAGACAGAGTGGATCAGCTTTACCAGGATAACGGCGTATCAACCATTCTGGTTCTGGGCGGATCGGGCGACTATTTCTCTCATTCCACGACAGTCATACAGATGAAAGATTATCTTCCTCTCGATGTAACCGGGCGGGCCGGAGAATTAGTCCGTACCTT
Source organism: Spirochaeta isovalerica (assembly GCF_014207565.1). Lineage (NCBI taxonomy): Bacteria > Pseudomonadati > Spirochaetota > Spirochaetia > Spirochaetales > Spirochaetaceae > Spirochaeta > Spirochaeta isovalerica. The sequence continues at coordinate 247,691 of NZ_JACHGJ010000004.1, read as the reverse complement.
TCCTTCTCCCCGGAGAATGGAGGGAAATGATACCCATATTACTCCTACTATGAGAATTCCCCTTGCCGGTTCTGTCGACCCTTTGAACCATTATGGAAAGAAAAGCGTGTTTGTCAGAGAGGTTCGCCGGATAAATATGGGGCGGACTGTAATCGATCTGACCGATCTGGAACAGTTGGAAGAGTTGTCTCAGACAAAAGCGATAACTGAAGCGATTCTCTTTCTTAAGGATAAACTTAACGGTGAAAAGACAATACAAGAGCTTCTTGCAGTTGTTGAGAAACAGATCGAAAGAGCCGGCCTGGATGGTTTGTCTTCTCTGCTCTCGGGAAATCTGGCCGGTTTCCGAATGATTGAACTGGCCGGAGCCATCAACCGGCTTCGCACGCTTAAAATTCAATAATACATTCTCTTTATACCCTGTTCACATTTCCTTCATATATATTAAGAAATAATATCTTCGTTCTACTAAAATATATTTATGGCGTACGGGTTTATGGTTCCCCTCGCCGGAAATCTAAAAGGAGTCATGCAATGAAAAAAAAGGCCAAAGCGCGCCGATGGATACAAATCGCTTTTTTTGTTGTGGCGGCGCTCATTGCCGTCAATCACACCCTTGCTGAATCGGGTACGGCTATTCCCTTTGTGGCGGAGGCTTCACTACATGCCGTCTGCCCCTTCGGCGGTGTCGTCACGCTTTACAATCTGGCTACAACGGGAACTTTCGTACAAAAAATACATGAATCAAGTCTTGTTCTCATGTTGATCGTTTTCGGAGCGGCTATACTGGTCGGACCTATTTTCTGCGGATGGATTTGTCCTTTCGGTACATTTCAGGAGTGGCTTGGAAAACTGGGCCGTAAGATCTTCAAAAAAAAGTACAACAAATTCATACCCTATAAATATGATAAATATCTCAGATTTCTGCGCTATTTGGTTCTTATCTGGGCCGTCGTTATGACCGCCTGGTCGGGGAAAATCATATTCGCCGATTTCGATCCTTACTATGCTCTCTTTCAGTTCTGGACAGGAGAAGTCGCTGTAACCGGTTTTATCGCGCTCTTTCTTGTTGTTCTGCTTTCCCTGTTTGTTGAAAGGCCTTTCTGTAAATACGCCTGTCCTTACGGCGCGGTGCTGGGCCTCTTCAATTTTATCCGGATTTTCGCGTTGAGGCGAAATGCCGACACCTGTATCAGCTGCAGTGCCTGCGATAATGCCTGTCCCATGAATATTCCGGTTTCCCGGAAGGGAAAAATCATGAACCATCAGTGCATCAGCTGTTTCGAGTGTACATCTACTGACGGAGTCTGCCCTGTAAGCGGAACACTGGAATTTAACACTTCAGCTCTTAAAGGAGGAAGCGATGAAAATTAAAGGTCTGACAGCCGGTTTGACGTTTATCATTCTCATGATCGGAGGCATCGCCATATCAGTCGCAGCGGGTTACTGGGCTACAGAAAGCTCAAAGGAACCGGTTAGATATGAAACTGGAGATTTTGCCGGAGAGTATAATCCCGCCGATATACGGGGATCCTATTCTTTTGAAGATATCGAGAATGCATTCGCTATTCCCGTTGATACGCTCGCCGCGGCTTTCGGTCTGTCATCAGAGGAAAACCCCGTCGCTATCCAGATAAAATTGTTTGAAGACACGTTCGGCATTATAGACGGTATGGAAATCGGAACCGACAGCATGCGCTATTTTGTCTCCCTCTATAAAGGGCTGCCTTACACTCCTGAAGTAACGACCGCTTTACCCCGTCCCGCCATTGCCATTCTCAGAAAAGAGGGCGCTTTGACGGAGGAGGAACTGGCCATCGCGGAAGAACGGGCTGTGACGCTCGATGATTATATGGGAGAAACTGTCCTGACTGAAACAGAAGATCACGATGAAACGGAACTGGCGGAAGTGAAAGGCAAAACCACCTTTGCCGATCTTTATGACTGGGGGCTGACAGTGGAACAGGTCGAAACTGTTCTCCAGATGGCCGCCGGTCCCAGAACACAGACTGTCCGGGATTTCTGTACGGAAAATCAAATCGAGTTTTCCACCGTCAAGGAACCGCTTCAGGAATTGCTCGACAGTATGTAAGGCATCGTGTAGAATTCTTTTCATGTATGTTCAGAACCTCGGTGACGGTTCGCTCTCTTTCGTAATAGGGGACCGCATTGATCGTGAGACCAGCAGAAGAATTCTAAAGCTCTATAAAACTATGAAAAACAGCTCCCTGCCCGGGGAGCTGTCTATTTATGATATCGTTCCCTCCTATTGTTCCCTTACATTTCATTTCGATCCTCTGAAAACCGATTGCGTTGTAATGGAAGAGGAGCTCTGGCCGGTCATCGCTTCACAACTGCGGAAGGCAAAATCATCCTCCGGGAAAGGGAAAAGTTTTCATATTCCCGTTATCTATCGCGGAGAAGATTTGAACCGCGTATCCAGGCTGACCGGTTTGACAGTGAAACAGATTATCAGACGCCACACCTATCCCTCCTATCAGGTCGCCATGATCGGATTCCGGCCCCATTTCCCGTATCTGATCGGTTTGGACAGGAAACTGGCAACCCGCCGGCTCGATACGCCCCGTCTGAAAATCTGCGCCGGATCCGTAGGTATCGGAGGTTCTCAAACCGGCGTATATCCTGAAGATTCACCGGGAGGCTGGAATATTATCGGGTATACCGATCCTCAACTGCTCAAGGAACTAAGTCCGGGGGATACCCTAAAATTCTGTGAGGTTTCCCGTCTATGAAAATAAATTGCGATATCGGCGAGCGGGGAATCGCTCATCCTGTGGATCTTGAATTGATGAATCATATCCACATAGCCAACATTGCCTGCGGAGGTCATGCGGGAGACCGGGAGTCTGTCAGTTTTTTCTCAAGACTGGCCGGAGAAAAGGGGATGGAGATCAGCGCCCATCTTTCCTTTCCCGATAAGGACAACTTCGGGCGGAAAGCCCTCAGCCTGGATGGGGAAGCTCTGATCGATTCCCTTGAGGAACAATTGGAGCTTATGGGGGATGTCCGCACTGTTAAGCTTCATGGAGCCTTGTACAACCTTTCGGCATCGGAACAGGATCTGGCCGATCAGCTGGCCATGTGGTTCCGCGGGAAAGAGATAGAACGCGTCCTGTGTCCCTCCCGGTCAGCCCTTGCCCTTGCCTGTGCGAAAAGGGGAATCTCCGTACTTGAAGAAGCCTTTGCCGAAAGGACCTATACCTGGGATGAAAACACCCGTCGGCTTGTGTTGACCCCCCGCAGCGAACCGGAGGCCTTCCTGTCCACAGTTGAAGAAGCCTGGGAGCAGTACGAGCAAATGGTTAACAAAGGCTCCGTCAGGGCCGTTACGGCTCAAGGGAGAAAAGATTATCCCATAGAGGCTCAAACAATTTGCATCCACTCCGACTCTCCCATTGCCCTGGTTCTGGCTCAAAGGTTATACCGCCATGCTGAAACGACCCTTTGAAATCCTGGAACAGGGCCTTGTTTATTTCAGGTCAGCTCCTGTATTCGGTTTTCAGGATGTGGGGATTTCTCCGGGCGGTCCGATGGACAGGCTCGCCGTACTTTCGGGAAATATCATGCTCGGCCGTGATGACTATGAAGAATCCCTGGAAATTATCATTCCGCCTGTTCTGAAGGTTCTTGAACCTTTCTGTTTTGTCATAACGGGAGCTGTCAGAGACGTCTTTCTGGATTGTGACGGACAAAGGACTGTCGTTCACCACGGCGAGGTTGCATATGTCAAAGCCGGCACATATATCCGTATGAGCGAAGCCCGGAGAGGATTCCGGACATATTTTCTCTGGAAAGCTGTTACCGATAGCGGAGAAAAGAAGAAACTGGAGGGGCGGAGCAGAGGGGATTTTTCAGCTTCCTTTACCTTCTACGATAGGGAAGGGAAAATTCGTATACTCCCTGGACCGGAATCGTCAGCTTTTCCCGACCCTCGAGACTTTTCCAGCTATCCCTGGAAAATCAGCAGCGATTCCAATGAAATGGGGTACCGGTTGGAACGGAAGCGCAACAGCTACCCGGCAAGGGGGAACATGGTCTCTGACGCTGTATCCGACGGAACAATTCAGTATACGCCCGGCGGTCCCATCATCCTGCTCTATCACCGCCAGACCGTAGGCGGCTATCCCCGCATCTTTCAGGTCATATCCGCCGATCTGGACAAGGTCGCCCAGTTTTCTCCCGGAGAATATATGAACTTCAGAATTATCTCGCTTGAAGAATCTCTGGAAATAAACAGCATCCGGTCAAGGGATATCGGGCTATTTCGATCCCTCTTTTTTTAACCAGTATGAAAATGTGTGTCATAATGACTCTCTCTGTCAAGAATAATTGCTGATTTTGCTCTTCCCTGTATGAATTGGTTGCACATTTCCCTCTATTTGCTTCTCTAGATGCCACTGATGGGACTTTAAAGGATGGTATGAAATTTGCTTATTAATTATTAGAACCTTTTTAAGGAGGACAGGATGAAAAGCGTTAAACTGAATGATCTGTTAGTTGTTATATTTAACGGAAACGATTTGAACAGAAGCCATCTCTACAACACCCTGGAATCTCTCTATCAGGAATCGGAAGAGCACAATCTGGTCATACTTGATCTATCCAATATAAAACATCTCAATGAAGAAGCTGCAGGCTCCCTCGTATTTTTTCAGCGGTATCTGAAAGATAAAAAGAAATCGCTGCGCATGTATGAGACCAAGGAGCAGCTCGGAGCCGTTTATGCGAAACTGGATCTTGAAAATGTAATGTCCATGGCTTACAGAACAAACTCCGATCAGAATGACGATAATATGGTCTTCTACTTCAATTGATTTTCATTTAAAGTATTCTTTATGAATATAAGATCTGTTGAACTGACAGACGCCCGATCCATTTGCGGCATATACAATTACTATGTGACCGATACGGTAATCACTTTCGAAGAGGAGACTGTATCGGAAGAAGAGATGGCCGGGCGTATTGAAAAGATAACATCAACTCACCCCTGGTTCGTTCTCGAAGAGGATGGAAATGTCATTGCCTATGCCTACGCTTCACCCTGGCGGGTCAGGTCTGCATACCGGTTTTCCGCCGAACTCACGGTTTATGTCCACAGAGACTGGACAGGCAGGGGTGTCGGTTCGAAGATATACAATCACCTTATAAAAAACATGGAGGAACGGGGGTTCCACTGTCTATACGGGGTCATCGCTCTTCCCAATGACGGCAGCTCGGGACTCCATGAGAAATCGGGTTTTACAAAATGCGGTCATTTCCATGAGGTCGGTTTCAAGTTCGGTAGATGGATCGATGTGGGATACTGGGAAAAAATAATCAGCGTCTGAATTTATCGTCTATTTCCGTCAGGAAATCGATTTGGCTGTCGGCTTTCATAAACTTATCAATAAGCGTTTCTGGAATCCCTTTGTTCAGACACTCCTGCTTCAGGTCAAGCTTGAATGTTTGGGCATAGGGCCATATTTCGTCATACATTCTTTTGTACTTTTTGATATCCATGAATGTATAGTACTATCAAAAATGCAAAAAATCAAAGCTCGTGTCAGAGAAATTATACATATTGAAACATTTCCAGTTTATGTCCGCATTGGGGACAGCAGTCTTTTTCCATGATATTTTCCCTTATGGCCATACCCGTCCGGCGGATCAGAGTCGAGCCGCATGAGGGGCAGAATGTATCCGAACCGGAATCGCTGTACACATTGCCCAGATAAATATGTTTCAGACCCGCCTCAAGTCCGCGGTTTCGTATTTTTTCCAGAGACGAAGCCTGTGTGGCCTGTCTGTTCATTTTATAGGCCGGATGGTAAGCGGTAACGTGCCAGGGAACTGCGGGGGAAAGGCCGGTTTTTATCCAGGAAATCAACTGATCGATCTCTTCTTCCCGATCGTTCATACCGGGGATGATATTTGTAACCAGTTCGATGTGTACGCCTTGTGCGTAAGCCGTTTCGATGCTTTTCTTTACAATTTCCAGAAAGGGAAAGCCTGTCAGATCTCTGTAAAATTCATTGCTGAATCCCTTTATATCGACCCGGTAGGCATCGATCAACGGCAGAAGTTCTTCCAGAGGTTCTCTGTTGATAACGCCATTGGTTATCAGAACCGTTTTGATTCCGGCTTTCCTCGCCAGAAGAGAGGTGGATTTAATATATTCATACCAGATCGTCGGCTCGTTGTATGTCCAGGCGATCATGGCGCAATTGCGGGCCAGCGCCTCTCTGACAATCTTAGCCGGTTCAAGAGTGTAAAGACTGTCTATGGCCCGGTCGTCTCTCGTCTGGGATATTTCATGGTTCTGGCAATGGCGGCAAATGAGATTGCATCCCAAACCTCCCAGGGAGAAGGCCTGCGAGCCGGGAAGAAAATGGTAGAGTGGTTTTTTTTCAACCGGATCGCAGGCGACGGAAATCACGCGGCTGTCGGTCAGAGCGTATAGAGTGCCGCCGTCGTTTCTCCGGACGCCGCAGAACCCCTTTTCCCCTTTTTCAATCAGGCAGTTGTGGGGGCACAGGCGGCAGCGGACCGAACCGTTCTTCTTTTTCTCGTAATACAGAGCTTCTGTCAAAATTATTTCCTTTCTCTGCTGTCCATTATAATCGTTACCGGACCGTCATTGCGCAGGTCAATATTCATATGGGCGCCGAATTCTCCCGAGGGAACATCCTTACCCATAATCCCTGTCAGTTCCCTATGAAAAATGTCGTAAAGAGGAACAGCGACTTCCGGTGGAGCAGAGCCGTTAAAGGAGGGGCGGTTTCCCTTTCGGGTCGAAGCGTAGAGAGTAAACTGGCTGATTAGAAGAATATCGCCCTCCACATCTTTCACAGACAAATTCATTTTACCACCGCCGTCTTCGAAAATCCTCATGGTTGTAATCTTGGACGCCAGCCAGCGGGCATCCTCTTCCTTATCCTCAGGACCGACTCCCGCAAAGAGAAGCAGACCCTTTCCGATTTGACCTTTGGTCCTGCCTTCGATTTCAACAGAAGCGCGGGACACCCGCTGAATGACAACCCTCATCTCCCGGCCCTCTGTCTTTTAAATACAAGGTAGGAGTAGATGAAGATCAGCGCGAGCAGGATAACCAATGCTGTCAGAAAAATGATGAAAGCGAAAAGACCGGGAAGCCAGGCCGCTACAATGGCAATTACTCCTGTCGCGACAAATCCGATTCCCCCGAGCCTATGGGTTTTTACCCAGCTTGTCTCATCGGCCAGAGTCCAGGGCGTTCTGATTCCAAAAGTGTAGTTCTGCCTGGCATTGGGAAGATGGTTGCCTATGATCATAAAGAGAATGCCGATTCCCGAAAGAACATACATTTGAACGCTTAAGTCATATCCCAGGGAATAGAGGATGGTAAACCAGTTCAGTCCGATGAGAAAGAGAGTGATGGTATTGGCGAGGATGGCGTAGCCTCTCGTGTGTTTACTGTAGCTGTCCCGGCGGGGATCGATCCGGGGAACAAAGAGCAGAAGCAGATAAACAGCCAGGGGGATAGAGGCTGTTATCCATATGGAAGCCCGTCCTCCCCACCGGTCTACCTCTCCGTTGATATTAAAGTGGAGAGCGATTCTCTCCGGAAGACTCCCGTATATAACCGCTGTTCCCGCCATCGAAAGCACTATAAGCGCCAGGATGAATTTATTAATTTTCATCTGATTCTCCTTTTATATTATAAATCCATTCGATCAGCTGCTGAAAGACCGTTGTATTGAGAGAATAGATAATCTGCTGCCCCTGCCTTTCCCTCAGAACCAGTCCGGCATTGTGAAGAATGGACATGTGATGGCTGATAGAGGCGCCGGTAATATTGAAACAGTCCCGTATTTCCCCGGCATTCTTGTCACCCTTTTTCAGCTCGTCGAGTATAGCTCTTCTCGTCGGATCAGCCAGGGCTTTGAACAAATCGTTCATATCTGTCTCCCTCTAGGTTTAGATATTTAGAAAATAATCTAAATAATAGGTGATGTCAAGGAAATTTCCCATATGCCGAAAATAGTCATGAGGTGCAGTTTATATGAAAAATATTTTATATCTTTTATTCTTTCTGTCGACTCCGCTTGTCTGTCAGGCTGTCAGTGCCTATGACACGAATGACGACGGGGAGGCTGACAAGTGGATAGAAGATTTTGCCGACGGTCATATGAAGATTACGGTGGATTCCGATTACAATGGCGTAGTCGACCGGGTCATACGCTTCGATTCCGAAGGCAGAACCGATTACGAGGAATATGATTTTGATCTGGACGGTTTAATCGATACTTATTATTTTTACGGCGAAGAAGGCCTGGAAAGACAGGAAATTGACTCCAACGGAGACGGCAAGATCGATATCTGGGTTCATCTATACAAAGGGATGTTTATGAAATCCTATGAACGTGATACCGACTTCGACGGAATTGTGGATCAGAAAAAGGAATACGGATCGGAATGAGCGAATATATAACTGGTTTCCACGGAGTAGAGGAAGCTCTGAAAAAGAAGAACTTTGAAGGGACACTGTTTCTCTCACGAAAGAACAAAAGAATTGATCAGCTGAGAGAGCTTGCCGGAAAGGCTTCGGTACGAGTCGAGTCGATCAGTGGCGAGGAAATGGATAAAAAATGTCCCGGACATAAGGGATTCGCCCTCTACGGGAAAAAAACCGGCGGCAGTTCGACCGATGTGGATCTCGATTCTTTCCTCCGGACTTTTGATAAGGACAATGCCCTCGTGGTGATTCTCGACGGCATAACCGATGTTCACAATTACGCTGCCATTCTGAGATCGGCCGATCAGTTCGATGCCGATCTGGTGATCATTCCCTCGAGGCGTTCCGCATCGGATAACGCTGTCGTTTCAAAAATCTCAGTCGGAGCCAATAACTGGGTTCCCGTCGCGACTGTCTCCAATCTGACAAGAGCCATGAAGCAGCTGGGGGAAAGCGGTTTCTGGATTTACGGAGCCCATATGGAAGGGGAGGCCTGTTACAATCTGAAGCTGAAAGGCAGAACCGCCATTGTCATGGGCAGCGAAGGCTCGGGGATGAGCCGGATTGTCCGGGAAAACTGTGACGGATTTATCAAGATTCCCACGGAAGGTCATGTCGATTCTCTCAATGTTTCCGTTGCTGCGGGGATATTGATGTATGAAACCAGACGGCAGCACTGGTCTGCAAAGTGATTCTTCACATTACACGGAATCATTATTATCAAGAAGGACGACTGCTCAAATGATCGCAGTCTTTGGCAAGCCTCCGAATATGGAGGCTTGTGTATTCAACCAGAGGGCATCACTGGTCTGCCGGTTAACGGCGGTTATGGATTGAACCGGAGCTCCCAGAGCTCCTTTTCTTTTTGTACCAGAGGAATCAGAATCAGGTTGACTATGGCTAGAACAATAAATCCCGAAAGTCCGGTCATTCCTCTGGTCAGATCACTCCCGCCCGATACGGTCATGACAGCCATACCAACCGTTCCGTTGAGGGTTCCGTGCAGAATCGATGCGGCAATCACAGAGCGGGATTTGAACCGGATATAGGTAAAAACCGGTGCCAGAAGCAGACACCAGATAGTCATCATCAGAACCCCGATGACGGGATGATCGGGATAATTGTGGCCGTAGAGTATAATCGGGCTGTGCCAGATTCCCCATATCAGTCCGGTTAACAGCGATGTTTTCCAGAATCCTGAATGTCCGGTTTCAGAGTATAGAAGTCCCCTCCATCCGTATTCCTCGCCGAATCCCGCTATGGCATTGATTGTTATTCCGGCGATCATACCCTGAATGAGAGCGATCCATATCGGGTGTATCGGTGCGTTTAGGATCTGTTCTTCGATCAGAAGTAACTGGTCTGCCGGTATTCTGCCTCTGAACTGATCAAGTAAGCCGTCCATGGAAGGTTAGAAGGATATTCCCGGCATAAGAAGACTGACAGCCATGGTTGCCAGGGCGAGAACAGGCATAATTATCCATGCCGCGGCAAACCAGCGGTTGGGCTTGATCAACACCGCCTCAGAGAATATCTTTTTCTCCTTATATATCCCCTTCCTGACAATTATTGCCGACAGCAGGGGAGTAAACATAAAAGGAAGGGTTACGGACAGAGAGGTGGTTCCGGTCCATTCAAGACCGCTCAGTTTAAAAATCAGAACAATAGACCAGCTGAAAGCAAAGGTCAGCAATACAAACAATTTCGCTTTATTGGACATGATGTTTTCCTCTTTTTGGTTAGATGATTAGAAAATAATCTAAATATCTAATTGAGTCAATTCTTTTTCACTCCGAAAAACGTAGAGAGTTTTCACAGAAGCACGATTTCCCATGTTCAAAACCCATTGATTTTTTATTTTCTTAACAAATACTTCAAAGACATTAGTATTTTTAAAAAAAGTACGCTTTTAAACTGGACAAAAAAGCTATGTTCAAAAATAATGTGATAAAAGTTTGGACACCTTTTTTCTCATTCATTATTTTGAGAGGACAGCGAATATCGCATCATCTTCTTAAAAAAGAGAAGAGGACACCCCTAAAAGACAGGAGATACATTATGAATTACAGGAAGTACAGAGCATTCAAGCCTGTCGATCTTCCCGATCGGCAATGGCCAGACAAATCAATCACGAAAGCACCGGGCTGGTGCAGTGTGGATCTACGCGACGGTAATCAGGCGCTGCCGGTTCCCATGAGCGTTGAAGAAAAGATTGAAATGTTTGAACTACTCCTGTCCCTGGGGTTCAAAGAGATCGAAGTCGGATTCCCCTCCGCTTCCGAAACAGAGTTTGAGTTTCTCAGACGTCTGATAGATGAAAACCGCATACCGGAGGATGTAACGGTTCAGATTCTCACTCAGGCAAGAGCTCATTTGATAGAGCGGTCTTTTGAGGCCATTAAAGGGGCCAAAAAAGCGATTATCCATTTCTATAATTCAACTTCTACAGTTCAGAGAGATGTGGTATTCAATAAAAGCCGCGAAGAGATTATAGAAATAGCTGTGGAGGGCGCCAGACTCATAAAGGAGATTGCCGCGAAACACAGCGATACGGAAATCCGCTATGAGTACTCACCGGAAAGTTTCACCGGAACGGAGCTCGATTTCGCCAAAGAGATCTGCGATGCTGTCATTGAGATTATCGACCCCGATGAAGAGAATAAATTGATAATAAACCTGCCCGCCACCGTGGAAATGTCACTTCCCAATATTTATGCTGATCAGATCGAGTGGATGTGCCGCAATATCAACAGGCGCGAGCACCTGATAATAAGCCTCCACACTCACAATGACCGGGGGACCGGAGCAGCCGCCTCGGAACTGGGACTTCTTGCCGGAGCGGACAGGGTTGAGGGAACGCTTTTCGGAAACGGAGAGAGAACCGGAAATGTGGATATCATCACGCTGGCCATGAATCTTTACTCCCAGGGAATCGACCCTGAACTGGATTTCAGTGACATCAACAGGTTGATCGAAGTCTACGAGCGGTGCACAAAGATGACAGTTCCTCCGCGCCATCCCTACGCAGGAGAACTTGTCTATACGGCATTCTCCGGTTCCCATCAGGACGCTATCCGGAAAGGTCTGGAAAAATACAGGAAATCCGATAGCAGGATCTGGGACCTTCCTTATCTGCCTATCGAGCCGGCGGACCTGCAGAGGGAATACGAGGCCATTATCAGAATCAACAGTCAGTCCGGAAAAGGCGGAGTTGCCTTCGTTCTGGAAGATCAGTATGGTCTCAAGCTTCCCAAAGCCATGCATCCCGAGTTCAGCGCCATTATTCAGAGAATCACCGATGAACGGGGCGATGAGCTCAAAGGCGATGAGATATACGATGTATTCAACAAAGAGTATCTCACCGACGGGCGGAGATTGAAACTCCACAAGTATAAAATCAATGCTATACTCGATGACGATGAAGCAACCGACGTTCACAATGCCGTTGAAATCATCGCCACAATGGAAGAGAAGGGTGAGAGATTTGAGATGACCGGCCATGGAAATGGTCCTATCGACGCCTTTTTCCACGCACTTATCGAATCGGGTCATCTTGAGGAGGGCGTCAGACTCAGTTCCTACAGCGAGCACGCTCTGACCGAAGGAGCCGATTCCCAGGCTGTGGCTTATATTCAGATGGTCAATAAAAACGGACAGGGACGATTCGGGGTCGGAGTCGACCCGAGCATTAATGGCGCTTCGCTTAAAGCTCTTCTCTGTGCGCTGGACCGCATGGATAAAATGGACTAATCAGAAGAAAGGAAACATATAGAATGGCAGATAAAATTGCAGTATTGCCGGGAGACGGTATAGGCCCGGAAGTTATGGATGAAGCCCTGAAAGTGCTTCACAAAACTGAAGAAAAATTCAGCTTCAAGCTTGAAATAGAAAAAGGGCTGATTGGCGGAGCGGCCATCGATGCCACAGGTCATCCCCTTCCCGAAGAAACACAGAAACTGGCTTTGGGATCCGATGCCGTATTGCTCGGCAGTATCGGCGGGCCAAAATGGGATAACCTGGCACCGGAATTAACTCCCGAACTGGGAGGACTTCTGGCTTTGCGAAAACTCCTGAGCCTCTATATCAACCTGAGACCGGCAGTCGTTTATGAAGAACTGAAGGAAAGCTCTCCTCTTTCTCCCAAAGTGCTTTCAGGGAAAGTCGATCTGCTTACAGTCCGGGAGCTGGCCCACGGCATCTACTTCGGCCAGCCGAAAAAACTCACCGATGAAGAAGCTTTCGATACGATGATCTATACGCGGGAGCAGGTTGAGCAGATCGCCCATGTCGCTTTCCGGCAGGCGAAAATGAGAAGGGGAAAAGTGACATCGGTCGATAAAGCCAATGTTCTTTCCAGTTCCAAGCTCTGGAGAAAAGTCGTTATCGAAGTGGCTAAGGACTATCCCGAAGTGACGCTCGAGCATATGTATGTGGACAATGCGGCCATGCAGTTGATGCTCAATCCGCTTCAGTTCGATGTCATACTCACTTCCAATCTATTCGGAGATATTCTCTCCGACGAATCCGCGGCCATCTGCGGCTCTCTGGGCATGCTCCCTTCAGCCTCTCTCGGGGCGGAAATCAGCCTTTACGAGCCGGCGGGAGGAAGTGCCCCCGATATCGCCGGACAGGGTAAGGCCAATCCAATCGCCCAGATTCTGTCGCTCGCCATGATGCTGGAAACATCTTTCGAAAAAGTTGAAGCGGCAACGGCTATCAGGAAAGCTGTCGATAAAGTGATTGCCGATGGACACAGGACCGGCGATATCGCAAAAGCAGGCGATGAGATCATCAGCACCTCTTCGATGGGCGATCTCATCTGTTCTTTCATTTAATCTGTATTAAGTTATTGCATTAACAGGACAGCCTCAGTATAGAGGCTGTCTGATTTATAAAATCTATCTGACATCTTTTAATTTATTGAACCGTTGATGTCAGCCTTTATATAGACCGGTTTAGAGGTCATGTGGCAGTATTTTATAAAAACCGGAAGGAATCATGATAGAACTGAAACTTCATCATCAGAAATCGCTTAATCTTCAGGGAAACAGTTTTACCAGAGAAGCTGTCAGAGCTTATATCAGGAGCGGAGACAGGGTCCTTTTTATTCATTCGCCTCAGAACGGAGACTATAAACTTCCCGGTGGCGGGATCGAAGCAGGAGAAAATCACGAAGAGGCTCTTCGCCGGGAAATACTGGAGGAAAGCGGTTATATCATTTCGGATATGGGGCCGCAAATTGCATTAATTTCGGAGTTTTCCGAGGCCGCGGAACCTGATATGGATTTTTTCCGGATGAATTCTCATTATTATTCCTGCGAAGTTGATACAGGAGAACAGACGGTTCAGAACCTCGATGATTATGAAAAGGCGCTAGAGATGACACCTGTCTGGATAGAGCCCGCTAAAGCGCTGGAACTGAACAGATCCGTCCTGAAAAACAATCCCTCTCCGCCCCGGTGGACCAGGAGGGAAATCCTCTTTCTTGAAAGTCTGGAATAATTATTTACCGCTCATTTTTAAGCCTGGAGAATTGCTTTCCCTGTTCCCGGGGCAGAACAGGTTTATCAGATAATCACTTTTTCTTTTCGGCGCAGGAAAGGCATAGAAGAACTTCGGGGATAATCTCAAGACGGCCGGGGGGGATAGCATTCCCGCAGCGGATGCATATGCCGTAAGTACCGTTCTCTATGCGCATCATGGCGTTCCGCAGTTTTTCAAGGCGGAGTTTGCTCTCCCTGAGGAGCTGCTCGCTGATTCCTTTGTCATTCTGGGAATCCATCCAACTCACTTTTCCAATACTGCAGCTGTAGGGATTGCCCCTGGCTTCCTCTTTCAAAAAAGGCATGCGCCGGAGAATCTCTTCAATACCCTCTTCGATTTGTTTCCGAAACTTTAAAAGTTCTAATTCAGTCATTATGATGGAATCCCGGATTCCTGCGATCTCTGATTCTCTTTTTTCCGGTCACAAGCGCAGGCTCCCGAGAAATTCATCAAACATTTCTTTGTATTCCCGGACCGAAGTGCCGTGGACGATCCTGTTCCGGAAAGCCGAGCCGCCCTGAATGCCTTTTGTATAAGCGCAGAGATGCTTTCTCATCTCTTTGACTGCCCGTTCTTCACCGATGTAGGCTACAGCGTAATCGAAGTGGCGGAAAGCGGCTTCGACTCTTTCCTCTTCTGTGGGTGCGGTCCGGGATTCTCCTGTCAGAACCGCTTTGGATTCAGCAAAAACAAAAGGATTGCCGATGGCTCCCCGGGCGAACATCACGGCGTCGCAACCCGTTTCTTCCAGCATCCTTCTGGCATCTTCACCGGAGTAGAGATCACCTGAACCGATAACCGGAACATCGAACTCCTCTTTCAGCTTCTTTATGCATGACCAGTCCGACTTCCCGCTGTAAGCCTGCGCTCTCGTTCTGGGATGGATTGATATGAGAGAGGCGCCTCCCTCCAATGCCATTTCCGCCGCTTGGAGATAATTGATTGTGTCGGAAGTCCAGCCGGAACGGATCTTAACTGTTACGGGAATATCGGTCAGAGATGTCAGCGCTCTGACTATCTCCCGGATTTTTTCAGGATTCTGCATAAGAGCCGATCCCGCACCGGATTTGATTATTTTGGGAACGGGACAGCCGCAGTTCAGGTCAATGACCGAGGGGTTGAAGGGCAGGAGTTTTTCCAGAGAACCGGCGGCGGATTCCGCGCTGCCGGAAAAAATCTGGATACCGTAAATCTCCTCATTCGGCGCTTTTTCCGCCAGGTCGAGTGTTTTGTCATTCCCTCTGACGACAGCTTCCGAAGAGATCATTTCTGTGTAGGTGAAGTCTGCTCCCATTTCGCGGGAGATTCTGCGGAAAGCCCGGTCCGTATAACCGGCAAGAGGTGCCAGAAAAAGATTTCCCGGCACCTCCAGCTTTCCTATTTTAACAGGTTTGTATAAATTCTTTCTATTTTCCATCGATATTGAATAGCCTCAATGAATTTTCATAAAGGCTTTCGCAAATCGTTTCAAGGTCTGTATCTCTGATCTGGGCTACAAAATCGGCTGTAGATGGAAGATATTTGGGTTTATTTCTCTTTCCGCGATGTTCCGCAGGGATCATAAAGGGGCTTTCGCTCTCTATTACGATTCTGTCCAGAGGCATATTGGCTACTGTCTCATGAAGGTTCTTGGCATTTTTGTATGTCAGATTTCCCGCAAAAGAGATGTAGAGATTATCGTGCAGGCTCAGAGCTTTTTTCGCGAAGCCCCAATCCTCGGAAAAGCAGTGGAGAACACCTCCTCTGTCGGGAAGCTTCGTCTTGAGAATATCGAGAATATCATCTCCCGCATTCCTGTTGTGAATGATAACGGGGAGTTCGTAGTGATCGGCAATCTCAAGCTGTTGAATGAACAGCTCCACCTGGGAGTTCTTATCGCCGTATTTTTTAAAATAATCGAGACCAGTTTCGCCTAGCGCGACAACTTTGTTCTGTTTGAGAAATCCGGTCAGCACGTATTGCCAGTCTTTACCGGGATGATCAACTTCAGAAGGGGATACGCCGGCACTGAAATAGACATTGGATGCAGATGACAGATTATCGTAAATTTCGGGAAAATCCCTCAGATTATTGCAGATGCTTATAATGCCTTTGACACCTTCTCTGGCTGCTTCTTTCACTATGAGTAACTGTTCGATCGGATCTTCGTGTATAAGCCCGATATGAGCGTGAGTATCAAAATAATTCATATTGTACCGCTTATAATTTAAAATGGATGATGGCCTTATTATCGTATCAAAAGCCTGGGTTGTACAGAGCCAATACTATTAAATTTGACTTAATTGGTAAAAGATGGGATAATCTTGCTTAAATAAGCTATTATGGTATAAAATCCAAGTGCCGAAAATCTATTATAATACATGCGAGCATCTTTTATGCGATCAGGATATAAAAAACCATGAGGGATAGAAAGAAAAAGGACGATAATCTCCTTTCCATGACAAGTCGACGGGATAATTTTTTTGTCCGCTTCATTAAAGCGGGTCGCCGGAAACTGACAGTTATGTTCATTCCTCATTCCGAAGAAAAAGTTGTTAATATTCAGATATCTCTTTTCACTCTCGTCTTTTCGGGAGTTTTCGTTCTGGCTCTGCTTGGAGCTTTTTTCTGGTTCTCAACCCATTATACAGGCAACCGTCAGCAGCTCATGGCCAGCCGGAGCAATCTGCGGAACAGCGAAGCCAGTCTGGAAGTCGTCCGGGAAGAGATCGATTCACTTATGAAAGTTGCCGGTTCGTTTAATGAGACATTGAGTAAAACGCTCACTTCTCTCGGAATCGACAGCAGTGCCAACGAATCTCTGGCCCGTTCTCAGGGCGACCTTTCCGATTTCGTCAATATGATCGAAACGGACAGCAATTCAAACAATGAAGTGGGAGATCTGAAAAAACTCAGAATGTCTCTCGATAATTCCATTGAGCCGCTCAATGAGATAACCGATGTGCTTCTCTCTCAGAAAGCCCTTTTGACTGATATCCCTACCTTATGGCCTCTGAAAGGCGTTCGCGGAAGGGTTACGAATCCCTATGGTCCGGCGATTCACCCCTTTACCGGAGAATGGTATCTTCATAAGGGACTTGATCTGGGATACGGAATGGGTCAGCCGATCGTCGCCACGGCAAACGGCAAGGTGACTCTGGTCGATTATGAGAAGAACGGTTTCGGCCACTATATGGTCATTCAGCACAAGTACGGTTTTGATACGAAATACGCCCATATGCAGAATATATACGTTAAAGAAGGTCAGGAAGTGAAACAGGGGGATGTTATCGGAACAATGGGTAACTCCGGTCTGTCCGACGGTCCCCACCTTCATTACGAAGTGCGGATCGGTTCTCAGGTTCTTGATCCCGCCAAGTTTATCAATATGACGGACAATGCATATGAAGTCATTAAATGGACGATTGAAGAGTATAAATAATGAGTAACAGCAAAGATAACTCCTATATCAATTCCCTTGTCGGTAAAGGCACGCGTTTTGACGGTGAACTGAATCTATCGGGGCTCCTCAGAATCGACGGTGATTTTACCGGCAGCATCAATACAGACGGAAAAGTTCTGATCGGCAAATCGGGAAGAGTCAAGTGCAGTATAAATGCCGGCTCAGTCGTAATAGGCGGAGTCGTTAAAGGAAATATTTATTCAACGGGGAAAGTCGTGGTACTCTCAACCGGTATGGTTCTCGGAAATATAGAAGCTCCGGGAATAATTATCGAAGAGGGCGTCATCTTCAATGGTAAATGCCGGGTCCTCTCTGGTGAAGCCTCCACTTACGAGCACAGAAAAGGTGCAGCTGTTTCGGAGTATAAACCCGATTGGGGTACATCAGAGGAAAAAAAAGAGGATAAGGCAAAAGCTGAGTTTCTCTCGTGGAAAAAATAGGATTTCCTTCATCCGCGGCGTTCCATCTTAATCCCGATAAAAAGGGGAAGAGAAAGAAAGATGAGAAAAAAGCCGGTAAGGTACATACCTTCGGGTCACTCCTTGCAGACTCTCAGGATTCTGTTTCGGGAAATGGAACCCTCGGGACTCTGTCGGCAGAACATGAAAAGCTGGAAGAAATACTGGATGATCTGTATCAGATCGGAGAAACGCTGAAAAGCGAACAGACATTAGCCAATTTGAAGAAGTATCGTGAATCGATCAAGCATTTCTTCAATTACGTAGTCAAAAATGGCATAGAAGCCGAAACCGTTGCGGGGATAAGAAATCCCAGGACAATGGAACAGAAGCAGTATACTCTTATCAAAGTTGTGGATACGAAGCTGGAAAAACTTGCAGCCTATATCCTCACTTCCCAGAAGGATCAGATGGATATTCTTCGGGGAGTTGATGAGATTTACGGTCTTCTGGTGAATTTTACGAGTTGAAGGAGTTTTCTTTTGGAAAAGGAAGCAGTAGTCGAAAGGGATGAAATGGTGGAATCCACCGTAGAAAAAATTCCCTATCGTTTTAAAATAGATTATTCAGGTGAAACTGAAATTTGCGAAATTGATGCGGGAATCTCCTTTGAAAAAGGGGAGAAAGTCATCATCGAAACCAGGTATGGACGAGATCTCGTCTCCGCTCTCGGTCCCGTGTGCTGCGGCCAGAAAAACTGCAGCAAAAAAGACCTGAAACGTTATATACGCAAGGCAAACGAAGAAGATCTTGAGAAGAAAGAGCAAAATAACCAGAAGGAAGAAGAAGCCTTTAAAATCTGCCGTGATCGCATCAGGGAGCAGAAACTGGATATGAAGCTTGTAGGGGCTCACTACCTGGTCGATGAGGCAAAAGTCCTTTTCTTTTTTACAGCTGAAGCCCGGGTTGATTTCCGCGAACTTGTAAAAAATCTGGTTTCCATTTTTAAGATGAGGATAGAATTGAGACAGATCGGAGTCCGCGATGAGTCCCGTGTTCTAGGCGGTCTCGGAGTATGCGGACGTGACTACTGTTGTCACGGTGTCATGGATGACCTCAGGCCGGTTTCCATAAAAATGGCTAAGGATCAGAACCTCTCTCTCAATTCCATGAAAATTTCAGGCCCCTGCGGCCGTCTGCTCTGTTGTCTTTCCTATGAGTATGATTATTATCAGGAAGAGAGAAAGAAACTGCCTTCCGAAGGCAATAAAGTTTATTTCGGCAAAGTGTATTATGTTGTCAAAGAGATAAATATCTTCTCTAGAACAGTAAAAGTTTCCGGAGAAGGTAGCAGGTTTTTTGATATTCCCGCATCTTCTTTTGAATACAACAGCGAAAAGAGAAGCTGGAAATTGACGGTCTCTCCTGAAAATTGATATAGTATATTGACAGGGTAACTTTATTCTTATAAGATGCCCCGTATTGTATAAGGAGTTTTATCATGGCTGGAGTCAGTAAAAACGCCCGTACCACTTCGGGTACACATAAATTCTTCTGCCCCTGTGGTGGAGAAGTTAAAATGAGATCCATTTTTGCTAATGGAAAAATGAAGCATCACGCGGAATGCGACAAATGCAATAGACAGGAAAGAAAACCTAGCGATTTCAGATAATTTCTGTTTAAGTAATGAGAGGGGAGGCGTCAAAGGCCACCCCTTTTTTTTTTCTGCGCTGATCTTGAATCTAACTCTGCGTTAGAACAACTGCGTGCGTTGCTCCTGTACTTTTGTACACTCGCATCGTACTCGTTGCCCTGCCTTGATTTAGATCCAATCTCAGCCCAGAATGTTCTATCCGGTAAATAGACGGTCACTAATGCAATTCATATTGACATGGGGCGGTTTATTTGGTAATTTTTTCAGACGTCGTACTTTATGTAGGGCATTAAAATATTGGAGGTAAGAATTTGCCTAATTCACTCAATGCTGCGAAGAGACACAGACAGAGTCTCACACGCAGAATGCGGAATAAAACTATCAAGAGTTCAGTGCGGACCAGCATCAAAGCTTTTGAGGTTGCCGTAAAAAAACATGACCGCGAAGCTGCGGAGGTAAACTTCAAGAAATTTGTTAAGCTTATCGACACGGCTGCCGGTAAAGGTGTGTATCACAAAAATACTGCTGCACGTAAGAAATCAAGACTTCACAAAGTTCTTGTAGGAATGGCTTCTTAAAGTCTGAGTGCAGACCAGAGTAACGCATGACAGATGTCAAGTTAACAAAAGCTGAGATTATTGAGCATATCTACGAAGATTCAGGAATCAGCCGTAAAGATATACACACTGTAATTGATAAGTTTTTTGAAGAAGTAAAACAAGCGCTTGAAGATGACCGCATCGTTGAACTTCGCGGATTCGGGACCTTTGAAATCAGGACCCGGAAAGGGCGGGAAAAAGCCCGAAATCCGAAAACCGGCGAAGTCGTTCCCGTGGAAAGCCACGGAGTGACAGTATTCAGGCCCGGTAAAGAGCTGAAAACCCTGGCATGGGATCTGAGAAAAGAACCCGATGCTCAATAAAAACAAAGACTCCGTTCGGGGAAACCTGGACTGAGTCTTTTTTTTTATCCGTTCAATTGATATTCACCTGCAGACAACTGATAAGTTGACAAGTCAAATGTTGTATAGGACAATAGCAAAGAGGGGTATGACATGGATACTAACAACAAAATACTGATTATAGACGATGAAAGAATCAATCTCGAACTCTTTGAAGTTATGCTGACCAGACTGGGGTTTGACGTTTCCCTGGCAGATGACGGCGAATCCGGACTTCAGAAAGTCGTGGATGAAAATCCGGACCTGATACTCCTTGATAATATTATGCCGGGACTTACTGGCTGGGAGATCACTAAGCTTCTCAAGCAAAGCGATAAATATAAAGAGTACAAGAATATACCGATAATCATGTTTTCCGCCATGGATGAAGTGAAAGACAAGGTCGAGGGTTTTGAACTCGGTATTGACGATTATATAATTAAACCCTTCAACTTTTCGGAAGTTCTGGCGCGCATCAGAGCTGTTTTGCGTCATAGCGCCGTAATTAATCAGATCTCTCACAGAGAGAGAAGAATGGCTGTCTATGAGTCTTTAAATAAATCGCTTGTTTATCTTACAGAGCATCTTAAAAAACCTGTTACCGATCTTCTCGAAGATGTCAAGAAGCTCGATATAAAAGATGCCCAGGCTGTGCAGAAGTTCTCTGAAAGCGTTAAGCTTGAATGTGAAACAACATTGTCGGCTATAGCCGGTCTCGAAGATGAAATCATTCAGCTTCAGAGCCGTGATGCGGAGTTGAAAAAATACGAGCTGTCTCTCGAGGATCTCGACGAGCATTTTGAAAAACATTTCAGTAAATGGAATAATACCGACAGTAAAGTCCTGAATTAGGAGAGTTTATATGGTTTCCGAAGAGAAAAAGAAAGTAATCGCTCTATTCGAAGAGGGTAGAGTCCTCTATAAAGAGCGGTCTTTCGGTGAAGCCATCAAAAAATTCGCCCAGGCTTTGAAAATTGATAGTGACGATGGTCCTTCGAAAGTGTATTATGCCAGATGTAAACATTATATGAGCAATCCGCCATCTGAAGATTGGGATGGCGTGTTCGTAATGACATCAAAGTAGTCCATTCGGGGCTGGCAGACAGGTTATAGAATAATGACAGAAAACAATTCAACAGTACTCGGAAGTGAAACATCCTTTAAAGGAACGATGAGATTTAATGACTCTCTGAAAATTGACGGTTTTTTTGAGGGGAATATTGAATCGGACGGTTTCCTATATATTGAAAAAGACGCTGAAGTGAGAGCTCAGATTAAAGTTCGCACCATTATTGTCGGCGGAAAAGTTATCGGAAACATTGAGGCTTCCGAAAAGCTTGAAATGCTGGAAAGCGGAAAGATATTCGGTAATATCCGGACTCCTAATCTCAAAGTGGCCGAAGGTGTTGAGTTTGATGGGGAATGTGAGATGATCCGCAACCCGGAAGACATCGATATATTCTCCGCTACGGTATCTCAGCTGAAACAGTCGGTTAAGAGTGTCTGATCTTTCGGTTTCGGCAAAATCGCTTTATCACCTCCTGTTGGAGAGACATATGACAATGACAGCTGCCGAGTCCTGTACAGGCGGGCTTATTGCCAAGATAATGACCGATATGGCCGGAAGTTCCGAAGTTTTCTGGGGTGGTTTTATCACCTATTCCAATGATTCCAAAGAGAAACTGATTGGAGTCCCGGCTGAGACTCTGGAGCATTTCGGCGCTGTTTCCGATGAAACCGTCAGGGCAATGGCTGAAGGTGCGCTGAAGCGCAGCACTGCTGATTGTTCCCTAGCTGTCTCGGGAATCGCCGGTCCCGGCGGAGGAACGGCTGAGAAGCCTGTAGGAACGGTCTGGATAGGTGTCGCCTTAAAAAAGGGGACGGTCCTGAGCCGGATTTATCATTTCGAGGGCGATAGAGCCGCAATAAGAGGTGAGACTGCAAAGCAGGCTATCTCCATGCTTATTGATTTGATTTCGCATATTGACTATTGACAGTTAATAAATGAATCAATATATTGAATTAAGTAATAATGAATTTCTTTTGTGCTTCCCGCATACCGGTTCACATCATTTACTAAAAAATAATCAATATTTTATATATACATAGAAAATAATTTGGAGAAATCATGGCTATTATTCGTAAGAATCAGTCTCCTTTAGTTGAAGAAAACACGGCTGAAATTTCAGATTCGTCTCAACCGGAACTTGATCTCGAAGTCGAAACGGCTCAGGAAGAAGTCGTCAAACCCAAGCGTAAAAGAGCGGTTAGAGTTAAATCCAAAAAGACTGAAACAGAGAACGATGAGACAAGTGGAGACGACTCCGTTTCTGATAATACTGAAGATTCAGAACCGGCGAAGCCTGTTGCCAAACGCAAGCGCACTGTTAAAAAAGCCGCTGCGGAAGAGCCGGTTGATGAGAATCCCGCAGAGTCGTCTGCCGATGATAGAGAAAAACAGCAGCCTGTTGAATCCGGCTCTGATAACTCTGATGATGCAAATGACGATTCCAGAAAAAGAAATGACAATCGTTCTTCATCGAGACGGGGAAATTATTCCAGAAATAGAAATAACAGATCCAAAAGAGAGTCATCATCCAAGCCTCCTAAACAGGCTCCGCTACCCACTGATGATCAACCCAGAATCACAATAAATGAACTGAGCAATAAAACCATGCCCGATCTCAGGCAGTTCGCCATCGATATGGGGCTTGACCGCGATGATCTGATAACATTGAAGAAGCAGGAATTAATATTCGCCATTCTTAAAGCCCATATAGATTTAAATGGTGTCATTTTCGCCGAAGGCGCTTTGGAAATCCTTCCAGATGGATACGGCTTCTTGCGGTCTGCGCATAATTCCTATCTTCCCGGCGGCGATGATATTTATGTCTCGCCATCGCAGATTAGGCTTTTTAATCTGAGGACAGGGGATACTGTATACGGTCAGATCCGGTCCCCCAAGGAAGGCGAGCGCTTTTTTGCCATGCTCAGGGTTGAAACTATCAACTACGATGATCCCATTGCGGCCCAGTCCCGCGTCGCCTTTGAAAACCTGACGCCTCTTTTTCCCCAGGAAAGGCTCAATATGGAGACGAAATCTGCTGATCCCTCTACGAGGATGATCAATCTTTTCTCTCCGATCGGAAAGGGACAGAGAGGTCTTATCGTATCTCCCCCGAGAACGGGAAAGACAATTTTCCTGCAGAAAATAGCCAATGCCATAACGGAAAACCATCCGGAAGTACATCTTATCGTACTTCTTATTGATGAACGTCCCGAAGAGGTAACGGATATGAAGAGATGCGTACAGGGTGAAGTTGTCGCGTCCACTTTTGACGAACCGGCTTCCCGTCATGTACAGGTCGCGGAGATGGTTCTCGAAAAAGCTAAAAGGCTGACTGAACATAAAAAAGACGTCGTCATACTTCTCGATTCCATTACCCGTCTTGCCAGAGCTTATAACCAGACCGTTCCCACATCGGGAAAAATTCTTTCCGGCGGTGTCGACTCCAATGCACTTCACAGACCGAAACGGTTTTTCGGAGCGGCCAGAAATATTGAACACGGCGGTAGCCTGACAATCGTATCCACGGCGCTTATCGATACAGGAAGCCGTATGGATGAAGTTATTTTTGAAGAGTTTAAAGGTACCGGTAACATGGAAGTCGTTCTGGATAGGAAAATGGCGGACAAACGTCTCTATCCTGCCATCAACCTGAAGAAATCGGGAACCAGAAAAGAGGATCTTCTGCTGACGAATGAAGAGCTCAACAAGATGTGGATCCTGAGAAAAGTAATCAGTCCTATGGATGATATACAGATCACTGAGATGATTGTTGACAAAATGAGGAAAACTAAGAATAATGAAGCGTTCCTCAGGTCAATGAATACTACGGCCTGATTAAAAACGGGGTCTTTGAAACGGAGCCCCTTGGAGGAAATATAAATGAAAGACGGAATACATCCGAAATATGAGCTGGCCAAGATTTCCTGCGCCTGCGGTAACACTTTCGAAGTGAAAAACACAAACGGTGATCTCGAACTGGAAATCTGTTCAGCCTGTCACCCCTTCTTTACCGGTAAGCAGAAGCTTGTCGATACAGCCGGTAGAATTGAAAAGTTCAACAAAAGATACGGTATCAAAAACAAAGACTGATTTTAAAATCTTTGAGAAGCTGTCCTTCGGGACGGCTTTTTTTTTGCTCAGAGGATCGCGTCATCGGCAACACCCCGTGCATCGGGAAATGTTTGACGCTCTAAAGATCGCGTCATCGGCAACACCCCGTGCATCGGGGTGTTGTGTGTGTGCAAATTAGCGTGCTTTCAATTATCTTTTAAATGGAATATAATCTAATAGTGGCTCGGGGAGCTTGTTTGCGTAACTCCGTTTTGGGAGGCCGGGCTTCTCAGGGGGAATTCTGTTGATAAAAAGGTGATTCAGACTTAAGATGAATAGTGTATTAGAGCTTAAACATCAGGTGCTTGATTATGAATGAGATTGTTTCCCTTCATAAAAAAGAATATGGCTCTGAACCGGAAGTGATTGCATCAGCTCCGGGGAAGATCAATTTGCTTGGGGAATACACGGAATTCTCAGAAGGGTATGTCCTTTCTGTGGCCATAGACAGATATGTCCAGGTCGCTGTTTCCAGAAGAAATGATAACTCTCTCCGCTTTTATTCCGTGAATTACGATGAAAGAAAAAAAACAACGATCTCCAACTTGAAAAAGAAAAGAGAAGACCGCTGGGCTAATTATCCCAAAGGTGTCATCTCTTCGCTTCTACGCATCGGCTGCGTCCTCAAAGGTGTTGATATTACTATCTGGGGAGATATTCCCGAAGGTATCGGTTTAGCCTCTTCATCAGCTATGGCTATCGCTCTGACAGTCGCTCTCAAGAAACTCTTCGAACTGGAACTGACTGACGTTCAGGTTATCGAAGCGGCAAGGCAGTCTGAATCGGTTTTCCTCGGACAGAAAACCGGTATTTCCTCTTTTCTGTTGACTTACTATGCCCGGGAGGGACAGGCTATGTTTCTGGACACCCGGAGTCTTGAGTACGAATATATTCCATTGGAATTCAGGGATCACTGTTTCCTCATTACCGATACCAGAATACCACCTTCTCTTATCGAGATAGACGACGAAATAGATTATTATGAAGATTTTCGAACTATCGTTGATGCTCTTTCATCGAAGAAGAGCGGTTCTTCCCTGCGGGACTTTACCAAGAAGGATCTCAGCCTCAGCATAGAAGGCGTCAGTGAAGATACGAGACGCCGGTCCATGCATATCCTGGATGAAAATCAGAGAGTTCTCGATATGAAAGGTTTTCTGGAACAGGAAGACATGGTTATGTGCGGTCGGCTTTTGAGCCGGTCCCACGATAGTCTGAGAAATCAGTTTGATGTCTCCTGTCCCGAGCTGGACTGGCTTGTAAAGAGAGCGCTGGAAACGCAGGGCGTTCTCGGCTCCCGATTGACCGGTAAAGGTTATGGCGGCTGTACGGTAACTCTGATCGAAAAAGATAAAATCGGTACGTACGAAGAACACCTGGAAGAGTACGAGAGAATATTCGGTTTTAAAGCGGAAGATTTTATCTGCAAACCTTCCTCGGGGGTTAAAATTATCTATCCCGAAGAGAGGTGACGGTTGACGATTCTACTGACCAACGATGACGGTGTAGACAGTCCCGGTCTCAGATCTCTTCATGCTTTTCTCCAAAAAGAACACAATGTCTGGATCATGGCTCCCGATGGCGACAGAAGCGGAAAATCACAGTCTATTACTCTTCATGATGCCATCAGAACCGTTGAAATCGAACCTCAGGTTTTCGCCTGCAGCGGGACCCCTTCTGATTGCGTAGCCATATCTCTTCTCGGTGCAATACCCGATTCTATCGATCTGGTGATTTCCGGAATAAATCTCGGGCCGAATCTCGGTACTGATATTCTCTATTCCGGTACGGCTGCAGCAGCACGGCAGGCCTCGCTCAACAATGTCCCGGGCATCGCTGTTTCTCTGGCTAAAAAGCATGGACCTTTTGATTTTTCTCAAGCTTCTGCTTTTATCGGAGGAAACCTTGAGATATTACAGAAACTGTGGCATAAGGATCATTTCGTCAATATCAATATTCCTGAGCAGTTAGGAAGGGACTGGGATGTGGAAATCACCCACCCCTCGATCAGGATTTACGACGATGAGCTGGTGACCTTTAAGGCTCCCCGGGGATATAACTATTATTTTCTCTCCGGCAAGGGAATTGAATCTTCTGACCTGTCAGGTGAGGATTCTTCTGCTATACTGAAAGGAAATATATCCATCTCTCCCGTTTTTCTTCATCCTGTTAATCACAAAGAGGACGAATTGTACAGAGCGGCTGAGTTCAAGAGAGTAGTAACATGATTTCCAGAAGAGATAAAGGCAAAAACCTCTACAACAATGGAGATTACGAGGAAGCGGTCAAAGCGCTCCTGGCAATCGATGCCGTATATGAAGAAGATCCCGAAACAGCATATTATCTCGGTTTATGCTATACTCAGCTTGGAAATTTCGAAGAAGCGGAGAGGTTTTTCGATCTTGTCATCCGCTATGATATCCATATTCTGAGAGTTTTTCAGAGTTCCATGGTGCTCAGTTATCTCTACAGTATAACCGAGCGGTACGATCAGGCTATCAATCTGATTTTGCAGGTGATTGATGAGGGATTCGAGTCAGCTCAGATCTATTCTACTCTGGCTTACTGCTGTTACGGGAGCGGGAATCTCTCCAGAGCTCTGGATTATCTTGAAAAGGCTATGGAACTGGAACCGGATAATCCAAACAGCCTCAATTCCTATGGCTTTATTCTGGCGGAGGAAGGCAAATCGACTCGTTCAGCGGTAGATTTCTGTTTGAAAGCTCTGGAGAAAAATCCCGAATACGGTGCTTATCTCGATTCTGTGGGATGGGCTTATTACAAAGACGGGAATATTGTCGAAGCTATCCGTTTTCTGCGCAGGGCAAAAGAAGTCTGGCCTGATGATGAGGATATTGCTTCACATCTTAAAACTGTGGAATCCCGCTTTTAGGGTCCGGGAGACATGAACGTATGAAAACCTTCAAATTACTGTTAATACTAATGCTTCTTGTAACCGGACTTTACGGTCAGGCTATAGATATGAAGGCTGTAGAAGCTGAAGAGAATCTCAGATGGGGTGTTATCGCTTTCAATAACGGGTTTTATAATAAAGCGGTTCAATCTCTGGAAAAAGCACTGGCTCTAAAACCGGAAAATCCCGCTATCCTTTCCTGGCTGGGGCGCAGTTACTATATGTCCGGTCTTGAGGATGCCGCGTTGGCCGAATGGGATAAAATCATCTCGAACGGGCAAGCCGGGGCATCGCTGATAAATCTTGCCGAGCTTGTCAAATATCGGCAGCTTTTGTCTATACAGCCGGAACAGGAAGAAAAATGGGTCGTCCATATGGAACTTGAAAACAGGCTCGGCGGATTTACTCTCTTCAACAGACCGACGGCTGCTGTTCCGACTACGGACGGTTCGGGGGGAATGTATGTCGTTTCCTTCGCAACGAATCAGGTACTCCGTTACGATGCAAACGGTTCTCTCAAAGAGACTTTTGACGGCGGTTTTGAAGGTTATGATCACCCCTTTGATATATATCCCCTCAGGGACGGTCGTTTTCTTCTCAGCGAGTTTACGGGTAACAGGGTTTCTCTCTGCCGGCCCGGCGGCTCCCGGGAACGGGAAATCGGAGAAAAGGGAATCGGCGAGGGACAGCTTCTCGGTCCTCAATATCTGGCTTCCGACGAAAGGAAATACTTTTACGTAACCGATGCGGGAAACAGAAAAATCGTTAAGTATGATTTCGAAGGAAATTATGTTCTGGAAATCGGTCGGTCTGATCGTGATTTCCCCGGTTTTCAGTGGTTGACCGGTATCGTCCTCGACGGGGACAGATTGTACGCTGCCGATGCCGTGGCAAAATCCCTTTTTGTTTTTGATGACAGCGGCAACTATCTGGAGACGCTGTTAAAGGGGCAGCTCGACAAACCCGAGGGATTAAGTCTCTATGGTGATGATCTGCTCATTGCCGACGGGCCGTATATTCGCAGGTATGACCGGGAAATGGATCATCTCTCCTTTATGGTGGACAGAACCGGCAACAGTCTCCGCTCCATGGATGGAGAGCTGGATGAAAACGGGAATCTTCTAGTGGCTGATTACGATACGAACCGCATAGCCGTTCTCACGGAGCTTTCATCTGTCTACGGAGGGCTCTTTGTCAGGATCAACAGAATCAACGCCGATTCGTTTCCTGAAATAATCGTGGATTTTTCCATTGAAAGGCGCGATGGACAGGCTGTTGTGGGACTCGATAAGGATAACTTTATTATCACGGAGAAATCCCGCGGGGTTGAAGGATATTCACTGGAGTTCAAAGGGTTCAGCGGTACAGATTCCTACATGACGATTCTGGTTGATGGATCACAGAAGATGTCCCCTTACAGCGAATCTGTTGCGGAACTGCTCAAGCAGATCTATTCTTCCGGAACCGGCAGTTCGAAATCTCTTATCTCAATTGGCGAGACGCCCTATGTTATCAGTTCATTCGATGATGATTCAGTCTCCGGAGCTATTGAAGAAGCCACTTCGCAGTGGTCTTCCGACTGGGTAGCCGATACGGGAATACGTCTGGCTGCTTCGCAGATGATTCCGGGGCGTGACAGACGATCGGTACTGTTTATTACCCAGGGAGATCTTCCTGCCAATGCATTTGACAGATACGATGTTATTGACCTGGCGGCCTACTATAAAAACAATAATATTGTTTTCAATACTGTTTATACGGTTTCGGGTAGACAGAACAGAGAGCTGGAATATCTGTCAGAGACTACAGGCGGCCAGACTGTCTACATGTTCAGGCCCGAAGGGATTGCACCGCTTCTCGAGGATATGAAGTACACTCCGAGCGCTATTTATACAGCCAGCTACAAGTCGAACAGCGATCCCGATTTCGGCAGGGCTTATATACCGGTTGAGCTCGAAGTTCTTTATGTCAATAAAAGCGGGCGGGACGAGTCCGGTTATTACCCGCCCATCCAGTAACCGGAGGATAGCGAATCTTGAAATACAAAAATCTCGGTTTATTGATAAAGTCTTTTCTGACGTGTTATAGAGGGGAATGGGATTCGATCTGCAAAGGGTGCGGAGCTTGCTGTTACCAGAAAAACGAAACAGATGAAGGTGTTATATACATTGATTTCAACAGTCCCTGTACCTATCTGGATACCTATACCAATCAATGCACTGTATATGAGAACAGATTTAAAATCTGCAAGGACTGTTCGAGATTAGGAGCCAGGCACGCGCTGTTCGCCCGCTGGCTCCCCCCCGATTGCGGTTATGTGGAAACTTTCAGAAAAGAGCCGTAATTTTATCGATTTTCCAACCCGTATCAAACTGTCTGAACCGGAAAGTTTGGACTCTGCCGAAGAAGGTTATTCCTGTGCGGTAAAGCGATTCATCGTCCGCTCCGTTGATAGTGAGAAGATAAGTCCCTTCTTCAACTTTATCCACTCTTATGGAATCAAGATCGTAGAGATCCGATGGGGAAAGCGAGGAGAGATCATACTCTGCATAGATTTCCGAGACCATGGGAGCTAATTGGGATTTTGTCAGACCGCCTTCATATTCGGGCAGATATAATCTTTCGGCAATGAGCGAATCAGCCGTTTCCAGATCACCTGTGGTGACGCTTCGCAGGAGTTTGGAGAAGTAATACCGAATCATACCGCTCCTGTCCGGTCCGGTTATCCGGGGCCTTTCCGGTTGAGCCGCGGCTTCCACGACTTCTTCAATCTTTTCTTTATCCATTATAAGAAGTTCCGGATAAATGAATAAAGCCATTTCCCTGAATTTGGCTGCCTGTTTGGCATCTCCCAGTTTGGCGAACTGTTCACTGACCATCAGGTAGGCATGAGCTGTATCCAGTTTCTGGGAATCGGTGAAATCGTCAAAAAAATACTGACTGCTGAGACTCATGGCTGTAAGAAAAAATAAAGCGATAGTGAGAGTTCTTTTCAAAATATCCTCCTGAAATCAGATGGTTCAATAATAAATATACTCCACCTGCTATTTTTTGTAAAACCCTTACTTTTATTGAAAATAGCGTAAAAATTGTATAAATTAAGGATATGTCGGAACAGTATGACGGGCAACTGAAAGAAGAGATAAGAGAAGAAATCAAAGAACCTGATATGTATCGGGTCATTTTGCTCAATGACGATTACACGACGACGGATTTTGTTGTCGAGGTCCTTGTGTCAATATTTCACAAACCGCCCATAGAAGCGGCCAAAATTATGATGGATGTTCATAAAAAGGGAAAAGGTGTCGTTGGTCTGTACACACATGATATAGCCGCGACGAAAATAGCCCAGGTGCATTCCGCTGCCAGGGATAGGGAATACCCCCTCAAATGCATAATGGAGAAAGTATAGATTGAATATCAGCGAAGATGTCCAGACTGTTATCAATTCGGCCTGGTATGAAGCAAAAAACCGCAATCATGAGTATTTTACAGCAGAGCATGTTCTCTATACGGCTCTGACCTTTGATAAATCGAAAGAGATCCTGGAACAGTGCGGCATTGATACGGATGGACTGGTCGAGGAACTGGAAGTGTATTTCGAAAAACACATACCCCGGGTCAAAGATCTGGATCCCTTTCAGACTGTCGGGCTGCAGACCGTTATCGAACGGACTATGATTCACATGGAAGCTGCCGGAAAGGAGACTATCGAAATCGGCGATCTGCTTGTCTCCATTCTGGAACAGGAAGAGAGTTACGGCTCCTACTTTCTGAAGAAAGCCGGTTTGAAAAAACTGACCCTTCTTGATTTTCTCTCCCACAGGATAGACGAAGAAGAGGAAATCGAATCCGACGAAGCTAATGAGGATGACTATGAGTTTGTCCGCGATCACATGAAGAGCGCCGACACCGGAAAAAACACCTCCAAAAAGAAACAGACCAATCTGGATAAATACACGACGAATCTCACTGCGCTGGCGGAAGAAGGGAAGCTCGAGCCCCTGATAGGCCGGGAAGAGGAGATCGAGCGGACCATTCAGGTTCTCTCCCGCCGTCTTAAAAATAATCCCGTACATGTCGGGGATCCCGGAGTCGGTAAAACGGCCGTGACCGAGGGGCTGGCCCAGAGAATCGTTGCCGGCGATGTTCCCGGTCCCTTGAAAGGCTATTCCATCTTTTCTCTCGATATGGGGTCTCTCCTTGCGGGAACCAAGTTCCGCGGTGATTTTGAGGAGAGGATGAAACTTGTTCTCGGAGAACTGGAGGATCTGGAAAAAGCCATTCTTTTTATCGACGAGATACACACTATTATCGGAGCGGGTGCCGTGTCGGGAGGGGCTATGGACGCTTCAAACCTGCTCAAGCCGGCCCTGGTGCGCGGGACGCTGAAGTGTATCGGTTCCACCACCTTTGATGAGTATAAAAAGCACTTTGAAAAGGATCACGCACTTGTGCGCCGTTTTCAGAAGATTGATATAAATGAGCCCTCAACCGATGAAACGCTCCAGATTCTCAGGGGACTGAGGAGCGTTTATGAACAGCACCATGGAGTCATGTACAGCGATGAGGCGCTGCAATCGGCTGTCGATCTTTCAGCGCAGTACATAAATGAGCGGAAGCTCCCCGATAAAGCCATCGATGTCATTGATGAAGCGGGAGCCTGGAAGAGGCTTTTCAGCGAGAAGAACGGCGATAGCCTTATTCCGGAAGTTTCGGAGAAAGACATTGAACTGGTTATTTCAAAAATAGCCGGAATTCCGGAAAAGAGCGTTTCCGTCAGTGAAACGGACAAGCTGAAAAAACTGGAAGCTCTTCTGCGCAAACAGATTTACGGTCAGGACAACGCCGTATCTGCTGTTGTCGAAGCTGTCAAACGGTCCCGAGCCGGATTCCGTAACCCCGATAAACCGATCGCCTCTTTTCTTTTCGTCGGTCCTACGGGAGTCGGGAAAACAGAACTGGCCAGAACACTGGCCGATGAAATGGGAATTGCCATCCATCGCTTCGATATGAGTGAATATCAGGAGAAGCATACAGTTTCCCGTTTAATCGGTTCTCCTCCCGGTTATGTGGGGTTTGAAGAGGGAGGTCTTCTGACCGATGCTATCAGGAAAACGCCCCATGCGGTTTTGCTTCTCGACGAAATTGAAAAAGCGCACCGCGATATTTTTAATATTCTTCTGCAGATGATGGACTACGCCACTGTGACGGATAATATGGGCCGCAAAGCCGATTTCCGCAACGTTATCATCATCATGACTTCCAACGCGGGAGCGGGCGAGCTGGGCAAGGCCATTATCGGATTCGGAGACAATATGGTTCAGGTCGGTTCTATGGAAAAGGCCATCGAAAGGACTTTTACACCGGAATTCCGTAACCGGCTCGATAAAGTCGTGCTCTTTGAACGGCTCGATCAGAAAATTGTCGAAAAAATCGTCCATAAGGAAATCGAACATTTCCGTGAAATGCTCACAGCGAAAAAAGTTACGCTCACAGTGAGCGATGAATGTGTGAGCTGGCTGGCCAGAGAGGGGTACTCCCCGGAATTCGGCGCCAGAAATATCGCCCGCCTCGTGGAAGATAAAATCAAAACTATCTTTGTGGATCAGGTTCTCTTCGGAGATCTTTCGGAAGGCGGAAACGCTGTCGCAGATATTGTTGATGACGATGTGAAAATACGAATCTCGAGGCGGAAACTCACTTGAGTTTCCCCTGGCTCAGCGAAGAAGAACACATTTTCTTCCCTCCCGTTGAAGAATCGACAGAAGAGGGAATTGTAGCCGTGGGCGGCAATCTCAGTCCCGGAGTGCTGCTCTCGGCATACCGCCAGGGAATTTTTCCCTGGTACAGCGAAGGGCAGGACATTCTCTGGTGGAGCCCCGATCCCCGTTTCGTCCTTTTCACGGAAAACCTGAAAATCTCTAAATCCATGAAAAAAGAGATCCGTAAAAAGAAATATGAGGTGGTGCTGGACCGGAATTTCCAAAAGGTCATAGGAGCATGCCGCGATTCTGTCCGGAAGGGGCAGAGAGGCACGTGGATTACCGAAGATATGTTCCGGGCTTACTGCGCCATACATGAAATGGGATGGGCCCATTCTGTCGAGGTTCTGGATAAGGGAAATCTTGTCGCGGGTCTTTACGGCGTATCCATAGGCAGGGTCTTTTTCGGTGAATCCATGTTTACCCGCGTTCCCAACGGATCAAAAACCGCTCTTATTCTTCTTACTCTTTTCCTTAAGGACCGCGGTTTTAAAATCATAGACAGTCAGGATCATACGGACCACCTTGAAAGTCTGGGTGCAGAGAACATTAGGCGGGAAGACTTTTACGGAATTCTGAAGAAAGAGCTCTCTTTTCCCGATTATAGAGGCATGTGGAACCGCATCTTTCCCGAATTTCCCGATTCCGAAGGTCTAAGGGATATCCTTAAATGAATACAAAAAAAACTGTTCTCCTGTTTCTTCTCTTACTCCTATTTCTTTTTTCTTTTTTTGGGCAAAGCACGACTGGCATTTCAAGCGGGGAGATGGACGCCCAGATAAACCTGGCCCTCGATTATTTCGGACAGGGGGATTATGAGAAAGCAATCAGTCTCCTTGAAGCGGTTCTGATTATTGACCCGGAAAACGAAAGGGCCGCCGATCTTCTTGTTTCTGTCAGGGAACTCTATAGAATGGAGCGTGAATTAAGCAAAACAAATAACACAGATGATGAAGAGTTTACAGCTCAAAGGCCGGATTTCAGTGTTAATCCGACCCGGGATGAGGAAACGGATCCCCAGGAAGACGAGGAGCTTAACAAGCCGGATTTTTCCATCAACGAAGAAGATGACCTCGTTCAGCCAGAAGAAACGAGAAGTCGTTTCGAGCTGATTGTTTCTCCGAGCCTCGTTTATACCTGGGATGTGGGAGAAGAGGGGGAGGTTTTTCCCTCAGTCGGTACCTATTCGGCGAGCGTTTCTTCGGAAATGAACTATTATTTCAGTAAGTGGAATCGCATAGTCGGCATCTCCGGGGGGTATTCCCTACTATTGCTCGATCCCGAATGGGGGAGTTTCGCCGATGCCAGACTCCATGTTGTTGATGCCCTTATTACTTTCCGGACTTTTTTCCAGGAGGAGGTGGACAGTAAGACTGTTCTCAGAATCGGAGCCGGATACCGGGGGTATTATGCGGGCGGTTACAACTTCTATACGTTGAACAAGGGCTGGCTAAACGGTTTTAATATGGGAGTCAACCTGGAAGGACCGCTATTATATCTTTTCCGCAGTAACGAAGGACTGAAAAAATTTATTATGGGAATTGATATGAATCTCCTTTTCTTCCCTGAGATGAATACACTTAATCTTTTTGATTTTAAGATTGAGGCGAGACTTCAGTTCGACCATTTCAGCGCGGGGCTTCATTTCGGAGCTTATTCTGTCATCACTCCCGATGAATCCAAATATATCTGGATGAATGGGATCAATTTCAGATTTCGTCTTTAAAGGAGAAAAACCTTATCATTTTTCCCGGTTGGGCCCAGTTACAGGTCCCTTCCATTCCCTGCATTTTCAGAATTTCTCCGATTGGGGAATTTTCCATTTCTTTCAGAACGCGCTTTGCCTCTCTCTCTTCATTAAAGGGAATGAAGGCTTGAAGAGCCTGATTCGGCTGCCATGGCTGCTTATTTTCCGACGAAAAGAGACGGGGGTGGAATTCTCTTTTTCCGTAGGCCTCCCAGACAACCTTCCAGGGAGCAAATGAGTAGGGGCCGACTCCAAGAAGTGACCACCAGAGCCCCTTTTTGATGGCGCTTCCAATGAGGACTCCTTTTCTGTTCTCGAGACGGCTTCTGTTTTCCCTTAAATAGCATTCCGCTTCGGGATAGTGTGCCAGCTCGGTCTCTGATAATGCCCGGCCGTTGAGATTGTATGGAAGAAAGACGTATCTGTGGTGCTTTTTCGCATTGAACTGCCCTGAACCTATGAGGGGATAAATAAGCTCTTCCGGAAGGGTTGCTTCTCTCTCTTTGTTTTTCAGGGTCAGAATGTTTTTATTTCTACCGGTAATTTCATCAAAAATGAAAAGGCTGTTGGCTCCGCAGGTGTTGAGTCCCTGCCGCGGTTTGGATTTCGGGGGAATGAATATGCGCGGGAGTTCTTTCAAATCATCCATTCCTCCGGCAATAAGCGGGGATCCGCTGCCGGCGAGGGGAGCCGCATTCAGCTCTCTGAATGTGCCATTCGGTCGAATCCTCCTGTACGGTACGGGGTAGGTCGTTCTCCTGTCCTTAGTGAAAGAAGCGAATCCGTAGCGGGTCGCCACGCCGGGAAAAAGAGGCGCGTCGCGGTAGTCATCGATATAATTCAAGGAAAAGGCACCTGTTTCCAATAGAAACCTGAATTGCTTGTGTGCCCCTTCGCCCAGAAAAAGGGACAGGGGAAGAAAGAAATAGGCTGTTCCCTGAGTCTTCAGATTTTTTCTGATTGCTTCGGTTACGATTAGCGCCGCCAGATCAATGCGTGAACTTCCCAGCAGCAGATCTTTTTTACTGCCTGTTAATCCTGAATCTATAAAGAGAGGCTTAATTTTCTCCTTATATCCGTTTTCGAGATCGCAGAAATTGAGCCACGGGGGATTGCCGAGGAGAAAATCGAATTCTTCCCTGTGATGGGTAAATAGATAATCTCCCTGGAGAAACCTATCTCCGGGAAAATCAACCTTGTATTCTCTTTTCATTTTCCGGTGAAAATCCTCGATGAATCGGGACTGCATCTCCACGGCGCAGAGCCGGCTGAGCCTTTGATCTGTAAGCCTGTCGCCTTTTTCCTTTGCCGTTTTTATAAAAGCTTCAATAAAATGACCGCCTCCGGCTGTGGGATCGAGAATGGATGCGCCATGAAGCCAATTCTCATAGAGACCTGTATCGATTATTGTTTTTTGTGCATGGAGAAGGGGTGTGAAAACAGCTCCAATGGGTTCTAACTCAGACAGAATCCTCTCTCCTGATACCATCAAATAAATCTGAAACGGTTTTATTATTCAGCTCTCTGTCTCCGCCTCTCTTAAAGTCCGAAAGGGCGGCGCTCGGGTTTTCATCGATCCCTGACAATTTGTAGTAAAGATCTGAAAGCTTCATTTTTTCCGGAGGCCTTACGGGCAGATAAGTCCCGTTTTCAGTCCGGGCAACCAGGTTTTCATTAATAAGTACAGCGATTCCTTCCCGTGTTTCCTCTTCATTTATCCCCAGAGCTTCCGACAGTTTACTGTCATCGGCTCCGGCCGTGCCATCAAGATAAAAGCGCGCTATGGCCAGATAAAGATCAAGTTTGAGATTGAATACTTCCCAGGTCATCTTTTCAGATTGGTAGCGGATGTGCTTTTCCTTCCTGTGTTGATGAACGTATGCTGTTTCCATGGCGATCATAATGATCAACCAGACCACATAAAGCCAGATCAGAAGCAGGGGGATCAGAAAAAGAGACCCATAGATTACCGAGTTTCGAACCGAATAGCTGGCCCACGTTTTAAAACCCCATTTGGCCAGCTCCCAGATTACCGCGCCGGCAAGAGCTCCGGTCAGAGCGCTTAGGAAAGAGACCCGTGTGGACGGGATGAGCATAATCAGAAGCAGAAACGTGGTTGTTATAAAAAGAATCGATGAGACTCTGTAAAGGGTTTTGACGATAAACGGTTTGTTCAGGGCTCCCGTATAATCGGGTAATATGGCCAGCAGGTCTCCGGAAATGGAAAAATTCCCCCCGACCAGAAGAGAAGTGAAGACGATTACCGTTGTGTAGATTGTAAACTGCTGAAAGAATTTCCTCTTTCTTTTGCAGTGCCAGATGGCATTGAGATTATTTTCAATATTGTTCATCAGAAAGAGAATGGTTATGAGAAAGAAAACAAGACCGTAAGTTCCCAGCTTTGCGGAATTCTCGGTGAAGCCGCTAAGAGCGTCGAGAACCTGATTCAGGCTTGAGGGGAGGAGGACTTCCACGAGATAATTATAGAGCTCTCCTCCGACGCTGTTGAAACCTCCGAAAGCGAAAAGCACTGCCGATAGGGGAACCAGCGCCAGAAGGCTGTTGAAAGCCAGACCGGAGGCGCGGATCAGACAGCTGTCGTGGAAAAAGTTGTCGGAAATCCGCAGTACTATGCGCATGAGCGAGTAGAAAAATGTCTTGAGTCGAGAGGGAAAGACTTTTTCCTCGCTGATGATCGTTCTGTAAAAAGTTCGGGTGCTCATGGAACCAGTATACCTCTAATTGCCATAACGGGGAATCGGCTGTATAGTTCTTTTATGGATAAGAAAACACTGCCCGCCTCGCTGAAAGGCTTCAGAGTGCATCTGGTGGGCATTAAGGGTACGGGAATGGCCGCCTTCGCCGAATTGCTGCAGCGTCGCGGAGCTGACATTTCAGGTTCCGATATCGATGAAAAATTTTATACCGATGAAGTTCTGCAGCGCCTTGGTATACCCTATGAAGAATCATTCAGAGCGGAAAATATCGATGACGAGGTTCAGCTGGTTATTCATTCGGCTGCCTACGGTTCCGACAATCCCGAGCTTTCCGAAGCTCATAAACGGCATATTCCCGTAATGGTCTACACGGAAGCCCTCGGCTATATCTCCTCCCTCACGGAATCCTTCGGAGTCGCGGGGATACACGGAAAGACGACGACTACGGCATTGGCGGGAACTGTCGCCGGCGCCGCGGGGCTGGAAGCATCGGTTCTCGTGGGCAGTGCCGTTCCCTCTTTCGGCGGTTTTTCCACAGCTCATTTCGGTGAGAAGTATTTTATAGCTGAAACCTGCGAATATAAGAGACATTTTCTCGCTTTTCATCCCCGCTCCATTATCCTCACCAGCATAGAGCCGGACCATCTCGATTATTTCAAGGATATCGATGATATTCTCGACGCTTTTCTCTCCTATATCGACAGGCTTCCTGCCGGAGGGGATCTGATTTACTGCGCCGATGATGAAGGCGCCGTTAAAGCCGCGGATATTATGAAAAGCAGAAGAGCGGATATCAATTATATCCCCTATGGCACTTCAGCGGACGGGCCGTACCGGATATCCTCGGTCCGCGAGGAAAGCGGACTCTCCTCATTCCGCCTCGATAGGTTCAGTCGCGATATGGCTCTCAGAATACCCGGCCATCACCTCGTCCTGGATGCCGCCGCTGCGGTGGCTCTTGTCGTTCGGACTCTCGAGCGCGAAGGGAGGGGGGACGATCCATCTCTGCCGGATAAAATTGCTGAAGGTCTCCGTTCATTTGCAGGAAGCCGGAGGCGGAGCGAGATTGTGGGAGAAGCCGGAGGAATTCTCTTTATGGACGATTATGCTCATCACCCGACGGCGATTAACACGACTCTTGAAGGTTTGAAAAAGTTTTATCCCGGCAGAAGGATTGTCGTAGATTTCATGTCCCATACCTATTCCCGCACGGCAGCCCTTCTCGAGGAGTTCGCCGCTTCATTCGGTTCTGCCGATCTTGTGCTGCTCGAGGATATCTATGCCTCAGCCCGGGAGAAATTTAACGGAACGATTACAGGCCGGGATCTTTATGAGAGAACGGCCGCCTGTCACGGCAATGTCAGGTATTTTAATAATTTTGAAGAAACCGAACGGTTCTGCCGCAGCCATCTCAAAGATGGCGACCTCTTCATTACCATGGGCGCCGGCAACAACTGGAATATCGGAAAAAATTTATACAATCAATTTAAAAAGGAGTCTCTTTCATGAAAAGCATGACAGGTTTCGGATTCAGTGAATTTCAGGATGAGAAAACCCACATCTCCCTCGATCTGAAATCTTATAATAACAGGTATCTGGATATCATTACCAATATTCCCTCCATTCTCAATCCGCTGGAACCCTCGATCCGCGAATGGCTGTCTTCCCGGATCGGCAGAGGCCGGGTGGAAGTCCACATCCGTTACCGTGAACTTGAAGAGGATATGAAGGTCATCCTCGATGAAAATGTCGTCAGGGAATACACGTCCGTTCTCAATCAGATGGTATCCATCGCCGGCCTGGAAGAAAAGCCGGGACTCTCTCACCTTCTGGGAATGGACGGAATTATCAAGACCGATAAAAAAAGGGATCTTTCAAACATCTGGGAAAAACTGGAACCCATGCTCTCTAAAGCTTTCCGGGACTTTGAAGACAATCGCGTGAGGGAAGGGAAGAATACGGAGAAGGACATTGCCGATCAGATCGATGTTTTGAAAGAGAATCTTTCCTTTGTCGAGTCCAAAGCTCCCGAAGTTGACAGGCAGATACGCGAAACGCTAAGCGGAAAATTCCGGGAAATCACCGGAGACGAGATTGAGGAAACCCGTTTACTTGCGGAAACGGCCATGTATCTCGTAAAATATGATATAAACGAGGAGATAATCCGCATGCGGAGTCACCTCGCCCGGTTTGCCGAAATCATGAGAGATGAAGCGGGCGCCGGCAAGAAACTGGATTTTCTCTGTCAGGAGCTGAACAGGGAGATCAACACAATCGGATCCAAATCTCCTATAGTGGAGGTGCACCAGTCAGTTGTCCATATGAAAGATGCGCTGGAGAAGATAAGGGAGCAGTTGCGCAATGTCGAATAAATCAAATAGAGTGAGAATTGCCATATCGGGAAGAAGCGGATGCGGGAATACCACGGTGACCCGCATGCTTTCGGAGCGTTTCAAGTTCAAAATGGTCAATTACACCTTCCGCAATATAGCCCAGGAGAAGGGAATTGATTTTCATGAATTCTGCAGGATGGCGGAAAAGGACACGAGCTGGGACCGCTATGTCGATGAAAAGCAGGTCAAGCTGGCTATGGAGGACGATTCCATACTGGGTTCGCGGCTGGCTATCTGGATGCTGAAGGAAGCGGATCTGAAAGTCTTTCTCACCGCGTCTCCCGAGGTCCGGGCGTCGAGAATACATCAGCGGGAAGGGGGCTCCTTCCAGGATAGAATGATGGA
This sequence comes from Spirochaeta isovalerica, assembly GCF_014207565.1. Taxonomy (NCBI): domain Bacteria; kingdom Pseudomonadati; phylum Spirochaetota; class Spirochaetia; order Spirochaetales; family Spirochaetaceae; genus Spirochaeta; species Spirochaeta isovalerica. Next base: position 207,158 of record NZ_JACHGJ010000004.1, on the reverse strand, counting down.
GACCGAAGAGCGGGACAACAGAGACCACGCCCGGTATCTGAAACTTTATGATATTGATAATAACGAGTACGGATTCGCCGACCTCATAATCAATACGGACCGGATGACTCCCGAGGAGATAACCGAGATAATCTCTGCTGCCGTTATCAATGTTCTGAAGGAAAAAGGCCGTTCTGAAACAAGGATTGGTTGATTCTAAAGGGTTACATTGGATATAATGTAAGTCAGCATTCATTTTTACGAGGAATACAATGGCAGACGAAAGCAGAGTCATCCCCATGGACAGACTGGTTAATACAGATAAAAACATGTACGAGCTGACTAACGCGGCAATTCACCGCGCCGAGCAGATCGCTATTACCGGCGGAAACGAGGCAGAGGAAACCGAGGGCAAAACCATTTCCAAAGCTATCCGCGAAATTGTTACCGAAGAGGTAAAATACGAATTCAAGCGCTGATCATGTTCCCGTCCTCCTGTTCGGACCTACTGCCGTCGGCAAAACCGATCTTCTGCTTCAGCTTTTTGAAGGCAGAGGAGAAGTCATCAGTGCCGATTCCATGCAGGTCTACAGGGGACTGGACATCGGAAGTGCCAAGCCCGACCGGGCTTATCTGGAAAAACTTCCCCACCATCTTATCGATGTGAGAGACCCTCACGAACAGTTTACAGCAGGTGATTTCGTCAGGGAGGCCGACAGGCTGATCCCAGAAATCCTATCAAGGGATCGCATCCCCGTTCTCTCGGGCGGAACGGCTTTTTATTTTAAAAATTTTCTCTATGGATTGCCGGAGATTCCCTCTGTTGATCCCTCCATACGCGATGAACTCAACAGGCTTGTCAATAAAAAAGGACTCGGTCCGCTTTATGAAGAACTGCAGATCTGCGATCCTCCTACAGCAAAAAGGCTGAACCGGAACGACAGTTCGCGCATCGTCCGGGCTGTTGAGGTCTTCCGCGGAACGGGAAAGCCCCTGTCTGCTTTTGAAGTCTCCCATGAACAGCGGGTGCCTTACCGTGTCAGGATCATCGGACTGGAAAGAGATCGCTCTGAACTGTACAGCCGTATCGATCGAAGGGTCGACATAATGTTCAATCAGGGACTGGTCGGGGAAGTCAGGAGATTGATCTCCCGGGGCTTAACCGCAGATCTGCCGGCTATGAAGGGCATAGGTTACAGCGAGTTTTTCCATATGATGAACCGGGGCTGCATGACCCTGGAAGACCTCAAAGATACAATAAAACAGGATTCCCGGAGATACGCCAAGAGGCAGATAACTTTTTTCAAATCCCTTGACGGGGTTAAATGGTTTTCCCCTCTGGACAGAGGGGGAATAATGAGAGAGGTTTTCCCCTAAACCCTTGACTTATGTGGGGAGTCTCTGCATAATCTATAAAGTTCTCCATATGAGGACTTTCAGTTAACTGTATTAACCCTTTCGGGGTCCCAATATGTAAAGGAGTAAGCACGTGCCTTGCGGTAGAAAAAGAAAAAGAAAAAAAATAGCTACGCACAAACGTAAGAAAAAGCTTAGAAAGAACAGACACAAACATAAATAGGTTCTTTTAAGCCGCATATAGATTTTGCGGCTTGGTCATTCTTATCATGAATCTCCGCGGAGTGTCGGGGATTGTAGTGCTGGAAACCGCTTATTATTTTGAGAAAGGTCCGATGCATAGGCTTTCTGAATGCAGGTTTCCGGTAGTAATACCCCGGTTTCATCCGGGGTATTTTTTTTCCGGTACCGCCTTATGGTTTTATGCCTTTTTATGTTATATTGCATTTGTAGAGGTTTTAATGTCTGAATTTTCCATTCTTCCCGGCATGAACAGTCCGGCGGCTTTGAAAAGCCTGTCGTCCGAAGAGCTGAAGATTCTCTCAGGAGAAATCCGGGAATATATAATAGAAACGGTTCAACGTAACGGCGGCCACATGGCATCCAATCTGGGCGCTGTAGAGCTGACCATCGCGCTACACCGGTCCTTCAACTCTCCCATAGATAAAATTGTCTGGGATGTGGGCCATCAATGCTATACCCACAAGCTTTTAACTGGGCGTTTTGAAGAGTTCAAGACACTCAGGAAGATGAACGGTTTGAGCGGTTTTCCCAAGAGAGAGGAAAGCCCGCACGATATAATGAACACGGGTCATGCATCCACATCCGTATCAGCGGCGCTCGGTGTACTCGTAGGCGAGCAGCTTGCCGGAACGAGAGGACGGGCTATCGCTGTTATCGGAGACGGATCTCTCACAGGGGGGCAGGCTCTCGAAGCATTGAATTATGCCGGTCACCTGGGAAAGAATCTCATAATTATTCTCAATGACAATAATATGTCTATCGGGAATAATGTGGGAGCCATTTCATCCTATATGAGCCGGCTTACTTCAACCGGTTCCTATATGAATATGCGGCGCTTTATCGACAGGGCCATCAGTACCATTCCCTTTTTCGGAAAGGCTATATTGAAGTTCGTCTACCGGTTGAAAAGGGGAGCCAAGAGCGTTCTGTTTAAAGAGAATCTTTTTACCGATCTGGGCTTTAAATATATAGGTCCGATCGACGGCCATAATATTGATCGGATGGAAAAGATTTTCGAAGTGGCTAAAGAGGTCAATCAGCCGCTTGTCATTCATGTGGCGACGATCAAGGGGAAAGGGCTTCTCGATGCAGAGGAAAATCCCGCCGGATATCACGGAGTCTCTCCTGAAGTACCGGAAAAAACGGAAACCGGTGAATCTGCGGACACAATAAAGATGACCGAAGCCTATGGACAGGCTATTGTGCATGCGGCAGAGAAAGATAAATCAATCGTAGCCTTAACGGCTGCCATGACATCGGGGACCGGATTGAAAGCTTTTTCCGAAAAATTCCCCGATAGGTTTTTCGATGTGGGAATTACCGAGCCTCATGGAATAACCTATGCCGCCGGTATGGCCGTGGCCGGAAGAAAACCCTTTGTATCCATCTATTCCACATTTATGCAAAGGGCTGTTGATCAGGTTATACACGATGTCGCCATACCTCACCTTCCCGTAACCATTGTCATGGATCGGGCAGGACTGGTTCCCGGCGACGGTGAAACCCATCAGGGGGTTTATGATATCTCCCTGTTTAAAAATGTTCCGGGGCTGACATTTGTCGCTCCGGTCAACCAGGCTGAGATGGAGCTGGCCGTGGAAATGGCGCGGGAAGCCGACGGACCGGTTATGATCCGTTATGCCAAAGATAACTGCTATCCTGAATGTGATGAGTTAGCGGTTCCATTTGAAATCGGACGGGGAGTCTTTCTCCGGAAAGGTGAAGATCAGGAAAACAGAACCCTGATTCTCAGTCTGGGCTCTCTTCTGAATGAAGCGGAGAAATGCGCTCTCATTCTGGAGAAAAAAGGGATCCCCTGCGATGTCTACAATATGAGATTTATTGCGCCGTTGGATATTGATTATCTTCTGGATTTAGTTAGTAATTATAATCTGACAGTATTAATTGAAGACGGTGTAAAAACAGGCGGCCTGGGAGAAAAGATAGCCGCCGCCATGCTGGAACATGACAGAAATTTTCATTTCCGGCATCTGGGAGCTCCCGATGAATTCCTCGGTCAGGCGACCAGGGAGGAGCTTATCAGAGAGTGCGGACTCGACGGAAAGAGTCTCGCCGGCAGAATTGATGAAATTCTGCACAATTACCGATTCGAAGAGGTCGTAAAACAGGTTCGAAACGATTCATGGCGTTGACAATGAATCTCCTCTTCATTTTCGAGAAAACCCGGTTCAGTCTCCCCGAATCCGGATGTGTATAAAAGAGAATATATGAAATTTACCGAATTTGCTTTTAATGAGAATTTACAGAAAGGTATAGCGGGAGCCGGTTTTGAAGACTGTACTCCCGTTCAGGCGGAAACATTCAAGTTTCTATTTGAGGGACGGGATATTTATGCCCAGTCCCAGACAGGTACGGGAAAAACCGGCGCGTTTATTATCAGCGCTTTCCATCTCATGGCCGAACATGAGGATTTTAAAGGGAAGAAAACCCTGGTCATTGCTCCGACGAGAGAACTGGCCGTTCAGATCGAGAAAGAAGCCGAGCTTCTGGGTAAGGAGATGGATTTCAATATCGGGTCCTTTTATGGTGGTGTCGGATACAACAGCCAGGAGAAAAAGCTGAGCGATGGTTGCGACCTTGTCATCGGTACTCCCGGGCGTCTTATCGATTTCGGAAAGTCCGGAAAGATTGACTATAAGGAGTTCGGAATCTGTATTATCGATGAGGCTGACCGTCTTTTCGATATGGGGTTTCTGCCCGATTTGAGAAACATTCTCAGACGAATGCCGCCCCGGGAAGAGCGGAGAACCATGCTTTACAGTGCGACGCTGAGTTCCAAGGTCGGTAATCTGGCCTGGGAGCATCTGAACAATCCCGGAGAAATCGTCATTGAACCGGAAAATGTTACGGTCGATGCCATTACCCAGGAACTCTACCACGTTGGCACTAATGAGAAAATGCAGCTTCTCCTGGGAATCCTGAAGAAAGAGAATCCCGAAACGGCCATTGTTTTCACCAACACAAAACACACCGCTTATGAAGTTTCAAAAAGACTGGAGCACAATGGTTACAGAGCTGAATGTCTTATGGGCGATCTCCCTCAGAAAAAACGGCTCAGGATCGTCGAAGATACCAAAGCTGGAAAAGTCAAATTCCTCGTGGCTACCGATGTCGCGGCAAGGGGACTACATATTGACGACCTGGCTATGGTTGTCAATTACGACATACCCCAGGATTGTGAGAATTATGTCCACAGAATCGGAAGGACGGCCCGCGCCGGAAAAAGCGGCAAAGCCATTTCCCTCGCCTGTGAGAAATATGTCTACGGTTTGCCTGCAGTGGAAAAATACATCGATCTGAAAATCCCCGTGGCATGGGCGGACGAGAGTCTGTTTGTGGAAGATAAAAGCGAAGGGATGCGGTTCCATCTCCGGGACAGCAATAGCCGCGCTGACAGAAACGGTCGGGGAAGAAGAGATGATAATCGCAATCGTCCCGGCAACCGTGGTGGAAACAGACCGGCGAACCGTGACCGTGACCGGAACAGGGATGGAAACCGCGATAGAAACAGACCGGCAAATAAAAAGTATCCCAGTAACAGACGGCCTCTCGAGCAGAGCGAAAAGCATGTTCAGAACCTGGTTCTGGAAGCGTCCGGCGGACTGGATCTTCTCAAGGACGGCTCTAAACCGCAGGTTTCCCAGGGTAAGAAGAACGAGAGCAGAAACATTAAGAGAAGCGCTCAGAATAAAAAGAGCCAAAACCGGAATTACAGAAAAAGCTCGGGAGACCAGAAGCCTAAGTACAATAAGAACGCGCCGTCCAGAACAAAACAGGATCCGAAACGCGTTTCCGGAAAAAACAATATCAATGACAGACTGGCTTACTACCGGGATAAATACGGTGAAGATTTCAAAGTCGATGAGAAGACTGTTAAGGTTGATAAAGAAAGACAGAGAAAAAACACTAAAAAGAAGATTGATAAAAAACCGGAGAAGAAGGGATTCTTGTCACGGATATTCGGAAAATAAAATCAGGGCTGCCGCATAAGGCAGCCCTTTTTCATACACTGTTTAATGCCTTATTTGAGAAGCAGGTAAGCGGAAAACCTTCCGGTCAGTCCACCCTCGGCTCTGTAGGAATAAAACTCGTCATTATGGCAGCTTGTGCAAATCCCGGCTGATTCGATATTGTGCTGCTTCAATCCGGCTTCCAGTAGCTGTTCTTCATTAGCTTTCCACAGATCGGCATGGATTCCATTCTCCTCTCTGCTGATGACATCGGTAGAGTAGTTAAACCCTGATTCAATTTTATCGGCCGTATCGCTTCCTATTTCAAAACAGCAGGGTCCGATTGACGGCCCTATAGCTGCCAATATGCTTTCCGGGCTGCTTCCGAAAGCCTCTCTCATCGCCCTGACTGTCTTTCCTGCAATTCCCGCTGCCGTCCCTTTCCATCCCGCATGAACAAGAGCTCCCGTCTGCTTTTTCCAGTCATAGAAGATGAGCGGAACGCAATCGGCGAGATGGATATTGAGAAGGATTCCCTTCCGGTCTGTCATCAGAGCATCTGTGCCTTTGATCGTTGATCCGTAATCGCGGCAGCCGGCTCCCTTCTGGCTCTCCGCTACAGCGGCTGATTCTGAACCGTGAATCTGCTCGGAGCAGGTATAGGCTGAGAAGTCTATATGGAGGGCCTCGCACAGCCTTTTTCTGTTTTCGATAACAGCTTCAGTTTCATCTCCGCAGTGCAGGGCTGTATTGAAACTGTCATAAGGCGCGTTGCTTATACCTCCCTTTCTTCCCGTTACGCCGGCGGAAAGGCTGGCGGAAAATGAATCGAATAGGGAAAAATGATATAGGAATGGATATTCTGAGGATTTATACATAAAATAAAAATAACACAGGCTGACTCTCAGCTGAAATAATTTCAGGAAGGTATATATGAAAAAAGTTGCATTATTTCTCGCTGAAGGATTTGAAGAAGTTGAAGCCATTACTCCGGCGGATTTTTTGAGGAGAAGCGGTGTCGATGTCATTCTGGCAGGTGTGACCGGAAAAAAAGTGACAGGATCCCACGGAATCGAAATAACCTGTGATGTGGAAGTTTCCGAACTGACCGGTGACCTTGACGGCGTTATCATCCCCGGGGGGATGCCGGGAGCATCCAATATCGGATCCGACATGGCTTCCATGAAAATAATCCAGGCAGCTCTGGAGAATGGTGCTCTCGTCGGGGCCATCTGCGCCGCACCGGCCGTCGTTCTCGGATTGAACGGTCTTATCGAAGGGCGTCATTTTACCTGCTATCCCGGATTTGAAACCAGTTTCTCCGGCGCATTTTTCTCTGAGGACAGGGTTGTTTACGACGGTAATCTCATCACCAGCCGGGGACCCGGGACGGCAGCTGAATTTTCTCTGGCGCTTATAGAATATCTCTGCGGAAAGGAATCGAGAGATCAGATCCACAAAGGGACGATTCAGAAATAAAAAAGGCTGCTCATATGAACAGCCTTTTCCTGACTATTATCAGATTTTATGGTTTCACAATAATCTTCTCAAGCCCGGGCCTTCTTTCCAGGTCTCTCGGAAGGGATTCCTCTCTGTTTTTATTGACATAATCCTTACTCTGGAAAGAGTAGGTGAAGTTGGTATGCACATCATAGGAGCCGTCCATAAGGGCAAAAGTATCTTCGGTCATCACCAGTTCTTCATCGGTGGGGATAATGAACACTTTTACTTTGGAATCGTCGGCGGAAATGCAGGTCTCGCAGTTCCGGGACTTGGAAAGGGCGTTCTTTTCCATATCCACTTTAACCCCGATGCTCTCCAGCTCCGAAAGGGCCTTGGCTCTGACGGGAGGAGACATCTCTCCCACTCCGGCTGTGAATACGATGGCATCCACCCGGCCCAAAGCTGCTGAATAGGCCCCCAGATATTTTTTGATTCTGTAGGCTTCCATATCCTGAGCGAGGATGCATCGCTCATCGTTGTCTTCTACGCCGTCGTTGATATCTCTCCGGTCTATATACTGTCCGGTAATACCCAGGAGTCCGCTCTGTTTGTTAAGTATCCGGTCTACAGCTTTGGAATTCATGTCTGTCCGGCTGATGATATAGGGAATGATGGCGGGATCCATATCTCCGCTTCGCGTTCCCATTATCAGTCCTTCGAGAGGTGTCAGTCCCATGGACGTGTCGACGCAGACTCCGTTTTTCACGGCGCACATGCTCGCTCCATTACCGATATGGGCGATGATGACATTGGTATCTTTCGGGTCTTTTCCAAGGAGCGTCGAGGCTCTCTTCGCTGTATATAGGTAGGATGTTCCGTGAAAACCGTATCGTCTGACGTTGTAGTCCGTATACCAGCTGTAGGGCAGAGCGTACATGAACGCTTTGTCAGGCATAGTCTGATGCCAGGCCGTATCGAGTATGGCGCAGTGTGGCACTTTGGGTAGCACCTCTCTCGCGCCCATGATTCCTGTAATATTGGCTGGATTATGGAGCGGCGCGAGGGGAGACAATTCCCGTAGTGTCGCCAGAACCTCATCGGTGACGATAACCGATTTCGTAAAGGTTTCTCCGCCGTGAACGACCCTGTGCCCGACCGCTTTGATATCATTGATATCTTTTATGCAGCCGCCTTTTTTATCGAGAATCGTCTTGATGATCAATTCGACCGCCTCTTTGTGTGATGGGCAGGCTCTCTGTCTGATTAGCGGCTCTTTCCCGGGCATATTGCTTTCGATAGTAGAGATGTTCTCTCCGATCCTCTCGACAATTCCGTTGCCGAGCACTTTCTTCTCTTCCCAGTCGTATACCTGATATTTTGCAGACGAGCTTCCGCAGTTCAGGGTTAAAATTACCATTTCTTTTCCTCTCCTGTTCAACCACTATTTCTGACAAAAATCAGATCCAACCGTAAATAGTGTAACTTTTATTATTTATTCATTACAACCTGAAACGGTCCATTTAAGAAAAAACTGGTCTTATCGGGAAAATCTGCTATTCTGAACAAAGATAAAAAAAGAGTGATTTTCGCATTTGAGGAGGATGTGTTCGTGAAAGGCAGCCGCTACACTTTCAAAAGTCAGGATTTAAGAGATATTTCCGCCGTGAAATGGATTCCGGAGGATGAAAATTCCATTGTGGGAGCCGTTCAGATCTTCCACGGCATGGCTGAGCATATCGATAGATATGAGGATTTTGCCCTTTATCTCAACAGCAAAGGTTTTGTCGTCGTCGGTCATGATCACCGGGGCCATGGAAAATCACTTGAAAACGAAAGCGATACGGGTATTTTCGCAGAAAAAGACGGCTGGGAAAAAGTAGTCAATGACGCGCGGAAAGTCACGACTCAGATACGGGACCAGCATGGCGATATCCCGCTTTTTATAGTTTCCCACAGCATGGGTTCCTTTATTGCCAGAGATTATATCTCCCGATGGGGAAACGATGTGAGCGGAGTTATTCTTTCGGGAACGGGAAATCAGGCTCCCCTCATTATGAGCGTACTGGGTGCGCTGACCCGCCTGGAAATCCTCTTCCGGGGAATGCGGCACAGAAGCACCTTTTTTGATAATCTGTCTTTCGGATCCTTCAACAAGCCCTTTGAACCCGGAGCTCCGACACCTTTTGAATGGTTATCGAGAGATCGTGAGCAGGTTGACCGTTATGTTAATGATCCGCTTTGCGGTTTTATCTGCACTTCCAGTTTTTTCAGGGATCTGTCTACGGGACTTAAACGCGTCTGTTCGCCCTCAATATACGGCGAAGTTCCTGAAAATCTGCCTGTTCTGCTCTATTCCGGTGAAGAAGATCCCGTCGGCGGCGAGAAAGGATCTCTTGTCAAGCAAGTATATGATCAATACAAAGCCGCCGGTTTGTCCGATGTAAATATGATATTGAATCCCGGCGGACGTCATGAAAGCCTCAATGAGACAAACCGTCAGGACGTTTATGAAATTTTTATTCGCTGGTTGATCGACCATCTTCCGGTTTCCGGAGAAAATGATGAAGATCTTAAAGCAGGAGAGCAGCCGTCTACGTAATGTAGTATGTGAAATCATCTTTACATTTTACTCTTCTTTTGATTTTGGTCTTTGTTCCTTCTCTGTTTTCTGAACAGAACGGGTTGACCTTACAGACTACCCTCACTTATCCCGACGGGATTCTCATGGGGGTGAGTCTGATCAATGAGTCTTTACAGAGTTCCATTTCTTTTCAAAATGATAATGAGGAAACCTCCTTATCTCAGTTTTACTTTATCAGTGACAGAATCAGAATCGGCACAGTGGATTTCTCCGGCTTTTCTAAAGGGTTGAAGAGCGGACATGCCTCGTTTTATGAAAGGAATGAAGTCGAGGGAGCCGTGATTGACCGTCAGGGGAAACCGTCCTCTCAGATCGGTGTTATTTTTTCTCCCCGCAGCCGGAAAGGTGGCTTTGCATTTTCTCATGAGGAGCTTTACAACTCGGCGTTTTTGTGGATCGTTCCCGGTGAATTTGAATCGGCAAGTCTGGTTCTGAGCCAATCCCTCTCTCTTAAATATGAAAATAAGGAGGAGGAATCGTGGTATTCCGATGAGATTCCTTTCCATTCTTCAATGGTTTCACACAGCCTGGTCGGGCTGGATCTCGGTGATGACAGCGCCCATGCCGGTTGTCGGCTGATCGTCAATACATCTTCTGGCGATAGAACAGGAGTGTCCCTTCTGCTCAGCTTCGGTGGAGAGAGAGGTCTCTTTTCCGGCGGAGGTGAGATTCTCTGGTTCAGTCCCTTTTTTGTTTCCAGTGATTTCGTTCATTCCGACGAAGCATTTATCCTGCGGGGTAAGGGAAAAATGGAATATCACCGGTTACGGCTTGAAACAATTTTTCATTTCCGTATCGGAAGAGATTTCCTGCCATGGCAATGGCGTGAAATTGACTTCAATCAGGAGATCCGCCTGGAAAAGAAGTGGAACGGACATCGGTTCTATTCGGTTCTGGAATGGTCGATTTTCAGAAACCATGAAGGAGACCGGGAGCCGGCTTATTCTCTCGAAGCGCTTTGGGAAGAGCAGTTTGCAGCCCTTTCGTTGAGCGGATCACTTCTGGCAGCGTATGAAGAGGGAATTTATCAATACAGAATCAAAGCGGGAGGAGAAATCAGTTCCGGAGATATAAGGGCTTCTGTGAATCTGGGAGTCGGTATCGATGAAGAGGTTACTCTGCAAGGCGGAGTAAAATTATCCTGCAGCCGGGACAACTGGGTTCTTACGGGGAAAGCTTCCTTTGAAGATCTGGGATTGTACAACCGTCAGGTTTCAGACTGGAAACCGGCTTTCTCCATCGAATTTAAAATAAAAGCGGATTTTTCCCGTTCCTTTACAGATAATTCATAGACAACTATCTGTAATTGTGTTTTATTTGGCGCTCATAACAGCTCTCAGGTCGCTGCTTTGACGAACTCTGAACACTTATGAAAGTGCGCTTTACAACAATTATGTATAGTTGTTATTATTTATCCCTATGGAACAGAAGAATCAGGTTATCTACGACGAAAGTAAAATCAAAACGCTCAGTTCTCTTGAGCATATCCGCCTCAGGTCCGGTATGTATATCGGCCGTCTCGGGGACGGATCCAATCCCGATGACGGGATATACATTCTTCTGAAAGAGGTCATTGACAACTCGGTTGACGAGTTTATCATGGGCGTCGGAAAAAAGATCGAAACGACCATTGAAGAGAATCGCGTCAGGGTCCGCGACTACGGAAGGGGGATACCTCTCGGGAAGCTGGTGGAATGTGTATCCGTTATCAATACGGGGGGGAAATACAACGATGATGTTTTCCAGTTCTCAGTCGGCTTGAACGGTGTCGGTACGAAAGCCGTCAACGCTCTCTCTTCGGAGTTCCTCGTCCGCTCTCACCGCGATGGCCAGTTTACGGAAGCGAGGTTTGAACGGGGAAAGCTCATCAAGGAGAGGAAGGGAAAATGCGAGGGTGTTTCCGACGGTACTCTGATCGAGTTTATCCCCGATTCGGAAATATTCGGCGATTATGCCTTTGTCGACGAGTTTATCGAACAGAGAATGTGGAACTATGCCTGCCTCAACAGAAATCTCAGGCTTTACTACAATAAACAGAAATTCGAATCCAAACGGGGGCTCTACGATCTTCTGGAAGCGGAAGTCGGCGAGGATATCGTTTATGAGATCGGTTACTTCGCCGGAGAGCAGGTCGAGTTTTCCTTTACCCATACGCTCAATTACGGGGAGAATCATTTCTCCTTTGTCAACGGGCAGTTCACTTCCGACGGAGGAACCCATTTAAGCGCTTTCCGCGAGGGATTTCTTAAAGGGGTCAACGAGTACTACAAGAAGAACTACAGCGGGATGGATGTGCGCGAGGGTATGACCGGCGCCATTGCCATTAAGCTGAAAGATCCCGTATTCGAAAGCCAGACAAAGAACAAGTTGGGCAACACCGATATCCGGAGCTGGATCGTTAACGAAGTAAAAGCCGGAGTGTCGGACTTTCTTCACAAGAACGAGGACGCGGCCAAGGCTCTGGAAGAGAAAATCATCAACAATGAGAAGTTGAGAAAAGAGCTGAATACGGTCAAGAAGGAAGCGAAAGCCGCCGCCAGAAAGATCAGCCTGAAAATTCCCAAACTGAAGGACTGCAAAAACCACCTGACCGATGGGGAGAAGGGCAAGGAATCGACCATCTTCATCACTGAGGGACAGTCGGCGACCGGCTCCATGGTTTCCTGCCGGGACGTTTACAATCAGGCCATATATTCGCTCCGCGGTAAGCCCTGGAACTCCTACGGAAAGCGCCGGACGGAAATCTATAAGAATGAAGAGCTCTACAATCTGATGATGGCACTCGGCATCGAGAACGATATTGAAAATCTCAGATATGAGAAGATCGTCGTGGCGACCGATGCGGATAACGACGGCTTTCACATCCGGAATCTGCTGCTGACTTTCTTCCTCAATTATTTTGAGGAACTGGTTATCGCCGGACATATTCACATTCTGGAAACGCCGCTCTTCAGGGTGAGGAACAAGAAGGAGACCCGTTACTGCTACAGCGAAAAAGAACGGGATATCGCTATGGCAGAGATTTCATCGCCGGAAGTCACCCGGTTCAAAGGGCTGGGTGAGATTTCGCCCAAGGAATTCGGTCAGTTTATCGGGGAGAATATCCGTCTCGTTCCGGTCAATGTGAAGACGATCAAGAGCATTCCCGAAACGCTCGAGTTCTTCATGGGGAAAAACACACCTGACAGAAGAGATTACATCATGGAGAACCTCGTATAATGGCTTACGTACAGAAATTATTTGAAGAGAACTTTATAGAATATGCATCCTACGTTATCAAGGACAGGGCGATCCCCCATATCGACGATGGTTTCAAGCCTGTTCAGCGGAGGATCATCCAGTCGCTTATCGATACGGACGACGGCAAATTCAACAAGGTCGCCAACATCGTGGGCCATTGTATGCAGTACCATCCCCATGGGGACGCGTCCATTTATTCGGCACTGGTCAATCTGGCCAACAAAGATCTGTTTATTGATAAGCAGGGGAACTTCGGAAACGTTTTCACAGGAGACCCCGCATCGGCAGCCAGGTACATCGAATGCCGTCTTCTCCCTTTTACGAAGAAGGTTCTCTACAATCCGCAGATAACCGAATTCGAGCCGTCCTACGACGGCAGGCGGAACGAGCCGGTCACTTTCCCCGCTAAAATCCCTCTGGTCATCATTCTCGGTGCCGAAGGTATCGCCGTCGGTATGGCGACCAAGATTCTTCCCCATAACCTAGTTGAGGTTCTGGAAGCGGAAATCGCCTGTCTCGAAGGCCGTGAGTTCAAGCTCTACCCCGATTTCGTCACGGGAGGCTACTGTGACGTTTCGGAGTATAAGGACGGAAACGGAAAAGTCCTGTCCCGGGCCAAAATAGAGACAACCAAAGATCAGAAGACAATCATAATCCGGGAGATCCCCTTCGGAACCAATACGGAGTCGCTTATCGCCTCTATCGAAGCGGCGGCCCGCAAAAACAAGATCAAGATAGGCGCTATCAACGACTATACGACGGAAGAAGTGGAGATCGAGATCAAGCTTCCCCGTGGGATTCATGCCGATGAAGTGATAGACGGGCTTTACGCTTTTACGGACTGTGAGGTTTCCATCTCCACCAATCTCCTGGTTATCAGGGACAACACGCCTGTCATCATGACAGTGACAGAGGTCGTCGAATACCATGCCAAGCAGCTTCTCGTCGTTCTGAAAAAAGAACTGAAACTGGAGGAGGGACAGCTTCGCGACCGGCTCCATGCGAGAACCCTGGAAAGGATTTTCATCGAAGAGAGAATCTATAAGAGAATCGAGGAGATGAAATCCAAAGAGGCTGTTTACCTGGCTGTCCGGACGGGTTTCGAACCATTCCTGAATGAGATAAAAAGGGAGATTACCGAAGAGGATATCGAACGTCTGCTGAAGATCCCCATCAGAAGAATCTCTCTCTACGATATCAACAAGATGAAGAAAGAGATCGAGGAGATCCTGGCCCGGCTCAAAGAGATCAAGTACCATCTGGCCAATCTGACGGAATACGGAATCGGATTCCTCAAGGGCATTCTGGAAAGCGACGGCGAACGCTTCGTCAGAAGAGCGGAAATCGAGTCTTTTGAAAAAGTGGATATCCGCGACGCCGCACAGAAGAATCTGAAAGTGAAATACAACAAGGAAACCGGGTATCTCGGATATGATGTTTCAAACGGAAAGGTTCTTTTCGACGCGTCCATTTATGACAAAGTCATCGTCATTAAAAAAGATGCCACCTATATGGCCATGAACGTTCCCGACAAGACATTTATCGGCAAGGGGATGCTCTACGCCGGACTGGCCGATAAGGAAACGATGGAGAGCACGGTCTTTACCATGGTTTACCGCAATAAAGAGAACGAATTCCCCTATATCAAGCGCTGTAAAATTACCCAGTTCATCATGAACAAAACCTATGAACTGATACCGGAAGAGGGTGAATTGATCAAATTCACGACCAAAGAGGATGTCTCTGCCGTAGTGGATTTTAAACAGCAGAGCCTCATGCGTTCTCTCGGCGATACCTTTCCCGTTGAGAAATATCTCGTGAAAGGTGTAAAAGCCAGAGGCGTGAGGCTGAAAGCGAAAGAATTTACTTCGGCCAAGTTTGTAAAAACGTCGACAATAGAGAACAGTTAAGGTATGGGAAAAACTCTAGCTGAACTGATCAGGGAAGAAGCGCCTCTTGTCATGGGCATTATCAACTGCACGCCCGACTCCTTTTACGAGGGAAGCCGGAAACAGGTTGTTGAGGATGCTCTGGCTGCAGCGAGGATGATGATCCGCGAAGGTGCGCATATTCTCGATATCGGCGGCGAGTCAAGCCGCCCAGGTTCCGCTTACGTATCAGCCGAGGAGGAACTCAGACGCGTCGTTCCCGTAATCAAAGCCATCCGGTCCGAATCAGACATTCTCATTTCCATAGATACGCGCAAAGCTGTCGTCGCCCGGGCTGCCGTGACGGCGGGAGCAGACATTGTCAATGATATTTCAGCACTGGCCGACGATCCCGAACTGGGCGCGTTCGCGGCGGAACAGAAACTGCCTGTAATCCTCATGCACATGAAGGGGACTCCGGAAACCATGCAGAATGACCCTTTTTACGAAGATGCGGTGGCGGCGGTAAAAAAATCCCTGTCCGAAGCGGTCGAAAGGGCTCTTTCCGCGGGTATAGACAGGGAAAACATCATTCTCGATCCGGGCATAGGTTTCGGAAAGCGCCCGGAAGATAATCTCGATCTTATCAAGGGAATACAAGAACTGAAAAAATCCGGTTTTCCTCTGCTGATCGGCCTGTCGAGAAAACGGTTTATCGGACATATTACCGGTCGCGACGCGGCTGACCGTATGGCAGGGACTCTTTCCGCCAATCTCTTTTCGGCAATGGAAGGAGCCGACATTCTCAGGGTTCACGACGTACCCGAGACAGTCGACGCCCTTAAAATGTTAAAGGCCCTTCTATGAACTGGTTTACCGACATTTCAGTCATTCGGGAGATAATCCGGCCGCTCCTCGATATTCTGCTTCTGGCGGTCATAATTTATAAAACTTACAGCATACTCGAAGAGACGCGGGCGATCCAGCTTATCAAAGGGGCTGTTATCATCCTTCTCATTTACGCTGTCGCCTATTTTCTCCAGCTGAATACCATGCTCTGGATACTGCAGATGCTGGCTCCCGGAATCGTCATCGGTCTGGCCATCGTCTTCCAGCCCGAATTGAGAAAAATATTCACATCAATAGGGCAGGGGGACCTGTTCACTCTTCAGTCCCGGTCGAAGCCCTTTCTTGTGGAATCGGTTCTCAACGCCGTGGAAATCCTTTCAAAAATGAAGAGAGGGGCTTTGATTATTTTCTCCCGGAAAGTCGGTCTCAAGCATATTGCCGATACAGGGACTAAAATCAATGGCGACCTGACAACGAACCTTATCACGTCCATTTTTTCCCACGATACGGCTCTCCACGACGGTGCGGTCATTATTGCCGGGGGGAAAATCGTCGCGGCGGGCTGTTTTCTGCCTCTGGCCAACGAACCGGATCTTCAGAAAAGCCTGGGAACGCGGCATCGCGCCGGATTGGGAATGGCTTCGGAATCTGATGCCGTCGTCCTGATCCTTTCCGAAGAGACGGGTGCCAAATCCCTGGCTTATGACGGAACGATCTATTATGATCTGGAGACAGATGATATCCGGCGGGAATTGAAAAAACTCCTCCAGTTTTCCGATGAGATCAAGGAGGAGCAGACCGTATAATGTTGAAACGTTCCTTTTTTCTTCACCTGGTCGATAACTGGCCTGTAAAAGTACTCAGTCTTTTTGCTGCGATCGTTCTCTTCGCTCTCTATCGGATCAATACGCTGGAAGAGCGGTTTTTCACACTCCCTCTCCAGGTTCTGATCAATGAGAATTATGTCGCCGTAGATAATACGGTCGAAAAAGTGAGGGTCCGCATACGGGGAAACCAGGAGGAGATTTATTCCGTGCTGGAAGAGGATATCGAAGTGTATATCGACCTGAAATCCCGGACAATCGAAGGGGAATTCCAGGCTCCTATTCTGATCCGTAAATCCGGTTCGGCTCTCAATGTCAAAAACCTGGAAATAAATGTGGACCCCATAAACGCCCGCACCCATCTGGAGAAGAAGCTGACGCGATCCATTCCGGTCCAGCCCAAACTGAGTGGTTTTCCCCTGGCGGGATATGAGATGGAGCAGTATCTCGTAACACCTTCACAGGTTACCGTTACGGGGCCGCGGTCACAGGTCGAGGATCTGCAGTTTATCCCCACGGAGGATATTGACCTCATGGGTCGATATGAGGATTTCTCCGTCCGGTCGAGATTGATACACGTCAGCGATGACATTTCCTTTCTGGCCGGCGATGTCATTGAGTTTTCCGGTTTTATTTCCGAAAAGATTCTGATCCGGGCCATCTCCGATATCGATATCGTCGTTGTCGATCTGGCCGATAATCTCCTCATCAACGAGCTGCTGCCCGATGCGACGATTCAGATCCAGGGTACCCAGCAGAGGATGGACAGAGTCAAACTGCAGAACCTTCAATTCACGGTAGATTGCTCACGTATCAGGCTGCCCGGAAAGTACACACTTCCGGTCATGGTTGAAGTTCCCGATGATCTGACGGTGCTCAGTTACTCTCCGACCAGAGTAGAGATAAGCGTTATAAATATTTCGGAAACCGATGGAGCCGGCCAGTGATATTCGGAACGGGAATTGATTTGGCGGAGATCCGCCGTTTTGAAAAATGGATAAATGACAGCGGCTTTACGGACAAATATTTTGCTCCTGAAGAGATGGCTTATATCCGCTCCCGGGGGAAAGGCGCAGTGAACTCTCTCGCCGCCGGATACGCCGCCAAAGAAGCCCTTTGCAAAGCATTGGGCTCGGGTTTTGACGGTCTCCCCCTTAAAGAAATAACCGTTTTGAGAGATGAAAAAGGAAAACCCGGTTTTCGTCTCGGCAGTGAGGTACAAAGACGGGTCGAGGCCTGCGGGAAAAATCCTGTCGTGCATCTCTCTCTGTCCCATGAAGCTGGTCTGGCTGTAGCTCAGGTAATAATTGAGGTGGACAATGGCTGAAAATCCCAAAATTTCATTCTTCGCAAAAAACAAAACGGTCTGTCCGGTTTGCGGAACCGAATTCTACCGGGAGAATCTCCTTTCGGGGGGAGGGCGGATGAACGCGGGGCAGCTGACACTCGAGATGCACCGCCTCTATGAACCGACACAGAAATTCGGCAAGGTATATCCTCTGCTGTATCCCGTGGCTGTTTGTCCCGAATGTTTTACAGCCGCATTCGAAAAAGATTTTCTGGAGATGGAGAACGCAACAGTCACCCGCCTCCAATCGACCCGGAATGACAGAAAGGGGAGTGTGGAAAAGCTTTTCCCCGGCATCGACTTTACTCAGAACAGAGGATTGAAAGAGGGCATAGCCTCCTATATACTGGCCATGATCACCTATGATTCTTTTCCTGCCGAATTTACTCCGACTTTCAAACAGGCCATGTGCACTTTGCGTGCCGCCTGGCTCTGCCGTCATCAGGAAGAGGAGGAGCCGGGAGAGAATTTCGACTATCTTGCCAGAATCTTCTACCGGAAGGCTTCGTTTTTCTATCGCCAGGTAGTAGAGAATGAACAGACGGGAAAAGAATCGGTTGAAACAATCGGCAATTTCGGACCTGATATCGACAATAACTACGGTTTCGACGGGGTGATGTACCTCGCCGGTCTTCTCGAGTTTTATTACGGCCCGAGAGAAAATGTTCAGGTCCGCCTGCAGAGATTGAAAAACTCCATGACCGTAGTTTCACGTATTGTAGGAATGAGGAAATCATCCAAATCAAAACCGTCCACTCTCGTGGAGAACGCCATAGAACTGCACGGGAAAATTAAAGAGGAAATTAAGAAGCTTGAAAACAACCCGTAATATCCGGATCGACATTTCATACGATGGCACCGATTTTCAGGGCTGGCAGATTCAGAGCAAAGGGAGAACGGTACAGGGGGAAATCGAAAAAGCCCTGAAAGCCCTTCACCGGAAGGAAACACCGCTCATCGGATCGGGCAGGACTGATTCGGGTGTCCATGCCACGTGCCAGGTTGCCAATTTCCACAGTGACCTCGCTTCCATTCCTCCCCAGAAGTTCCGCGAGGCCGTGAATTCTCATCTGCCCAAAGATATCCGCATCATGAAAAGTTTTCAGGTGGACGATGAATTTCACGCCCGGTACGATGCAAGGCTCAGAATATACAAGTATTACCTGCTCCACAGCGATGCGGGTCATGCCCACTTGAGGAATTATTGTTATCTTACCAGGGGGAAATTTGACATCCGGCAGCTTAACCGTCTTGCCGCGCCGCTGGTGGGCGTCCATGATTTTACGACTTTTGCCGCAGTTAAAGATGAAAACGAATCGAAAGTCCGCCATATTTCCAGCGCTTCTTTCTATCCCGAAGGAAATTTTATTGTTTTCCGCATAGCCGGCAACGCTTTTCTCTGGAGGATGGTCCGCTCTCTGACCGGAACCATTCTGCAGCTGGCGGAAGCCGGCGAAGACGGGGCGGCGATGGCGGAACTCCTCGCTTCAAAAGACAGGAATTCCGCAGGGCCGACAGCTCCGGCAAGAGGCTTATTTTTACATAGGGTGTTGTATGAATCAGAGACAGATCTTTACTGAATACTGGAAAATCCTCGATGATTTCGAGGATTATATGAACGGCGGTTTCTCCGTTGAAAAGGGAGAGATTCCCCACTTTAAATTGCAGCTGAAAGTGGATCTTCCGAAGGACCCCGGGGAGTGCAGGGCCTGCTCCCTCCATGAGCACAATGAGCTGCGGGCCCCCTATCCTTCAGGAGAGAAAAAAAAGCTGCTTATTGTCAACAGATCTCTTCCCCGGGCGCTTGCAGAGGAAGGGCGGCATTTTACTGCCGACGAGAATCTTTTTCTCTCCAAATGGCTGGAAGCTATCGATCTCGAACTGGAACGGGATTGCGCCGTTATCGCCCGGGTCTCCTGTCCCGTTAAAGATCCCGCGAAACCCGGAAGCGAGGCCCTCGGAGCCTGCCTTCCCTATTTCGAGAGAACCCTGAAAGCGGTGGAGCCGATCGCCGTTCTCCAGCTGGGCCTCGATGAAGAAGGCTCTCTTGCCGGCAGAACGGGGGACATTCCCCTATTCAGAACATATCATCCTTCAGACGTTCTCATAAACGGAAAATTGAAGCGGCCCGTCTGGGAAAGCCTGAAACAACTCAAAGGTGCGCTTGTTGGAAGATAAGATCGTCGAGGTCGCCTTTAACACACCGGTCAACCAGAGTTTCTCCTATAAGTGGACCGGAGACGGAGAAGTGAAGATCGGTTGCCGGATAACCGCTCCTTTCGGAAGGCGCAAACTGACCGGCTGGGTGATCGGCCTGCCGGAAGCCGCCCCTTCGGGATTCGAGCTGAAGGAAATCGAGAAAGTCGTTGACGGCGAACCTCTTTTTGATGAGGACCTGCTGGAACTGGCCCGGTGGCTGGCTTCTCTGTCTCTCTGTTCTCTTGGCGAAGCACTTGCCGTCATGCTGCCCGGCGGCCGTCAGGAGAGAGACATTCCCGCTTTAGGTCTTGATGATCCCGTCGATGCCTCCGGGGACATGCGGCTTTCCGAGGAGCAGACCGTCGCACTGGAGGAAATCCGGAAAGAGAAAGGCGGGTTTTACTATTTATACGGCATAACCGGTTCCGGGAAAACGGAAGTGTTTCTTCAGGCGGCCCGCGAAGCCATTGATCGCGGCGAGTCTGTCATATATCTGGTACCGGAAATATCCCTTACCCACCAGCTGGTCGATGTCATCAGGGGGCGTTTTGATTGCGGAAGCGCCGTATTGCATTCCCATCTGACTCCATCGCAGAAACTCAAAGAATGGCGGAGAATCCAGAGCGGCGAAGCCCTGCTGGTTATCGGGGCCAGAAGTGCCGTATTCGCTCCCGTGAAAAATCCCGGGCTGATCATTATTGATGAGGAACACGAAAACTCCTACAAATCCGGTTCGACGCCCCGCTATCACGGTCGGCAGGTCGCCATGAAGCGGTGCCGAACCTCCGGCGCGTCTCTGATTATGGGTAGCGCCACTCCTTCGGTGGAAGCCTGGCATCTCATGGAAAAAAAGGTGATTAAAAAGCTGACTCTGACGAAGAGGCTGGCCGGCGGAGGATTGCCGGAAATCACCGTTATCGATATGAAGGATAAGAAAGGAGTCCTGTCCCCCGAGCTCATCGGCGCCATAAGGGAGACGCATAACCGGGGCAAACAGACCATTCTGTTTCTCAACAGAAGAGGGTTCTCCTATTTCTTTCACTGCCGCAGCTGTGGATATGAGATGAAGTGCCGTAATTGCTCGGTCTCTCTGACCTATCATAAGAACAGTGATTTCATGGTCTGCCATTATTGCGGCTACAAGGTGAGGCCGGTGCACACCTGTCCCGAATGTTCATCGCTTGATGTGGGATATTCGGGATTCGGAACCGAACAGATTGAGGAGGAAGTCCAGCGTCTTTTTCCCGATCTGACAGTCAGCCGGCTCGATACGGACAGCGCTTCAAAAAAAGGGGTGATGCAGGAAACGCTTAAGGCATTCAGAAAGGGAGAATCCCATATCCTTCTGGGGACGCAGATGGTTGCCAAAGGCTTGAATTTTCCCGATGTCAGTCTGGTGGGGATCGTTCTGGCCGATACGGGACTCAATCTTCCCGATTTCCGGGCTTCGGAGCGGACTTTTTCCCTCATTACCCAGGTCGCCGGTCGCGCGGGACGTTTTTCCGATGACGGAAAGGTCTATATCCAGACTTTCAAACCCGGTACCGATGCTGTAAGAAACGCGGCGGAAGGTAATATTGATGAGTTTTACAGCCGGGAGCTGGAACTGCGCCACATGCTTGATTTTCCCCCTTTCTGTCGTCTGTTCAGAATCGTATTCCGGGGTAAGAATCCGGGAGAAGTAAAAGAAGCGGCTTTCTCCTTCTCCCGGGAACTGATGAAAGTGAATAGCGGGACTTTCGAGCTCCTCGGACCGTCTGAATGCCCTCTGTCGATTATCTCGGGCAATCACCGTTTTCAGATCCTTCTGCGCAGCGGGGATTTTTCCGGAACCCACGCCAGGCTGGAAAAGGTCTATCGCAACAGCCGCTTCCCCTCCCGCATTTACTGTGAAATAGATATTGATCCCCTTTCTTTGCTGTAAAAAAAATCAAACTGTCATATTTCTGCCTTATTCCCGCTCTATCTTCTGTAGTAAGGAGACTAAAATGAATAAAAAAATGTATGTATTTCTAACAGCTGTATTTCTGCTGACATTGGGAACCAACCTTGCCGCCCGGGGGAATGTCGATGCCAGAGGCGTGGATGGCGAAACGCTTCAGACTCAGTTCGAGCTTTGGCTTGATAGAATGGAAGCCGGTGAAATGACTGGTGATGAGGTAATGGCCCAGGTCCGGGAATTCCAGAGAAGCCGGAATATGGTCAATGAACAGGAATTGAAAGAATATCAGAACTGTGTTGACCAGCTGCAGGAAGGGGATATGACCCGCGAACAGGTCCGTGAGAGAATACGGGAAATGGAACAGCTTCAGACCGAAGAGAAACTGCAGACCCGCGACGGTTCGGGTAGCGGAGAGCCTGCCGGAGAAGGTGCCGGCGAAAATCCCGGAAACGGTCAGGCCGGAAAGAAATAACTGAGGTCTGGAACTTCTTCCGGTGCTATAATGGAAATATATTTATGAAAAAAGCGAGATTTATCATTATATTTTTCATTCTCCCTCTTCTCTCTCTTGCTGCCAGAGGATCACTTGACCGGGATCGGGAATATTTTCAGGAGCTTGAAACTACCTGTGAGAGCCTGTTTTCTGATCTCGAAAAAGGCGATCTCGCACCGGAAGAGGGTAAATCAGTTCTGGCTGAGTTGCGCGACCGTTTCGGCCGCCCCTTTACGGACACCGACGGGATTCTCGAATCGCTTATCGACCGGATAGCTGAGTCCCGTTTGTCCGCCAGTGAAGCCCTCTATGAATTCTCGCTTCTCAAAGAAGGAAAACTGATGACCTACAGGCAGGAGCAGAAAGCTTCCGGCTCGCCGGGGGATTTTCAGGGAAGCCTGTCACAGGATGGGAATCCTCCCTCCGTTCCCCAATCAAATCAGCCTTCGGACCCTCCTTCCGACCAGTCTTCCAACAGGGGCAATCCGAACAAGGGCGGCGGATGAGCAGTCTCCCTAAAAAAATTCTGATTATAGAAGATGAGCCGCGTACAGCCCAATGGATTAAGGTCTACCTGGAACGGGCGGGTTTTTCCGCCGGAAAAGCCGGGAACGGTGAAGAAGGGCTCAAGCTGGCCAGAGAATCCAATCCCGATCTTATTCTTCTCGATCTCAATCTGCCGCGGCTTAACGGAATCGAACTCTGCCGAATCCTCAGGAAGGAAAGCGATGTCCCGGTCATTATGACAACCGCGAGAGGTGCGAAGGAAGACAAGCTGAAAGGATTGGAAGGCGGGGCGGATGATTATATGGTTAAGCCTTTCGATCCGGATGAGCTTGTCGCCAGGGTCAAAGCGCTTTTAAGGAGATCTTCAAGAGCTGAAGAAGCCCTGTTGACATGCGGTCCTCTGGAAATGGATCGCGGGAAGGAGCTCGTCAGACTTTCCGGAAAAACTGTTGCGCTGAGTCATTATCAGTTTCTCATTCTCAAGTTATTTATGGAACACCCCGGTCAGGTCTTTACGAGAATTCAGCTTATGGAACAGGCTCTTGAAGGTTCGCCTGATATATACGACCGGTCTATCGACGCGCATATCAAGAGACTGAGAAAGCTGATTCACAGCGACTCCTATTGTCCGATAGAAACTGTTTACGGAGCAGGGTACAGATTCCAATGCTGAAAAAGGCCGATACTCTGTTTGCCAGGATCCTTTTCTCTTTTATTCTCATAATTATTCTGACAATGTCCGTCAGCATCGTTACGGAGTATTTTTCCGCGGTTAATGAAATGCCCGGTCTTCTGACGGATGTGCGATCGAAAAGCGCTGCGCTGCAGATCGCCGATAATTACAGCAGAGACAAAAGCTGGGATTTTCTCAACAGCGAGGTCTTCCGTCAGTCCGGCTTCCAGAGAAGCGAAGGGGACGACGACCTGCATCTCCGGTATATTGTCAAAGACAGTTCAGGCAGAACGGTATATAACAGCTTTTCTATTCTGACAGAGAAAATCGACATTCCCCTCCGCGAAGGGAATTCCTCGGTCCTGAGAGACAGCGGAACAGGTGAGCCGATCGGCACTCTCACCGTTTATATCAGCTCTCTCTACGTGGACAGGGAAGCTGAAGAATACATACTGTCCGTTTTTAAAACCCGGGTCTTCCAGTCCCTTCTGGTTCTGTTCATCGCGGTTATTGTTGCCGCTATTCTCTCTGCATGGATAAGCAGGCCGGTCCGGGAACTGACAAGGGCGGCAGAAAAACTGGCTCAAAAGGGGGAAAGTTCACATCTTCCCGCATCATATTCAGGCGAACTGGGCCGTATGACCGAGGCGTTCAACTCCATGATCGATGCTCTTAACAAACAGAAATCTCTCCGGAAAAATCTCATCCGGAATGTTTCCCATGATATAGCCACTCCGCTCAATGTCATCAGGCTGGAAGCCCGGGGACTCCTCGACGGGTTGTCATCTCCTGAAACAGGATCGACTCTGATCATCAGGGAAGTGGACAAACTGAAGAATTTTGTCAACGATCTGAACTGGCTGGCCGAAACCGATTCGGGAGAGTACCGCCTGCAGAAAGAACTCTGTTCTCTCGAAGAGCTGGCGGAATCTGAAGTTTCCCGTTGGGATAACCAGGCGGCCGCCTCGGGAATCGGTCTTAAACTGATCCTGCCCGATGCCGGGATTCCACCTGTCAGTCTGGATCGTATACGCATCACCGAAGCTCTGGGAAATCTGATAGAAAACGCCATTAAATACTCCGGAACCGGAAAAACTGTGGAGATAACCCTTTCCCGGGAGAATTCTTATGCTCTCTTGACTGTCCGCGACAGAGGTCCGGGATTGGAAAGAGACGAGCAATCCCGAGTTTTTGACCGGTTCTACCGCGGGCGACTTGCCGAAAGCGGTACTGTTGATGGACGCGGTCTGGGGCTGTCAATTGTCCGTCAGATCGCTGAATTGCACGGAGGAAAAGCTGAAGTTTTCAGCAGACCCGGAAAGGGCAGTTCTTTCACTCTCTCTATCCCTCTGTAACCTCTGTATACTTGCTTTCTCCTCTCTATATGAGTATGATAGTCTAGAAAAAACAGGAATCTCCCATTCGATTGACCGGATTATTCCTGTTAAACTCGATTTGGACTGCTGGACATAAAAAGAAGAATCTGTCTGAGGCTGTCCCGATTGTATTAAGAGGTTTAAAAAATGGATATATATAATGCAGGTGTAGATGAGGAGCTGGCCGTTCTGCGGAAAAAAGCGGAACCCATAACCGAATTCGATGATAAACTGGCTGAACTGATCGAAGCCATGTGTGACGCAATGGTGGAGAACAGGGGAATAGGACTGGCAGCTCCGCAGATCGGTGTTGAAAAGAGGCTTTTCGTCTGTTCGGTGGACGGCAGCGAACCCGTGGCCTTTATCAATCCGGAAATTATTGAAACATCTCTTGAAACATCTGTTTACGAAGAAGGGTGTCTCAGTTTTCCGGGAATCTATGCCGATGTGGAACGTCCGGAAAGAGTTGTCATTCAGGCATTTAATAAAAAAGGCCGCCCTTTCAAGGTTAAGGCGGAAGGGTTGCTCGCAACCTGTGTCCAGCATGAGCTGGATCATTTGAACGGAACTCTCTTTGTCGACTATCTGCCGGAAAAGAAAAGGGAAAAACTCCTGAAGAAACTTGAAAAGGCCCAAAAAAAGAAATGAGAATTCTTTTTGCCGGAACACCGGACATAGCTGTTCCCTCTTTAAAAGCACTTGCAGAGAAATTTGAAATTTGCGCGGTCCTTACCAATCCCGATAGGGAAACGGGCCGGGGAAGAAAGATTGTCAGCTCTCCGGTTTATGAAACGGCGCGGGAACTGGGTCTTAATATCCTGCAGCCGGAAAAGCTCGATGAAGAATTTCTCGACGAAGTCAGAGCGCTCAAGCCCGATCTTCTGGCCGTAATCGCATTCGGAAAAATATTCAGAAAAAACTTTCTCGATCTCTTTCCCCTGGGGGGAATCAACCTCCATCCTTCGCTTCTGCCGAAATACAGAGGACCGTCTCCTTTAAACGAAGCTATAAGAAACGGCGACGCTCTGACGGGGATCACCGTCCAGAAACTCGCCCTGAAAATGGACAGCGGAGATATCCTCCTCCAGCCGGAACTGAAGCTCGATGGAAGCGAGACGACAGGATCTCTGACGGAAAAAGTGGCGGAACTCGGCGCGCCTCTCATGGTCGAGGCTGTCGAGCTCCTTATGGCTGATCCCGGTGCGGGACATCCCCAGGATGATGGACAGGCCACATTCTGCCGGCTGATCAGCAAAGAGGACGGAGAGATCGACTGGACTGCCTCTGCGGAGCAGATCCAGCGCAATATAAGAGCTAACGACCCCTGGCCGGGAACCTATAGCTGGTACGGCGATAAAAAAATCAATATACTGGAAGCGGAAGTCTATCGGGGAGATGCCCTTTCCGGAAAACCGGGAACCGTTCTGTCCTACAGCAAGAAGGATGGAATCCTCGTTGCGGCGGGGTCGGGAGTTCTGGCTGTCAAGCGTCTGCAGCTTCAGTCGAAAAAACCAATGGATTACAAATCATTCGTCAACGGCAATCGCGATTTTGTCGGATCAATATTACAAAGCCCCTCAGGAGACAGTGCATGAATATCAAATCGTTATTTAAACTAAAAGGGAAGGAGGCTCCCGGGGATTCCCTCAATGAGAAATCGGAACAGATAACCGATGAGGAATCGACGTTTTTCAAAAGAGCTCTTTATATCATCATCGCCGTGTTTGCGGTCATGTTTTTCTCTTTTTCCATAACCTTTTTTCTCTCCATAAGAGGAGAGGAGAAAACAGCCGTTCCCGATGTTGAGGGGATGGAACTTGTCGAAGCCCTTATCGATCTGCAGGTAAAGGAACTTTACCCCCGGGTCCAGGTCCGTTATTCCGATGATCCCATGACAAAGGGTACAATCATTAAACAGGACCCGCCCGCCGGAGCTGTTGTAAAAGCGGGACGCCGCGTGACCATAACGGTCAGTAAAGGGGCTGTTGTCGATAAAGTCGGCGATTATATCGGTATGGATCTCAATGATGTCAAAGTCGACTTCCAGATCCAGTTTACGACTTATAAACCGAACCTGGTTATCAAGGAACCGGTTATTTATGAATATGATTCAACACCGCCCGGCACAATCATCGCTCAGAATCCCGAACCCGGTACAGCCATTTCCGGTCTGACCGAAGTCGAGTTCGTCGTCAGCCGCGGTGAACCCGGTGAAGAGATGGTTGTCGGCGATTATATGGATATGTCATGGAGCGAAGTGGTCAGGAGGCTGACGAGGGCCAATATCCCCTTCGTTTTCTCTGTTGATTATGAAGCGGAAGGAAACGGAAATGTTATCGAGCAGGAGCCGGCGGCAGGTGAGTCGGTTAAAACCGGTTCGGTTCTCAGCTTTACCATTGCTCCTCCAGAGGAAACTGTCGAAGGCATGGTGTTCGGTCTCTTCGAGTATTCCGTCCCGGAGTATCCTGTTTATGTGGATATGAAGTTCGAGTCCTTCTCTCCATCTTCGAGAGAGAGACGAACTATTTTCGAGACGAAACATCCCGGTGGCAAGATCGCCATTCCCTACAAGGTTCCGGTGGATACGGAGTTGATTCTCTCCATTCTGGATAAAGAGGTAATCCGTTACAAAGTCACGAACCAGTAATGACTGAAATGCTCCGGTTTTAAAGCCGGAGCATTTTTATTTGACTGGGACCGCCCAAAGTAAAATAATTAATACGGGGTGTTCCTGAATATGAAATCGCTTCTTTCTAAATTAACCGTCCTGTTTATTCCTCCTCTCATCCTGTCAGCTGCCGCCGGGCTTGCTCCTTTTCTCATTCGTCCCCTATGGCTTGGAATTGCCGTTTCTGCATTTCTCCTTATGCTGTCAGTCATTGTTTTCCGCATCATTGTCCGCTTCACTGTACTGCAGCCCATTTTCAGGATGAAAGGGGAAGCGGACGGAGAAGATCCCTTCACGCTTTCCGGTAAAGATGAATTTTCGGAACTGGCTGAAAGATTAAACAGAAGAATTGACTCCGGCAGCGAAAGAGAGAACGCAGCGAGAGAGGAACTGATCAGCCATATCAAAGCTGCCGAGAACGATAAATACCTTCTCAATATCAATGAAGGTCTTCTTTTCATTGATTATGGACAAATTATATCCAAGTATCACTCCAGGGCGCTGGGGGAGATATTTGATCGGGAGGAAATCGGCGGCCAGCATCTGTCGGATTTTCTCTATCCCGACAGGAATGAAGCGAGGGAAAAAAGAAAAGTTCTGGAAAAATTCATCTTGAATCTCTTTCACGATCCGTCGCTTATCGACAGTATCGACGATGAAGACAACCCTCTCTGCCATATATGGATTTCCCGTGACGACGGCCGGCGGATTCTCGTCGACGGATCGTTCCGCAAGGTGGAGGAGGACGGCGAACTCGTCCAGCTCATGATCATATTCCGCGACAGGACCGATGAGGGAATCCTCGAAAAGAAGCTCGATGAAAGCGATATGCGATCCGATTTTGAACTGGATACCATCATAGCCATACTCAGAGCCGGTCCCGGACCATTTATACAGTTTATTGAAGACAGCGATGCCAGGCTTTCCCGGTTCCGCAAAAACATACAGGAAATCGAGGACAGGCAGGTTCTGGAGCAGTCTCTGAGGGACATCAGTTCCATGAAATGTTCAGCTGCCTATTTTGACTTCAGAGCTGTGGAAAAACTCTGCAACAATCTGGAGGACATTCTCTCCGGGTTCAGGGAGGGCAATTTTTCGCGGAAAGAAGCTCTCGACATCATAATTGACGATATCTACATTCAGTTTGAAAGTGTTGAGGGACTGATCGGCAGGTTTAAGGAATTCCTCTCTTCCGAACATGGCAGAGCCTATGAGATCAGTAAAAACGAACAGGAACACTTTTTTGATACGCTGAAAATCATGATGGCCCGTCATGCCGATGAACTCAACAAGAAGGTCGAGTTCCACTTTTCCAGTGATTTTGAAAATTATGAGAAAATCGGAGATATAAAAGATCCCATCATTCACCTTCTCAGAAATGCCGTTGATTACGGTATTGAAACTCCCGAGGATAGACTGGCCGGCGGCAAAGAGGAAAAGGGGAAGATATCTCTTGTCATAGGAAAGATGAATGATAATGGAGTCAGGATCACCGTTGAGGATGACGGCTCCGGCATAGATTTCGACAGAATCAGAGAAATTGCCGTTGAAAAGGGATTCATCAAGAAAGAGGAATCCCCCGGGCAGGCGAACCTTGTGAGGACCATGTTCAGCAGCGGATTCTCTTCGCGGGATCAGATGTCGGGGTTATCCGGGCGGGGCGTCGGCCTTGCTGCCGTGAAGGAAAGCGTCGCCCGGCTCGGCGGAAAGATTGCGGTAAAAACTGAAAGGCTAAAAGGAAGCCGTTTCAGCATAGACCTACCGTCTGGCAGCTGATAGATCCTCTTTGTGATAATGCCAGAACTCCATCATGTATTGCTGGATATCGAGAAAGAATTCTCTCTGCATGGCAATTCCTTCTTTTGTTATGTAACGGTAATGCCAGCATTCCCACATATATCCGGTTACCTCTTCCATATCCCTGGGATAGGATAGGGAGAAGCCGAAATCGCCCGCATGGGCTTCCAGCCATTTCCCTTCGGGAGTCAGCGCGTAGGAATCGTCAATCGTTCCCAGATCGACAGCGGTTCCCAACTGGTGTTGCGACGTGCCGGGACGGGCGGAAAACCGGTCCGCTTCTGTCTGGCCGTAATTTGACACATAGCGATTGTAGAGCATCTCCTGATAGTCATAATCGCGGTATCCGGAAGCGAAAACAATCTCTAAGTTTTCTTTTGCCGCCGCGGAAACCAGATCTTTCAACGGTTCTATAATCAGGGAACTCACTTCCCGTTCCTTTCTTGTGTACGGGATTCCGTAGTCCGATGGCCTGACTGTTTCAGCGGGACCCTGATCCCTTGTCAGGGCATGATTTTTATCGGCCAGATAAAACAGCTCCTCCGGCTGGTCGAGCAGGCTGTCCGCCAGTTCGAGAAACCGCCCCGGTGCTGCCAGAATATTATTACGGATTTCTTCCGATTGATCGGACAGAAGCCCGGCTAGCTGATCTTTATCCATGTCAAAAGAGGGATGAAGCATCGAATCTCCTCCGAAACAGCCCGATGCTGTCAGACTCAGCAGTAAAAAAAAGAAAATTTTCATTCGCATATGATTATTTTACTCCATTGTGAATCTTACGAAAAGAGGGCGCCGCCCCTTGACGGGAGGCAGTCGGGCAGGGAAAATAGCAGAGCATGAAAAAATCAGCCTTTTTTGTCATACTGATAGCAATGGCGGGAATCCCCCTATTCTCCGCCACTGGAAATATAAACAGCCGGCCCGATATCATTAAGGAAGTCGGACCGGATCTTCATTACGGCGTTTCCCTCAGAAACGGGTTTCTCAAATCCGAAGACGGAGGCAGGAGCTGGGTCGGTTATAATGAGGGGCTTCCCCCCCGTATGGTATATCCCTTTACGGGCAGCGGCGTCAAAATGCTCACTTCCGTGACATATGATGTAAATGATCCCCGGAGGGTTCTCGTCTCTTCTCCAAGGGAACTTTTCCTTTCGGAAAACGGCGGCGATTCCTGGTCCGAAGTCTCTCTCTCATACCCATTCAAGTATTCAAATTACATAACATCTCTGGCTCTCAATCCCCTGGACAACCGGTCCATAGTTGTCGGAACGTCCTTCAGCGGTATTTTTGAAACGGCCGATTCCGGGCAGACCTGGACCCGTATTTCCGATGTCATACCGGAACTGTACAGAGGGGCCGGATTTTACGAAGAGATTACAGCTGTTGCCCTCTCCCCCTACGATAACGGCGTCCTGTATTATCTGTGCGGTCCTACGGGTGAGCTGTATTTCTCCGATACCGATCGCAGAACCTGGATTAATATCGATCTCCCCTTCGGTAAGGAAGAACGGGCTTTATCTATGAATTTCATCCGCTCCGATGATAATGACACACCGGGCTCACCGGCCTATATCCTTCAGATCAATACGGACAAAGCCTCATGGGTATACAATCCCGGGAGGAACTGGTGGTGGCGCAAGGACATGCCTCTGCCGGCGGATTACTCACCTGATCCGGGAAAGATGTTCAGACTGGAAAAAGCTTCCGGAAAATACGGAATCTATATATCCTCATGGCACGCATCGGGCGAGCGACTGGACAAACACCTCCAGTTCGTCATCGACAAAAAAATGAACTCCATCATTGTCGATATGAAAGATGACGACGGATATCTGACCTATGACAGCCGGTTTTCCTCCGCATTGGAGACCGGCGCCGTCACTCCCCGGTTCTCCATTGAAGAATTGCTTCAGAAAGCCCATGAAAAAGGAATTTACGTTATTGCGCGGCTTCCCGTATTCAAGGACTCTGTTCTCTACCGCTATGATGAGGGCCGTTACGCCCTTAAAGATAAAAACACCGGGGGGACCTGGGGGAAACTCTTCAAAAACGAGGATGAGGAAACCGGGGAAATCACCTGGGACCAGAGGGAGTTCTGGGTCGATCCCTATTCGGAGTTCGTCTGGGAATACAATGTGGGGATCGCCGAGGAACTGCAGGAGCTCGGCGTCGATGAAATCCAGTTCGATTACATCCGCTTTCCCACTGACGGAGATTTATCGGCCATTCAATACAGCTTCGCCAGACCGGGCATGCTGAGGATCGAAGCTCTCGAATCCTTTCTGGTCATGGCCAGGGAGAAAATCCATATACCCATCAGTACCGATCTTTACGGATTCAATTCGTGGTACCGCATGGGGAACTGGAACGGACAGAATATCGAAATGGTCAGTCATTACGTCGATGTCATCAGTCCCATGTACTATCCTTCCCATTTCCCGGGAGAATTCCTCAGCGATCTTTCCTATCTGGACAGGGCCGAGGAGATTTACAGAGAGGGGAGTCGTCGATCCTCTCTTCTGGCAGGTCAGAGAAGCCTTATCCGTCCCTATGTGCAGGCTTTTCTGATGGGACCGGAACTGAAAATGGAGGACGAGGAGTACACCATGTACCTCAACCGCCAGATCAAAGGGACCGAGGAATCGGCCACCTCGGGATTCTCTCTCTGGAACGCCTCAAACCGGTATTACATGGTAAGCGACAGTTTTACAGACTATTTCCGGTAAAGTCATTTAAAATTTAAATTAGTGACTTTCCGTTGAACATTACCTATAATGGGGCTATGGGCAACCGGACATTCAGAGAGAAACTCGGAAAAGCGCACGAGCTCACCGCGGCGGGCAAATACAGAGAGGCTCTGGCTTTAATCATCGACGAAGAAGTGTCCAGCGTCAGGGAACTCTTCAACAAAATCGCTATCCTCATCGATGCGGGTTTCGCCCTGCGCGATGAGAAAGTCCTCCGGTACGGCATCTATCTTTTTGAAGAGCACCACAGTGAAATCATTGTTCTCGTCGATTATCGGGCTCTGGTCTACTACAACCTGGCCAATCAGTACGCCAACATGGCGACCCTTAAATCTTTTGACAACGATTATTACAGTTCATTTTCCAGAAGCGAGCTGCAGAAGGCCAAACACTATTACTATCTGGCTCTGGAATCGGAAAAAATCGGTCCCGACTTGAAACGGGATATTTATATCGGGCTGGCAAACTGCTTCCGGACTCTGGGGCGCTTTGAAGAAGCTCTGGAAAACTACAATGCCACCCTGGCCGTCGATCCTTCCTCCATAACGGCGCTGGATAACAAAACGGAGCTGATGATAGGCCTTTCCTCTCTCTACAGGGACCGCCGCGATGAAATCCTCAAGGAAAGCTGGGATCTTATCGGTACGGTTATGGACCGGGAAGACGCGGTCATGCGGAAGGATGTGTTCGATAAAAGCCGTACCAGAATTCAAAAGCTCATCAACAGGAAAGCCTATCTGGAAGAGGAGCAGGAGCTGCCCAACTGGACTCTCGAGAGCTCCAGCGATCTCGAACATTTTTATATAACCTGGTGTGTAAAAAACAAACTCTATCTCAATTTATGCAACTTCTGCAGAAAATGTGACTATGCGGCGGGGGATTATGCGGTGATCAGAAAAGAGGATATTTCTATCGCCAGAGAGGACCGGGGGCGCTTTCTCCGTCTCTCTTCAGCCTACAATCAGCTTAAGGCCGAGTATGTGGGCGCCCGTTTCCTCCTGATTATGTCCCGCTATGACGATTTTGATATCGACTTCGTCAACACGATGGCTCCAATGATCGAGATCCCCGGAAAAGAGCCTCTCGATATTAAAGAATCACTACTCGATCAGTCCTTTCTCTCTCTCTGGAGAATCTGGGACGGCATCGCCGCTTTCCTCAACATCTACGCAGGGCTGAACATACAGGGACATATCCGGATCCGTGATATCTGGCACCGGGACGGAGATGTGAAGAAAGAAATCATTGAAAAAAAAGATCTTCTTCTCAATGCGGTGTATGATATTTACTGTGACATGTATCAGGGACGTTTTGAAAAACTCCCTCTCTTATTTGAAATCCTCAGCGGAAACCGTAATATTATTAGTAAAGCGGGTTCGGTAGAGGATCTGGACAGAGAAGCGCTGACCATTGAATTATTTCAGGTGGTACGCCACGTCCTTATGATTCTTATGCAGATGCTGGATAGCGAGGAAAATGATGATTCGGAATTCCGGATCAATTTCCCTCTTTACTCTTTTGAGATACCCGATGCTATACTATTATAAACTTCGAGCGGACAGGATAAGAAAATGACAGCTGGTTTGAACATGAAACGGAACTCGAGAATTTTTCACATTGCCAATGAGTGTTATATCATTTATCTGGGAATTAAATCCGATGAGGAAAAGCCTTTTCTGAGAGTCGGCAATACGGAGAATATCGATGACAGAATTCTCGATGTCATATCCAATACGGTCATATCCGCCCGTTTTACGGGAAACCCCCTTTATGAATTGAAACTCGATAAGAAACGGGAAATAAGCTATATCGGCGATACTGCTGTTATCGGGCGGATGAAGACCTATCTGGACAGTTTTGAGCTGCCGTCGGAAGGTGCGCAGGATTATCATAAAATCAAGGACCGGGAGCAGCGGGACGTCGTTTATTTCTATAACAATGGAAATATAAAACTCAATTACAAAGAAGAACCGATTTTCGATCTCTACAAGCGCTCCGAGTCGGATTTTCATTTTGTTTATCAGTGCGATGAAATTAAAAAGAGTTTCGCCCGCAATCCTCTGCGCTATACGAAGCACGATTTCAGGGAGAGCGGTTTTCTTCTCGCCGGAAAGAGTACGCTTCTTTTTCACAACGGGAGGTTTTTCGCTGCTTCTCTCGACAGGGATTACTTTTCCAGCCTCGCGGCCGCCGGAGTCGATCCCGATCAGATCAGCGTTCATTACACCCGGATCAAGGGGGGAGATGAGGGGGAGGACGCGTCTCATTCGCTTATCGAAATGCTTAAGAGAAGCAGTTACCGCAACACGCCCTTTCTGGTTATGGCCGAAAACCCCGATTACGCCAGAAAGATCTGCGCCCTTTTTCCCGGGGCCAGTGTTCTCGCTACCTCTGAAAAATGGGCGTCACCCTTTTACGGAATTAAAGTCAGGCAGAGCGGCAGGGACCTTGAAGTCGAAAGCACGGGATATCCGCTTCCCCTTCTTGTAGGTGATAAAACAGTCAACGACGGGCAGATCGGCCTGAATAGCCATTCAAAAACCCTTTCCGTCAGACATGACGGGACTGTCGAGGACATTCACATTCCCCAGGGTATTCTCTGCAACCTGAAAGGTGCCCCCGGAAGCCTGGATGAAATGACTGATTTTTACATATCAAGATTCGTGCCTCTGATAAAAGGCTTCTCAACGGAGGATGACTATAAAGTTTCTCTTGCCATTCAGAAGCTGCTCAAAATGCTTTCATCTGTTGTCGACGGAACAGCTAAATCGGGATTGATCATGAGAAGCTCGGTCTTCAATTTTTCCGATATGCTTAAGCAGCTCACCCTCAAAGCCGATTCCATTCTCACGTTTTTTCTTGAAAACTCCTTAGGCATACTCGACCTGGCACTGGAGAGGTCTGCAGACATTGAGGGAAAGATTCTCAAGAATATCCATTCTCTTCAGAATGATATTAAAGGCATCCTTATAAAATCGACTAAAGCCGATCCTCTGCTGCCTGTCGCGGCCGATATTTATACAGCGGGAACACCGCGTCTTTTCTACCGCTCTGTAAAAAGCACTGCTAAGAAAGCCGATTACGTCCTGGCCAGCCAGCTGGCATCGGAAATCCTTACAGATAAGGATCTTTCTCCCCGCTACTATCAGGAGGAGAAAGAGAGGCTCCTGAAATTGATCGGCATGCTTGAATCGGCGACCGATCTGGAAGTGGACAAAATCCTCGAAACGCATAAACCAGCCCAGCCGACCCGGACGCGGACGCAGGAAATCAAAGACGAGCGTGGCATGATTTCTGAAAAGCTGACCGGCGATGCCGAAATTCCCGGTTCAAGCAGAAAAGGACTCAAATCGGGTTCAGGCAAGAACCGCAGAGCCTGGTTGCTTCTCCTGCTGATCCCTCTGCTGGCATTGGCTCTCTGGGGCGGATATAAAGGCCTCTCCGGAGCCGGAAGCCGTGCTGACAGGGTTGCTGCGGGACCGGTAGACTCGGGAGGCGGTAATCAGGAAAGTCAAACTGCGGATTCGTCTACTGTTGCGGGAGATACCGCTGAAGATATTTCCTCTGCTGATGAAAAAGCCGGAGAAGGGGAGAATGGTTCACCTGAAAGTCCTGCCGGTGCAGATACAGAAGAGAGCATTGCCGGGACAGGCACTTCCGATTCCCCGGGAGCGGCGGGAACCGATAGCTCAGCCAATGCTGAAACTGAAGATTCCGGCAGCTCCATCCTCGAATCTCCCGGAGAAAATGAGGGAGAGCCCTCAGAAGCCGAAGAAGAAAATAAAGAAAATAATAATTCGGAACTAAAGCTTAAGGATTCTTCCTCCGAAACAGATAATAGGGAGATGCAGTCCGGTCAGATCGTCATGGAAACGGAGAGCCGGCCAGTAAATGCGGAAGAGGTGAAGGCTTATCTGAATGTGGGTGATTATCACATCTCCCTGGCGGATATTCATCTCGTGTCCAATAAAATCGCTGTGGATAACAATTACCGCGATCTGGATTATGAAGTTTACGATGGAGCCGATCCGGACTGGATCTATCCCGGAAACGAGATTGTGCTGCCCGATGGTACGGTTCATCTGGTGGTAAAGGGCGATGCGATCTGGTATATGGCCGCGCGCTATATAAGAACGACGCTTGATAGGGATATCCCTGTTTTTGAAGAGAACAGGGGCGCGGCACAGGCCGGTGATGCTGCTGCTGTCAGTATCCTGGAGAAGCTTATGAAGAATACACCATGTGAAGCTTTTAGTGAAAAAATACATGAAGTTTTAAAAAATTAAAGAAAAAAGCATAATTATGGGGTATTTTGATTGGTAAAAGTGGCAAATAGTAGAGCAATCAACTAAAATTTCTTTTTAGTGCTTTTACTGTGTAATATATAAAAAAATTTATATCGAGGAGAGTCAAATGGCAGGAGATCTTCCTAGAAGTCCAAATGTATTTCACCCAACTAAACCTTCAGCTGTAGGTTCTAGAAACAGTCTTGCTCAGGAAGGACGTGAGCAAAATGAAGAATTCGATCGGTTAATATCCGAAGAATCTGAAAAAGTCCTCAAGGAAGTAACCACGAAGTTGCCTCCTGAAGTTCTGAAAGAACTGGATGTTATGGGTGGTTTGAAACAGAAAGTTTACAACTACTACAACCAGAACTACCAGAACATGTTCAACCGTTACATCGTCACAACTGAAGATGAAATGGTTAAAAAAATCAGGAACTTTGTCGACAAAGAGGAAACGAAAGCTCTGGCGCGGTATACGCCGAAAGAGATCGCGGAACTCCTCGACCAGGTCGGTGGTGCTGATAAATTCAATACCGGAGAAATCGAGAAATCGATGATCAACATGTATGGTCACCTTCAGGGACACATGCAGAGAGGTATGAATGACCTCGAGAACGAGACTAACTCGCTTCTCAGACAGAAAACCGATGTAGGAGCTTTCATCAGAGGTGAAAACGCTTACTCCATCGTAAAATGTGCTTTCAAAGACAACCCCATCAAACCCAAGACAATCACTGATGTGAAACTGTCTGTCAATATCCTGGATTCGGAGCTTATCTCTCCGATCTTCCAGTATCAGGCTTCCGTAGAGTACATCATCAAAGATCAGATTTCCAAAACGATCATCGATATGATCGACAAGGAAGTTGAAGTCTTCCAGGACCAGCTCGTCGATGAAGGAAAAGAAGAGCTTGCCGATTCCGAACTGATGTTCGAAAGAATCAAGCGTGTTCCCGATTTCACTGATGATGAAAAAGAGAACGCCGATTCCAGAAGATACACTTTCATGGCAAAAGAGCTTGTTGATAAGATCGAAGGCCTGAGAGCGGAAATACCCAAAGATGAATTCGATTCTCAGAACATCAGAGAGAACATCAAGAAAATCGTTGATATCGAAAACATCAGAAACAGAGGTTTCAATACTGCTGTTAACAACATTACGGCTATTCTCGACACCAGTAAAATGGGTTATCAGTACATCGAGAACCTGAAAAACGCCAGAGAGCTCATAATCAGAGAGTATGAAGATACCAACGGTGATGTGCTTCCCGATGAGCGCTATCAGATCACTCTGAAATACTACGATCACAGCCAGCTTGTTAAACTGAGAGAAAACTACGACAGACAGATGGAAGAGTTCAGAAAAGAAGTCGTTCATATCTGGGATGTTGCTGAAGTTGTGTACCAGGGTAAGAAGAAATGGGGACAGATCACTGATTTCGATGACCTGGCGCTTAAAGTAAAACCCAAACTGACCAAAGTACTGAAGGACAAAGGTATTCACAATACTCATGCTGAAACTCTTTACGAAGAGGAAGTCAAGCTCTGGAACGAAATCCTTTTCCTCAAGGCGGATGATACGGAAGTTGAAAAACTCAACCAGACTTATCTGCACGAGAAAGAGCTTCTCAAAAAAATGCTCAGAAGATCCAGAAGCAAAGTCAGCGAAACTTTCGGTTATGAAAACCCCAAAACAAGAGTGGTTATGGATCAGAGAATCGACTTTCTTGAAAATGAATTCGAATCTTTCGACTACGCCATCAACCCCTATCACGTACAGCCCGGTCTTGTTCTCGATGTTGACATCACAAGTATCAAGAGAAAGAAATTCACTCTTAACCTGATGGCCAACGTTCTGAACGAATTCCTTAACGGTGTTTCCAAAGGTTTCCAGGATGCGGCATTCGCTTCCTTCAAACGGAGAAGATCGACAGTTCGTGAAGATATTAATCAGAGTTTTGCTTCTGATCCCGGAGCTTCCGAAGTGGCTCAGAGCAGCTATGCCATGGACCAGCTTAAAGCTAAAGGTGCATCTGCCGATGAAGCTAAGGGCAAAGCGGATGTGACTCCCAAGAGACGCAGCAAAAAAATCAATATGGATGAATTAAGCGAGCTTTAATTTATGATAGAAGTAGACAGTGCTAATAAACTGAATCTACTTTCAAGCAGAGCGGGGTTTAACCTCGCTCTGCGTCACTTTAAAAGAGTACTGGCGTTTTCTTCTGAAATCGATGAAGGCGAAAACCTGGCCGATCTTTTAAATGAGGCGCTTGATGAAAGTGAAATTCAGGAAAATCAGATAAGACCGATAATAAGTTCCCTGCTGATTCAGAAATTTAATTACCAATTCAAGTCCCACAATCTGATTGAGTCAGTGAATTTTTCAGAAAAACTAATAGAGACATTGAAGCAGTGGACAGCCATAGAGCTGGTTTTGTTGTATTATAACCCCTCTTCGGAAATCTCTGTAATCAATCCCAAAAATCAGGCTAATCTGGAAAACGGATTACGGCTGGTAAAAGATGAACTTCTCGTTGCCTATGCCGGTTCTGCCGGTGAAGAAGTGCCGGAGGCGACTTTGAAAGCGGCGGCGGAGGATTTCCTGAAACTGCTTTACGGCGAAGACATTCCTGTGAGAGACGATTACAAGAGCAGTTCCGCTCCCGTTTCTGCGCCTGAACCCGAGCCGGTTAGCAAACCGAAAGCTCCCGCGCCGAAGTCGGCTCCCGGTAAACGACGGGTTACCACTAAATACGGAGTGCAGGTAACAAATGAGGTATTCCATAATGGTAATGTGGAAGCCTGGAAGAAAATTATCGATAGTTATACGACATCCCATCCGGGTACGGAAATCCTGGTCTGGTATGAAGATGAAAAGATAAACGACATTAATGCCCTGTTCAAATGGGGTAAAGTCAAACACGGCTGCCCGATTATGTTCAGCGTAGCCGGAGAAGATATCAGAGATGTATCAAAACTGAAGAAATATCTTTTTGAAGGTGCAAGCCCCCGCTTTGAAGCTTTTCTGAGAGGCGCCGTGGGCAGTACTCTGGATCTATTCTGATAAAGGGAAGGGCAGATGAACGAAATTTATTCTTTCAGTAGTGAAGAGTATACAAATGATCCCGACATGATTGAAACCATGGGCATCCGCGGAAAGAGAATCATGGATCTGGCGAGGCTGGGCGTTCCGACATTGCCCGGATTCATTCTCAGCAACGAGTTTCTGGCGACAGAAGAGGACTCCCCGAAAGAACATGCCGCTAATATTAAGCAGGCTGTTAATAAAATGGGAAAACTTCTGGACAAAAAATTCGGAGATCCGCAGAATCCGCTTCTGATTAAAATGGTGGTCAGTCCTATGCTGAATATGGTTTATACTGTATTCAGCCTGCACAATATCGGGCTTTGCGATACGACAATTGACGGGTTTGCTGCCTATGTCGGCGAAAGTTTTGCCTATCACGAATACAGAAATGTTATATCGAGAATAATCGAACTGGATCTAAAGAGCACCACGGAAGAGGATAGAAAGAAGACTCTCGAGACTCTTCTGGGTAAAGTGCAGAAGGCGAAAGCCGTTACGAAAATCAAACAGATAATCGAAGAGGCTAAAGAGTATTATCCCCTCGATATTTTTACCGATGCCTGGAAACAGATTGAATTTGCGGAAAACCTTTACAAACGGTTTTTTGAGGGAAATGAAGCACTAAACGATTCAGCATTGCTGGTACAGGCTATGACTTTCGGTAACTACGGTAAGGAAAGTTACTTCGGAAGCTATTACACCAGAAATATCGTTACCGGTGAGAACGAGCTTTCCGGGGAGTTCTTTGAAAACTCCTTCGATTCGAAAGGCAAGAAAGGAAAGAAGATCACTCTGATCAAAGCACCCTATCTGGATGGTTTGAAACAGATCGCTTCGGAACTGGAGAGAGCTTTCAAGGAAATCCGGAAAATAACTTTTACGATTGAAGATGGAAGTCTCTGGGTTATCGACCAGTTCGAGGCTTCTGATAAATCGACACAGGCCGAGATGAAGACTCTCCTCGATCTGCACAGCGAGGGTGTTATTGAAGATAATTATCTGATTCACGCGCTGAAGCCGGGGCGTTTTGCCGAAATCCTTCATCCTGTACTGGATAAGGAAGCCGCTAAAGATGTTCCTTATGTTCAGGGCGGAATAGCCGGGGCTATGGGAGCGGCTGTGGGAAAAGTATACTTTTCCACTGATGAGCTCCTGAAAGAGTATAAAATGGCCCAGCAGAGGAATCAGCCTCTCGACTTTATACTGGTTATGCCTTCTACTTATGCCGAAGACGTTAAAGCCATCGAAGTGGCAAGGGGCGTTCTGACAAAAGAGGGCGGATACGCCTCTCATGCGCCTGTTGTTGCCAGAAGTCTGGGAAAAGTGGCCATGGTTTTTCCTGAAATGGAATTCAGGAAAGATCACATAGTGATCAACGGACAGAAGTTTAAAGAAGGCGATGAAATCTCTCTCGATGTGCCTTCATACGATACGCCGAAGATTTACTTCAGCAAACTGGCTCTTATTGAGCCGAGTATCAATGATTGCGGTATTCTCGAGTTTCTGGAAATAATACAAAAACATATTGGTGACTTTGATATTCATGCCAACGCCGATCAGCCCAAAGATGCCGAACTGGCCAAGCTTTTCAAAGCTGATGGTATCGGTCTGTGCCGTACGGAACATATGTTTTTCAATGAAAAGCGAATTCCCATATTCCGGACTTTGATAATAGCCGATTCCGTTGAGGAACGTCTGAAAGCTCTCGATCTGCTCAGACCAATGCAGGTCGATGACTTCTATAACCTCTTTAAAATCATGGAAGGCCATCCCGTAACCATCAGGCTGCTCGATGCTCCGCTCCATGAGTTCCTGCCTCACACGAGACAAAGTATGCTTGATTTTATCGATTTTGCCAAAAAGCAGAATCCGAAATTGACTGAAGAGGAGATCCGACAGCGGTGCGATATGCTCGGCGAGGAAAACCCCATGCTCGGTCATCGCGGCGTCCGTGTCGCCATCACTTATCCGGAAATCTACAATATGCAGGTTTCGGCTATTTTTGAAGCGGCTTACAGGCTTCAGAAAGAAGGAGTTGATGTCGTTCCGGAAATTATGATTCCCATCATTATGGATGCCAATGAAGTCCGGGCTGTCCGCTTCGGCAAAAAAATCGAAGGCACGGAAATTATCGGTATCAATGAAATTGAGAAACAGGTTCGCGATACTCTCGGAGCCCGCGCCATCGAATATCGCGTCGGTGTTATGATTGAGTTGCCGGCTGCGGTTCTCAATGCGGACAAGATTGCCAAATATGCCGATTTTTTCAGTTTCGGAACCAATGACTTAACCCAGACGACCAACGGGCTTTCCAGAGATGACTTTAACTCTTTCTTTACAAATTACAACGAGTTTGACCTGCTGGAGAAAAATCCCTTTAAGGTTCTGGGTAAACAGGTTAAGGAAATGGTTTCCATCGCTGCGGAAAGAGGGCGCCTGACGAGACCGGATATTACAATGGGTATTTGCGGTGAGCACGGCGCAGAGCCTGCCAACCTGCCATTTATCCGATCTTGCGGACTAAATTAT
Source organism: Spirochaeta isovalerica (assembly GCF_014207565.1). Lineage (NCBI taxonomy): Bacteria > Pseudomonadati > Spirochaetota > Spirochaetia > Spirochaetales > Spirochaetaceae > Spirochaeta > Spirochaeta isovalerica. The sequence continues at coordinate 165,091 of NZ_JACHGJ010000004.1, read as the reverse complement.
GCGTCCTGTTCTCCCTATGGCATTCCCATAGCGAAACTGGCTCTCGCGCAGATGAATGTTGATCCCGCGCCGGGTCAGCGCAGCGCATTTAACGGTTGATGTACAGCCTCCCTGACGGGAGGCTGCTTTTTTTGCCTGAATGATAATTCGGTGATTCAATTTCAGTAAAAAGCGATGCGTCCGTCGTCCTGAAGATCTGTGAGGTCCAGGAACGTATAGAGAAGCTCTTTCTTTATTTCCGCTTCTCTCAGGCAGAGAGCCTCTGAATAGTCAATGATGATTGTGTTCAGCTCCGCTTCGGCCAGTTTGATATTTTCGCTCAGTCTCCCTCTTCTGAATGGTTCCACGAAATCGATAAACATGATTTCTTTTATAATTCTGTCAATCAGGTCCGAACCGTGGGTGAAATGGCGGAAAGCTTTCCGTTCATAGGCCGTACTGTCGGCCGGGCGAATGGAGAATATATGGATGTTTTTGTAGAAATAACGGAAAAAATTTACTGTGATTTCGAGCTCTTCCTCTTCTCCGGCAGTCATGGGCGATCCGGCCAGAGGCTTTAGCAGTTGAAATCCTTTTTTTACTTTTCTGATAACTGAGCTGTACCGGCTCCTCCGCGTTCCCTCGCGCCTCAGAGCGATCTTGTCCAGACCGTACTGGTAGTAGGTTTCCATGGCTGAATACATGTACTGAAGCGCTGTTTCCAGCGTTCTGCTGAATTGCGGGTCGCGTTTGCGCCGATAGTTGTGTTGCGGTTGCTGCGGCTCCGGTCTCGATTTTATGGCAGAGGAAATGATCCTTTCCGCTACAGGAATGGACAGATAGGTAAAAGCGGCATCATAAGCCTCGTTGAGCTGATGCATCTGCCGGGTGGACCATTCCTCTCTGTCCCTGTTCAGGTCCGGATGGTATTTTTTGACCAGTTTTCTGAAAACCGTTGAGAGATCCTGCAGTGTTGACGTTTCCGAGAGTCCCAGGACCCTGAGCGATTCTTTCTGTTCCATAGTCGGATATGATCAATTTTATAACTTTCCTCAAGGGTGAACAAGTGAAAACCAATGAGAAAATTGACAGGTTGATCTTAGTATATTAAAATTCAACTTAATTCCAATGGAGGAAAAAAATGGAACCGAAATTCAGAATTAAAGATTTGTTCAGTGCATACAGCGATCAGGAACTGCCCATGGAAGGCGGTTATATCATCACCTCATTTTTTGATCAGAACTCAAGTTACACCAGATACGAAGTCATCGCATACAATAATGTTAAAGATATCTATGCTACCGAGGAGGGTATAGTCTTTAAAGCTGACGGTAAGAAAATTTATATTCTTGTGGAACCTGTGAGCTACACCCATAAGCAGATCGAACCCTGCTACCGCGACGACGCTCATAAAATACCCTATCGCTTTAAAGAGCTCGATGAACACAGGACCAAACGACAGGACAGGATCTACATTGCTAAGGAACCGGTCGAGACCTATACGGCTTTTACCGTCCTCAATGAAACGGGAATGAACAACTCTTATGTCTGTTATCCTGTGGAGGATATTGCCGATCTTATGGAGAAATTTTTCCAGAAGGCTCTTAACCAGAATTCCAATGTACCGCGTGCCGATGCCAAAACGGTCAGCGTGACAATTAAAGCTCTCTTTAAAAAATTACAGCTGCCTGTTTATTAAAAAGTGAATCCCGCGCCGCTTCCGGGGCTCGACAGCATGCTGATCGTCCCCTGAAGCTCGTGAATCATCTCTCTCTGTTTTCTTATCAGTTCCAGAAGCTTTTCCACGTCATAATCCTCGCTGGAAAATCCCTGGCTTTTCAGAATCTCAAAATCATTTTCCGCTTCAATTTCGGTGATATCGAAAGTGCTGTCGAAAGCCGTGTGATCATAGGGCATTTCGGGGAAATTTTCCGAAAGGGCGATTTTCTGGGCAATCCGGAAAATCTGGGACGCCGTTATGGATTCGCTGTTTTCCACCAGGTGGGGGACTCTTTCCTTCAATGACGTCTTGACATCTTTGTCGTAGAAGATCATGCCCAGGCATTCCAGTTGCACATTGAGGTTCTTCTCTATAAGGCTGCGCAGGGCATGGATCATATGAATATCATCCGGCTCCTCCGCCATATTGATTATAATTCCCGGTGTCAGAATGGAGAGGTAGTTTCTCGCTTTTTCCGCTGCGGCTCCGTCGAATTCGGCAATGCCTGATATGAGGGAATCAACGCTCTGGGGATCTCCGGGAATATTGTGTTTCACAACCTGCTTCAGGTACTTCATAACCTCTTTGTCCGTAGAAAAGAGACGCTGAAGAAAACGGAACACCATATTTCTTGTAAAATTATAGGTATTCATGATGGATGTCGTTTCAGGGGTTATCACCATGAAACCCGAATTGGAAATGAGGAAAAAGTCGATGACGTTGTGATTGCTCCCGGCACCGAGATCAATGACGATATAGTCGGCATCGAGCTGAAGTATGGCTTTCATGATCTTTTTCTTCTGGGCGAATGTAATGTTGGCCATATCAAAACGCATGACATCGCCGGGAATATACTGAAGATTGTTATAGGGCGTATCGACAACCAGATCGCTCAGGAGAACCGATTTGCTGTTGAGGAATTCTCCGATTCCGGGGTTGGAGTTTTTCAGCCCCAGCCATGTATGGATATTCGATCCTCCCAGATCCAGGTCTATAAGAATGATCCTTTTTCCCATCGTCGCCAGAGAGAGTGAGATACTTGTACTGAGAAAGGATTTTCCCACTCCGCCTTTCCCTCCCGCGACGGGAATTATCTTGCGCTCCACATTTTCGTTGATAACCATGATTTCATAATATCCGCAAAGGCCGGTAAATTGCAAACATCCTTTTTCTTAAAGTAGACAATGATCAGAGCCTCGCTTATATTTAAGAGAGTATGCAGTTAAATGATTCCCAAAAAAGTATTCTAGCATTGCAGAAAGAAATTGAAGAGTATTATCTCCCCAAGCAGCTGATCGATGCCATTTCTGATATCGGTGCCATTCCACGCAAGTCCGAGGAGCGGATCATCGGCATCGGCTTCCTGGATATTTCCGATTATTCCTATCTGGCAAAATTCCTGAGCGCCCAGGAAAACCAGACCATTCTCAACGGTTTGTATTCGGCTTTCAACTGGGTGCTGAAAAAACACGGCGGGTATCTGAATAAAATTGAAGGCGACAGCCTTATGTTCCACTACGGCGGCCCTATCGATCCCAAAGCAAAAAATATGACGGAAGATGAGCAGCGGCACTATGTTGCCCGCGAGCTGTTCTATACGTCAGTTGAGATGCAGCGGGTCTGTACCCTGTTCAATCATGCCAATGACAATTTCCTTCTCAACTCCTTTGATCAGAGTACCAGAACGGATATTGAGATGGCTTACAAATTGATCAAAGCCATGAGGAACAGCAACGATTTATCGGCGACCTTCAATGCCCTTTTTCAGATCCGCATTCGCATCGGTTGTAATGTCGGCAGTGTTATGATCGGCAATTTCGGTCCTGAAGGGGCCAAACACTGGGATGTTATCGGTCATCCCGTCATCGAGGCCAAGCGCATGGAGTCTTCCGCTCCGGTCGGCGGACTGCGTATTACCAGACAAATGTACGAGATCCTCAAAGAGGAAGGGGTTACCCGGATTTATCTGGAGCGTTTCCGCCGGGAAGCGGGTGCTCTTTTCGGGGCCTATAAAAATATTACGGAAGATGAGCTTTTCAAGGAAAGCAAGGTTTATCTCAAAGATAAAAAGAATGTTTCCTTCAATACATACAGCGTCCAGGTCAATCCGGGGCTGCCTGAGGATATTCATAACCAGATGTCTCTTCTTCTACAGAAAGGCGAGGCGGGGGCGGACCGCATCCTCGAAATGTTCACCTATTACAGGGGAAACCGCTTTATCATCAACAAAGCGGAAGAGCTGTTTGATTCTCTTCATATCAATATCAGAAAGAACAATCTGCTCAGGCTTCTTATCCCGGAGAAATTCAAGGCGTTTCTCACGAATCTTGGGGGAGATGAAGAGATCGCGGCGGAAAAAATAAACAGAGACTATTCTCTCTTCCGGGTCTTCGAGGTGCTGGGGGCTTTACAGGACAAAATTAAGGAAAACGAGATAAACGAAGAAAAAATGTTCGTTTATAAAAATTATGATGAATATATCCAAAGGGAAAAAGAGTGGATTCTGGCTCACTTCAATAACAAAATCGGATCGGTCAAGCAGTCAACCTATTTTTACGATGTGATCTTCCCCCTCATCTTCAAGAACATCAAGTCCAGTATCCTCGAATATCAACAACGAATGGATGATATCGAGGACATCGAGGAATTGTGAATTAAACCGATCGCCCTACGATTTCAGCCCGTTTTTCAGCTAATGACATAAGCGACTGCAAATCGATAACTTTCCGTTCATTCAGTCCGTGGGAAATGCTTCCCACTTCGTCGTAGGCTTTTATCGCAACGAGAATCTTGTTGTTTTCGATCTGCTTGACTGTGGCTTCCACCGTAACCATCATGCCGATCAGCGTCGGTTCTTCGTGGTTGATCTGAAGCATGGAACCGATGCTGACAACGCCGTCCGGCAGATTCTGATCGATAACCTGAGTGGCGGCGTGAAGCATCATTGTGGACAGACTTCCTGTTGAGAAGAGATCCCTGAGGTTTCCATCACCGTAATTCGCCGGAGTATCTTTAGAAGTCAGTTTGTATTGGCGCAGGTACCGGTCTCCCACTTTTATGTTGTGAAATTGTGCCATAGTATCCTCCTTAGGTTGCTTTGAGATCGTTCCCCTGGTTGCATGGGCGAGCAGCAGACTTGGTCTGCGGCCAGCCTCGCAAGCTGCGGTACGACTCATTGGCGAGCAGAAACCGAAGTTTTCGGCCGGCCTCTTTAAATTTTAATCATATTTTCAGAAATTTATCTACTAAATAAAAATACTGAAGTTTGAAACATTGTCAAAATACTATATCCTTAACCTATGAACCGGATAAAAATCATAGTCATTTCAGCCTTTTATCTCTTAATGTCAACACTCCTTTTTTCACAGGAAGCGGTAATTATCAATAAAACCGGTTTTGATTTATACAATATTTATGTCAGTCCTACGGGAATGGAAGATTGGAGCGACGATCTTCAGCCGTTTGATGTCATTCTGAAAGACAGCTATAGGATTCTTGATCTCAAGTCCTACAACGGGGAATTCCTCTTTGATTTCCGCTTCGTCGATGTGGACGGGGATGAATATATTAAGAAAAATGTCGATCTCAACCTGCACCGCAAAGTCGTAGTGACTCTCGACGACCTGTCCTATATACTCGACGCGGAGCAGGTCGGAAGGCAGGATGAGTGGGTCGTTTCGGTCAGGAACAATACGGGCGGTACAGTTCAGGAACTTTATATTTCTCCTCACGCGTCAAACAGCTGGGGCGGGAATCTCCTGGAAAACGATTTCATGGAAAACAAATCGACCCGTCAGTTTTATATGAGCGGCCGTGAGGAGTTTATCGATTACGATATCCGCATGGACAGCCGCGACGGGAAATTCGTTCAGGAAGAAGTGACGCTCAGCAACAATGTCACTATAGTGATCACCTCTGCCGACCGGGAATAGGAGCGGAATTAAATTTCCGTTTATATTTCCCCGGTTCTGTAACAATCCGACCTGATCTGTATTTCACCATATGAGGATATATGAGTTTTTTACCAGTCAATAAACAAGATATGGAGAAAAGGGGATGGGATCAGTGCGATTTCATTCTCATCTCCGGAGATGCCTATGTGGATCATCCCTCCTGGGGCGGCGCCGTTATCTCCCGGGTTCTGGAAGCCGAGGGCTTTCGTGTCGGGATAATCGCCCAGCCGGATTGGAAAAATACAGATGCTTTCCGGTGTCTGGGAGAACCGCGCCTCGCCTTTCTGGTGACAGCCGGAAACATAGACTCCATGGTCAATCATTACTCTGTCGGCAAGAAACCGCGCCGCGATGATCTGTACTCCCCCGGCGGGAAGAGCGGATATAGACCCGACAGAGCTACAATCGTCTACACGGGACAGTGCAAAGCCGCCTATAAGGGGATTCCCGTTATCATCGGAGGTATTGAAGCATCTCTGCGCAGACTCTCACATTATGATTACTGGTCCGATAAAGTCCGCCGTTCCATACTATTGGATTCCAAGGCGGATATGCTCATATACGGTATGGGTGAGAAGCAGATCAGGACCATTGCCGGGCTTATGAATAAAGGCGTTCCGCTGAATAATATGACCAATATTAGAGGGACGGTTTTCCGAACATCATCACTTGAGAAGATCAAAGAGCATGAAGTTCTTCCATCCTATGAGGATATTAAGGATAATAAAAAGCTCTACGCCCGCAGTTTTGCGGTTCAGTATGGCAATACGGATCCCCATTACGGAAAAATCCTTGTGGAGAAAGCCGGAAACCAGTGGGCTGTTCAGAATCCACCGGAATTCCCTCTCTCATCAGATGAATTTGACCGGGTGTACGAACTGCCTTATGTCAAAGAAGCCCATCCCGTCTATGAAAAAGAAGGCGGTATTCCCGCGTTGAAAGAGATTAAGTTTTCTCTGATACACAACCGGGGATGCTTCGGCAGTTGCAGCTTCTGCGCCTTGACCTTTCATCAGGGGCGGATTGTAACGGACCGATCCAACGATTCGGTTGTGCGGGAGGCGGAAAATCTCAGGAATCTGAAAGGATTCAAGGGGAATATCCACGATGTGGGCGGCCCCACGGCCGACTTTACCGGCCCGTCGTGCAAACGGCAGGAGAAAAGCGGGTCCTGTCCCGACAGGCAATGCCTCTATCCGAAACCCTGCAGGAATCTCAATGCCGACCACAGTTCCTATGTGGATCTGCTGAGACGACTGAGGGATATCGACGGCATTAAAAAAGTTTTTATCCGTTCCGGTGTCCGGTTCGACTATATACTTGCCGACAAAGATGACACCTTTTTCCGGGAGATGTGCCGCCATCATATCAGCGGGCAGTTGAAGATTGCTCCCGAACACGTTTCATCCAGGGTCCTCAAACTGATGGGTAAGCCGGACCACAGGGTTTTTGAAGAGTTTACAGCAAAATATATAAAGATCAATAAAGAGCTGAATAAAGACCAGTATATCATTCCCTATTTCATATCCTCCCATCCGGGATCGGGTTTGAAAGAGGCCGTTGAGCTGGCCGAGTATCTGAGAGATATGAAGTTTACCCCCGATCAGGTTCAGGATTTTTATCCCACGCCGGGGACGCTTTCCACTGCTATGTACTTTACAGGCATTCATCCGCTGACCGGAGAAAAAGTGTATGTGGCGCGGGATTCCGAAGAAAAGGCGATGCAGAGAGCTCTGCTCCAGTTCAGGAAGAAGGAAAACTTGACTCTGGTGCGCAAAGCCCTTCGCAAAGCAGGACGGGGAGACCTCATCGGCCGGGGGCCGAAATGTCTGGTCAATTAGAATAAACTTGGTTATTTTTTTACTGATATTCAGCGTTATGAATGGGAGATAGAGACAATTGTTTGCATTTGGCGGTTTTATAGGCGGTTTCGTCGGTTTTTTTCTGGGTTCCTTTGTCGGAGGACCGATTTTCGGTATTATCGGAGCAATTATTGGAAGTTCTCTCGGCCGGGGGCTCCATGTCGTTGAAAACAGGGGTGCCTTTAACTCCCAGGCCGGTACGAGCGGTTCCGATAATATGTTTTTCGTTTCACTCTTTTCCATGCTGGGGAAGATGGCAAAGGCAGACGGTTCCGTTTCCGATTCGGAGATGAATACGGTCCGGCAGTTTATGTCCCGTGACCTCAATCTCGACAGTCAGCTCCAGAGCCAGGCCATGATGATTTTCAACAATGCCCTCAACTCTCCCGAAAGTTTCGAGCAGTATGCCCAGCAGTTTTATATCCGTTTCCGCGGGCGTCCTCAGTTTATCCAGCTGATGCTCGATGCTCTTCTCAGGGTCGCCTATGCTGATAAACAGATCCATCCGGCGGAACAGCATTTGCTCGATTCGGCCGTCCGGATTTTCCGCGTGCCCTCATATACCTATGAAAGTTTGAAAAACCGGTATGCATCGGGCGGTTCTTCATATAGCGGCGGCTCCTCCTACAGCGGGAGCGATTCGGGTTATAGGGGCAGCTCCTCCGGATCATCTTTCAGCAGCGCATCCAATCTCAATTACGCCGTGCTGGGTTGTTCGAGCAGCAGTACCGATGCGGAAATCAAAAAAGCCTACAGAAAGAAAGTAGCGGAATTTCATCCTGACAAAATCGCCGCTAAAGGTCTTCCCGCGGAGTTTACCAAATTCGCCAATGACAAATTCCGTGAAATCCAGGAAGCTTATGAAGCAATCAAAAAGGCCAGGAACCTTTAAATGGCCGCCGTAAATGTCAAGAAGGCCTTTCTCCGGGAAATCAAGGACTGGAAGAGCTACCTGACCGTACTGTCCGGATCAGTGGTTCTCTCTCTCGGCGTCAATCTCTTTCTCGTTCCCAACAGGATCGCCGCCGGCGGCGTGACCGGTCTGGCAACTGTCGTCTTTTATCTGACAGGACTGCCTGTCGGTACGGTTATGCTCCTTCTCAATATCCCCCTTTTTCTCATAGGGATCAGAGTTCTGGGAAGGAGTTTCGGTATCAAAACCTTGTTCGCCACGTTTTCCCTTTCTCTGGCTATCGATGCTCTGGCGCCCTTTCTCAGCTCTCTTACCGACGATCTGCTCCTGGCTTCCATTTTCGGCGGGCTTTTGGTCGGACTCGGACTCGGTATTGTTCTCAAGCAGGACGCCAGCACGGGAGGGACGGATCTGGGAGCGAAAATCCTCCACAAACTGGTTCCCTATATTTCCGTAGGGCAGCTGCTCCTTATGATCGATGCGCTCATTGTTCTCACGGCCGCTCTGGTTTTCAGGAATTACGAACTGGGGCTGTATGCGACGATTACGCTTTTTATCACCTCCAGAGTGATCGATACGGTTATTGTCGGAGTCAATTATACAAAAGCGGTCCATATCATTTCCGATAAAGCTCAGGAGATCGCACCCGTTCTGGTACATGAAATGAATCACGGCATGACCAGCTTGAGCGGAAAGGGTATGTACACGGGAAAAGAAAAGAATGTGCTCCTCTGCATTCTGAGAAGGCGAGATCTGCCCCATATGAAGAGCACGGTCGCTTCTCTCGATCCCCATGCTTTTATTTTCGTGACCGATGTGCGGGAAGTGCTCGGTGAAGGTTTTTCAAGGCATGTCTAAAGTAACCTGGAAAGCGGGCAATATGGTCTATCCTGTTCCGGCCGTGATGGTTTCCTGCGGGAATGACAGGGAAGGATATAATATCATAACGGTTGCCTGGACCGGTACGGTCTGCACGAATCCCGCCATGGTCTATATATCGGTCAGACCGGAGCGATATTCCTATGATATCATCCGGAAAAACGGAGATTTCGTTATCAATCTGACAAATAATGAACTGGCGAGGGCGACTGACTGGTGCGGCGTCCGGTCCGGTCGGGATTTTGATAAGTTCAAAGAGATGAATCTGACAGCTGTTCCGGCAACGAAAGTCAAAGCGCCGCTGATTGAGGAGAGCCCGGTCAACATCGAGTGCCGTCTGAAGGAAATAAAAGAACTGGGATCTCATCATATGTTTCTGGCAGAGGTGCTGGCTGTGAATGTCTCCGATGATTATCTGGATAAAAAAACCGGAACCTTTAATATGTCAGCCACTGGACTAATCTCCTACATCCATGGAAAATATTATGGTTCTTCGACTGTTCCTCTGGGGAAATTCGGCTATTCCGTGGAAAAATCTCCCGCAGCAACTGAGAAAACGGGTTCTCATGAGTCACCGGAGGCGGAACAGGAACAAAAGTCTGCAAACGAGGAGCCGGCTTCTTCCGGGAGAGAAAAGAGAAAGCCGCGCTGGAGCTCAGAGCGTAAAAAGAGTTCCGTGAAGAAGAGAAGCAGAAAAAAATAGTTAAAAATCGATCCCGGAGAAGACGAGACAATGGCAAAAGATAGTAAAAAACAGGACAAAGTTTTCGCAGAGCAGATAACCAATATCCGGCCTTTCGAATTTAATGAAAATGTCGCCCACGTATTTGATGATATGGCTGAGAGGAGCATTCCCTTTTACAAGGAAGTTCAAAAAATGGTAACCACTCTGGCTCTGACGTATTTTCAGGAAGGCAGCGTCATCTACGATCTGGGAAGTTCGACCGCTACGACTATCAGTCTGATAAGCCAGGGGATGAAGGATCACGACATCGAAGATTACTCCATGATCGGCATCGATTCATCGGCGGCCATGTGCCATGAAGCCGAGGTCAAGCTCGATTCGGTCAAAGCCGATAAGAGCAAGATAACCATAAAAGAAGGTGATCTGTTCGACCTTCCCATCGAGAACGCATCAGTCGTTATCATGAACTACACCCTTCAGTTTATCGACCCTCTGAAAAGAGAGAAGCTGATTCGCCGCATCTACAAAGGACTCCGCCATAACGGCATCCTTCTTGTCAGCGATAAAATGCTCCAGTCCAATACCGATTCCAGCCGGATCTTCATTGAAAACTATTACGATATGAAACGGTCCAATGGATACAGCGATCTGGAAATCAGTCAGAAAAGAGAAGCTCTGGAGAATGTTCTCATCCCCTACAGCGTCAAAGAAGAAGTCGCGCTTTTCCGCAATTGCGGATTTGAAGCGATAGATATGTTTTTCACCTGGTACAATTTTTCCTCCTTTATCTGCACCAAAAAAAATGATGAGATAGGCGATTACTGATGATTGAGTATTCAAAAATCTATCTGGGAGACAATTTCTACGAAAAATGGAAAGACCAGCTGCCTCGTTATGATGAGATTCAGAAAGCGCGGGAGGAAATCGCACCGAATCTGGACCGCCCCACAGTAGAGCCTTTCTACAGGACTCTGGTCCGGCTTCCGGAATTTCAGAGCCGTCTGCGCGATTACAGCGGCGATGCTGTAAAAATCGGAGCCCGTGATGAATTGACCGAAGAGCAGTTCAAGCTCGTATATCAGTGTCTGGAGGAATTCATTCCCTGGCGCAAAGGCCCCTTTGAAATCTTCGGAACCCATATTGATGCGGAATGGCGCAGTAATTTGAAGTGGGACAGGGTCAAGCCTATGCTTCCGGACCTGAAATACAAACGAATCTGCGATGTGGGGTGTAATAACTCCTATTACATGTACCGCATGCTGGAGCAGGATCCCGAATTTGTTCTGGGAATCGATCCCATGATAAAATATTACTTCAATTATCTCCTTCTCCAGCGGTTTTCCGCTGAACCTCATATGCATTTCGACCTTCTCGGCGTAGAGCATATGCATCTCTTCGAAGGATTTTTCGATGTAGTTTTCTTTATGGGCATTATCTATCACAGGAGAAATCCCATTCAGACTCTGGTCGACATCCACAAATCCATGAAAAAAGGCGGAACCCTGATTCTCGAAGTCAGCGGCATCGACGGCGATGAGCCCTACTGCCTATTCCCCGAAGACCGCTATATGAAAGCCCGGGGATACTGGTTTCTCCCCACCTGGAAGGCCATGGAGAATATGCTGAAGAAGACCAATTTTATCGAGATTGAGACATTCGACAAGTTCCCCCTGGATATTCATGAACAGAGGAAGACCGACTGGTCGCGCTGGGAATCTCTGGAGGATTTTCTCGATCCCGACGACCCGACCAAGACGGTGGAAGGGTATCCGGCCCCTCAGCGGATCTACATAAAAGCCATAAAAAAGTAACCGGGCGGGCCTGGCTTTGGCCCGGTTCCTGCGTTAATGCGCATAGAATAATAATTTATTCTATAGGTCTGTTAATTAAACCCCTATTATACTGGTTTTTGTGGGGGATAATGACATGATACTTGAGTTTTCACTGCTGATCATTCTTCTCGGGAGTCTCGTGGCTCTTTTCTATTCACTATTTAGAAGCCGCTGGATTTTCAGACAGCCGGTGCACGATGCAAAACTTCAGAAAATCGGTAAGGCTATTTCCAGCGGGGCTATGGCTTTTCTATCCCGGGAATATCGGGTACTCGTTCCTTTCGTTCTTATCGCCGCGGCTTTTCTGGCTGTCGGTAACAAAGGGGTTTTAAGATATCAGGCCCTGTCTTTTGTACTGGGGGCTTCCTTTTCCGCTCTGGCCGGTTTTATCGGAATGAAGGTGGCTACGGCTTCCAACTCCCGAACAACAGAAGCCGCCAGGACCGGTATAAATGAAGCTTTGAATATCGCTTTTTCCGGCGGCAGCGTCATGGGTATGACTGTCGTCGGGCTGGCTCTGACCGGTGTTTTCATTATTCTCGGTGTCTCCCTGGTTTTAACAGATATCACAGTCCTGTATTTAAGGGAATCTATCCTTCCCATTCTGTCCGGTTTCAGTCTGGGAGCGTCCTCCATGGCTCTCTTCGCCCGTGTGGGAGGAGGGATTTTCACCAAGGCGGCCGATGTCGGGGCGGATCTTGTGGGTAAAGTCGAAGCGGGAATCCCCGAGGATGACCACCGCAATCCTGCCACTATTGCCGATAATGTGGGAGACAATGTGGGCGATGTGGCCGGAATGGGGGCCGACCTTTTTGAATCCTATGTGGGATCACTGGTCGGGGCTATGATTCTCGGCGCGGCAGTCGAGGGAACCGCTTCTCTTCAGATGAAACTCGTCACTTTCCCTCTTCTCATTGCGGCGGCAGGAGTTCTGGCTTCGCTTATCGGTATTAAATTTGTCAAAGTCCGGAAGGGGCAGTCCCCTCAGGTAGCCTTGAATAAAGGCACTTTCGGAGCAGCGATTCTGGCGGCTCTTTTTGTTCTGATAATGAGCCTTCTCTATTTCAGAGGAGAGATTTTTCCGGTTTCCATGTCTCCGATCCGTATTTTTCTCTCAGCGCTTCTCGGTATGGCGGCCGGCGTTTCAATCGGTTTGATTACGGAATATTTCACGGGAGTCGACACGAGGCCGGTCAATGCCATTGTCAAAGCCTGTGAAACCGGTCCGGCGACGACGCTGATTACCGGTATGGGAATGGGGATGCTTTCGGCTCTGCCGCCTGTCCTCATTATCGTAACGGCGATACTGGCCGGTGACCAGCTGTCCGGGCTTTATGGCATTGCCATTGCCGCACTGGGTATGCTCATGACTCTGGGTGTCCAGCTGGCTGTCGATGCCTACGGTCCTATTGCCGATAATGCCGGCGGTTTGGCGGAGATGGCGGAATTCCCCCGGGCCGTTAGAGAGATAACCGACGAGCTGGATGCTGTCGGCAATACGACGGCGGCCATCGGGAAGGGGTTCGCCATCGGTTCAGCGGCTTTGACATCTCTTATCCTGTTTACGGCCTTCCGGGAACAGCTGGGGTTGAAAGTGATCGATCTGATGGATGTGAAGACATTGTCCGGTGTTTTAATAGGGGCAGTTATACCTTATCTTTTTTCCTCCATGGCGATGAATGCCATAGGCGATGCGGCTTTTGCCATGATCGAAGAAGTCAGGAGACAATTCCGGGAAAAACCGGGTATTCTGGATGAAACGGAAGAACCGGATTACGAGCGCTGTGTCGATATCAGCACTTCGGCGGCTTTGAAAAAAATGATTCTTCCCGGGCTGACGGCAGCTCTGACTCCTGTTCTTGTCGGATTTACCGGCGGCGTGTTCATGCTTTCCGGCCTTCTTATCGGCGTAACTGTTTCCGGTGTCGTTCTGGCGATTTTCATGTCCAACGCCGGCGGAGCCTGGGATAACGCCAAGAAGATGATTGAGTCGGGAGCCGCGGGAGGTAAAGGTTCGGCCGCTCATAAAGCATCTGTTGTAGGAGACACGGTAGGCGATCCTTTCAAGGATACGGCCGGTCCTTCTCTCAATATTCTCATCAAGCTGATGGCTGTGGTGTCGCTGGTTATAGCGCCCATGCTTAAATCATTCTGGAGGCTCTAATGGATTATCCTGTTCACCTTTATAAAGTTCTCTATCCCAATAATGCTCTTATCGCATCTCAATTGAAGCCGGAGCAGTTTGCCGATCATTATACAGTCGGATCGGATAAACACTATAACGGCAAAGTCATTTTTGCCGAGTTGGATCCTGCGTATCGCCATCCCTATTTTCCCATAAACGAGGCTTTGGCTCATGTCAAACCCCATCCCGACGGCAGGCCGAAGGCGACCAAGTTTATTTCCAATTACCGCGTGCTGGAGCACATAGAGCTCAGTGCAATAGATAAGCTTTTCATAGCGACAGCGCAGGGATATGTGCAGGCCCTCGAAGCTGAGGAAATGCCGCCTGCGTCGGAAGATGACGGACTGGCCATATACGCGGAAATTTCCCCGATGACCATGCTCATTCTATCGGATCTGAACAATCGCCAGTTCGGCCGGTTCATTACCGACCCGGGCAGTTTTCAGAGCGCTCCCGCCCAGTTCTACACCAAGTTGAACGTCGATATTCTGGGGTTTATCGAATATTTCAAGCAGTATCCCTTTACGAATTCTCCCATAAGCAGCATCCATCCTTCGGCTTTGCGCGATGCTGTTGAAGAGTTGAGCAAATATAAGGACAAGCACAATAAGGGGCTCTGTCTTAACAGTTCTCTTTCAACTGTTTCCTATAAACAGATTGACCGGGGGTTCACATTCGCCAGGGGAGAGGAAATGAAGTTTTTCGCCATGCCGCCCCTCGACGACATAGAACATAATAACTTCAAATTCTTCCGTAATATGTGAGGACCGGATGAACCGGTCCGAACATGAGCCGCGAGACTCGCAGCGGCGAACAAGATCATTTGAGCCGCCGACCCTTAAACGGATGAACCGGTCCGAACATGAGCCGCGAGACTCGCAGCGGCGAACAAGAGCATTTGAGTCTTCGACTTATTCGCATAAACGCAGGGTTTGAAAAAGAGAACGACTCTCTGAATCCCCTACAAAAGGGGGCAAGGGGCAGGAGATATATTGAAAGCCGGACCTGTCGGGATTAAAGTTTTTCGGTCACCTCTTTGACCAGCTGGGATTCTCCCTTGCGGCAGATCAGTATTTTTCCCTCTTCCACAACCACTATCAGATCACTCACTCCGCAGAATGCCACCTGTACGTCGTCGCCGTAGACAAAATTATTCCGGCCCTTGACCGTTAGGGTGTTTTTTTCGCTTTTGTCTATTTCGGAAATAACATCCCAGCTTCCCACATCGTTCCAGTCGAATTCAGCCTCAGCCATGGCGATTTTATGACTCTTTTCCATAAGCGCATAATCAATGGAAATTTTAAGGACTTTTTCGTAAACGGGAGTTATCGCATCGATATCTTTCAGGTAGGTTAAGTCTTTTTCCGCGGCGAACTGCCCGTCGCGGAAGTCAATACTATCGAAAGGCTCAACAACTTCCGGAGTGTGAACCCTCAGTTCATCATAAAACAGGCTGACCGGATAGACAAACATACCTGAGTTCCAGTAGAAATTGCCCGCCGCAACAAACTTCACCGCTGTTTTCAGATCCGGCTTTTCCTTGAATGAGACCACTTCCAGGCCGGGAAGGAAAGTTTTTCCCGCTTCAATGTAGCCGTATCCGGTTTCGGCGCTGACAGGAGGAATTCCAAAGGGAACAAGTCTGTCTTTTTCGGCCAGCTGCGAAGCTTTTTCTACAGACGCGATAAAACCGTCGGTATCGTTTATTATGTGGTCCGCTGCCAGAACGATGACCGAAGAGTTTTCCTCGCCTTTCCATTTCAGCCAGGCCGCCGCGAGCATCAGAGCCGGAGCCGTGTTTCTGGCAAATGGTTCCGGGAGGATGACAATTCGCTTTCTCATCTCCTCAGGCAATGCCGAGCACTCATCGAGGGCCGGTTTCAGATGATCTCTGTGTGTCACGATAATGACATACCCCCGGTGATCCAGGGCAAAACCTCGTTTTATGGCGGAAGTTATCAGAGAATCATTGCCGCCGATTTTCATAAACTGTTTGGGTCGGGTATTGGTAGAAGCCGGCCAGAGTCTGGTGCCCGCGCCGCCGGCCATAATTATAACATGATCAATCATACCGTTGAGTATAACAAAAATAGAAGGGATTAAAAGCAAAAAAGGTATTTCGTCGGCGCGACAGCATCGGAGTCCGGTTCTTATAAAAAAAAAGTTCCGGCGGGGACCGGAACTTCGTAGATCAGCGGGTGGATATTCGATTGGGAGGGGAAGTCTCCGACCCGCTACAGTATTACTATCGGCAATGGAAATCTCCGGTTTAGGAAAAAGTTGAACAAAGTTATTTTTAGGTATACCTTATAGGGGGAAATTTCCCGAACAGAGGTAAAAAACTATGACTATTCACGAACGAATTTCAGCTCTCCGGATGAAGATGGAGGAGAAGGGGCTTCAGGCCTATATCATCCCTTCGGAAGATCCCCACGGATCGGAATATGTAGCGCCCCACTGGCAGTGCCGCAAGTGGATTTCCGGCTTTACCGGGAGCGCCGCTACAGTGGTCGTCACCATGGATACCGCCGGATTGTGGACCGATTTCCGGTACTATATTCAGGCGGAGGAAGAGCTGAAAGATTCGGGAATAGAATTATTCAAATACGGTATGCCCGGAGTCCCCTCCTATGAACAGTGGCTCTCTGAAAACATGAAGAAAGGACAGATCGTCGGTCTGGACGGTAAGAATCTGTCGGTCGGCAGTGCGGAAAAACTGGAAACTCTCCTGGGCAAAACCGGGATACGCCTGGAAACTGAAGCGCCACTGATCGACGGGATCTGGACTGAAGACCGACCGTCTCTGCCAATGGGCAGTCTTTTCCTTCACGATGAGAAGTACAACGGCAGAAGCCGGGCTGATAAACTGAAAGCTCTCCGGGACGTCATGTCGCGTTACGGAGCGACCCATCATGTCCTCTCCGCTCTGGAAGATATCTGCTGGCTTTTCAATATCAGAGGCAAGGACCTCGACACCATTCCCGTCGCTGTTTCCTATGCCGTCATAACTATGGACGGCGCCGAACTTTTCATTCATGAAAAGAAAGCCGCGCCAGTTAAGGAGGCACTGAAAAAAGACCGCATTTCCATCCGCCCCTACGATGAAATCACAAAAGCTCTCGGGGCAATCGGAAAAGGATCTCTGGTTCTGGCCGACCGTTCCAAACTGAGCGTGAGTCTGGTCAATTCCCTGGGGGAAGGCGCGGAAGTGCGATATGAAACAAACCCGACCACATCGATGAAAGCTCTGAAAAATGAAGTGGAGATTGAGAATCTCCGGAAAGTCATGGAGCGTGACGGAGCGGCGATGGTCCGTTTCATAAAATGGATAAAAGAAAACTCTCTCACAGGTCAAACGGAACTGTCTCTTGCAGCCAAACTCCTATCCTTCAGGAAAATGGGCGATGAGTTCGCAGGAGAAAGCTTCACGCCGATTCCCGGCTACAGGGCTCATGGGGCTCTCTGCCATTACAGCGCCGATGAAGAAGGTCAGTTCTCGGTTGACGAGAAGGGCGGTCTGTTCCTTATCGATTCGGGCGGACAGTATCCCGGCGGAACGACTGATATCACCAGAACTTTGACTCTGGGAAATCCGACGGAGCAGGAAATCCGCGATTACACCCTTGTCCTGAAAGGGCATATTGCCTTATCTCTGGCCAAATTTCCCCGGGGGACCCGAGGTTATCAGCTCGATCTGCTGGCCAGAATGGATATGTGGCGCGAAGGGATCGACTACGGACATGGAACCGGGCACGGCGTTGGACATTACCTCAGTGTCCATGAAGGCCCTATGAATATCAGTCCCAAACCGATCGATGTGGCTCTGGAGCCCGGTATGGTTATCTCCAATGAACCGGGAATTTACCGCGAGGGGAGCCACGGGATCAGAATTGAAAACCTGGTTCTCGTGAAGAAGGACAGGGAAACCGAGTTCGGAAATTTCTATGAATTCGAAACTCTGACCCTCTGCCCCTATGATCCCGAACTGATCGATCTCTCCCTGCTGACCGATGAAGAGCGGAGCTGGATCAACAGTTACAACCAGGATGTCTACAACAGAATCGCCCCTTACCTCGATGACCAGGAAAAGAGCTGGCTGAAGGGGAGAACTATTGAGTTCACCCTTTAGATCATTCATTGACAGAATCCCCACAGCCCCTCTGGCTGTGGCGGCCTGTCTCCTCTGGGCGACAGCTTTCGCCGGCGTGAAGACAGGGCTGCAGTACACAGATCCTCTTTCTTTTGCCGGAATGAGATTCTTTCTCGCGGGATTAATACTTCTTCCCCTCTGCGGTTCGCCGGCCCGGATCCTTGTGGAGATAAAAAAGTTCTGGCCGATGATACTTACGGTTTCTTTTCTGCAGACGGTTCTCCTGTACTCCTTTTTCTTTATCTCCATGGATATGGTCGAAGCATCAACGGGAGCTATCGTCAATGGAATCTCTCCTCTTGTCGGAGCTCTTCTGGCCCACTACTTTCTGTCCGGAGAGGGCAACAGGCTGACCTTTCGGAGAATCCTCAGTTTTCTCATCGCCGTATCAGGCATTGTTTTTATCGGAGCGGGGAAGGGAGATCTGTCTACGATCGGGGGAAGGAGGGAGATTCTGGGAATCGTCCTGATGCTGTCGGGGAGTATCTCAAGCGCCTTTTCCAGCATCTACATCGCCAGGAAGAGAAGCCCTATCAATCCGGTTCTGCTCAATTCTCTGCAGATATCTACTGGCGGACTGATCCTCTTTTTCGCATCGCTGGTTTCGGGAACCTTCCGCAGCGATATCTTCCTTGATCCTGAACCGGAATTTTTCACGGCTCTTATCTATCTGGCTTTTCTGTCGGCGACAGCTTTTTCCATCTGGTTCTATCTTCTCAAAGACCGCGGCGTTCCCGTTCCCACATTAAGCATCTGGAAATTTATTATTCCCGTAGCAGGCGCAGTCTTCAGCTGGATCATCATTCCCGGAGAATCACCCGATCCGCTGTCTCTGACGGGCATGTTTGCCATAGGGTTATCGGTTATTCTTTTCTTCAGCGGAAGAAAGCGTATTTCCGCCTAGTTTCTCATTAATAGCGGGAATCCATACCCGGTTTAACATCTCGCTAAGACTTGTCTAATCTTGGAAATTTAAATATTATATGCGGATAGATTTAGATAATCATATTTGGAGGACAACTTGTACAAACCTGTAGACCCGCGTGTAAACTTTCCCGAGATGGAAGAAGCCATTCTCAAATTCTGGGAAGACAAGGGAATTTTCAAGCGGTCGATTGAACAGAGAGAAGGCTCTCCCGAATATGTATTCTACGACGGACCTCCATTTGCTACTGGATTGCCCCATTTCGGGCATTTCGTACCCGGTACATTGAAAGATATCATTCCCCGTTACCAGACCATGAAAGGTAATAAGGTGGAACGCCGTTTCGGTTGGGACTGCCATGGACTTCCTGTAGAATACGAAATGGAGAAGGAACTCGGTATTTCCGGAAAAACGGAAATTGAGAAATTCGGTGTAACCGAGTTCAATGAACAGTGCCGCTCGATCGTGCTGCGCTACACAAACGAATGGGAAACCGTAATTAACAGACTCGGCCGGTGGGTCGATTTCGAAGATGACTATAAAACCATGGATCCCGATTACATGGAATCCATCTGGTGGGTGTTCAAGCAGCTCTGGGACAAAGGTCTCGTTTATGAAGGTCATAAAATCCTTCCCTACTGCCCCCGCTGTTCCACCGTTCTGTCCAACCACGAGCTGAATCTCGGAGGCTACCAGGACGTTCACGATCCGGCCATCACCATCCGGTTCAAAGTTAAAGGCGAAGATAATACCTATCTACTGGCCTGGACGACCACGCCCTGGACCCTTCCGTCCAACCTGGCGCTGGCTGCCGGACCGGACATCGAGTACGTCAAGGTAAAAGACGGTGAGGAGTTCTTCATTCTCGGTGAGGAAAGACTTTCCGCTTACTACAAGAGCGAAGAGGATTACGAGATCGTCGCCCGTTACAAGGGAACGGAACTTGAAGGCCTGGCCTATGAGCCGCTTTTCGACTATTTCGCCGAAGAAGCGGATAATGGCGCCTTCAAAGTCTATCTGGCCGACTACGTGACAACCGAAGACGGTACAGGGATGGTCCACACCGCTCCCGGTTTCGGTGAAGACGACTACAACACTCTGAAGAAAACAGATATCAATGTAAAATGTCCTATTGATGACGAATGTCAGTTTACCAGTGAAATCCCCGAGTACAAAGGACGTTTCGTAAAGGACTGCGATAAAGACATCATCACCAGGCTGAGAGAGGAAGGGAAACTGATCAAAAGAGACCAGTATCTTCACTCCTATCCCCACTGCTGGAGATGTAAATCTCCTCTTATCTACAGAGCCGTAAGCTCCTGGTTCGTCGATGTTCCCAGCATCAAGCAGAAAATGCTCGATGCCAACGATACCATCAACTGGGTTCCCTCGCATCTGCAGAAGGGGAGATTCGGAAAATGGCTGGAGGATGCCAGAGAATGGGCCATCTCGCGAAACAGATACTGGGGTAACCCCATCCCCGTCTGGAAATGTCCCGACTGCGGCAAAACGGATTGTATCGGAAGCCGCCAGGAACTGAAGGACCGTTCCGGTCAGGATGTGACCGACCTCCACAAGCATTTTGTCGACCATATCACATTCAAATGCGACTGCGGCGGCGAAATGAAGAGAATCCCCGAAGTTCTGGACTGCTGGTTCGAATCGGGGGCTATGCCTTACGCGCAGAACCACTATCCTTTCGAGAACAAGGAGAAGTTCGAAGCCAACTTCCCCGCCGAGTTCATCTCCGAAGGATTGGACCAGACGAGAGGATGGTTCTATACGCTGACCATTCTGGCCGCGGCGCTCTTCGACAAACCGGCCTTCCGCAACGTCATCGTCAACGGACTGGTTCTGGCTGAAGACGGAAAGAAAATGTCCAAGTCCGAGAGAAACTACACCGACCCCATGGTTGTCATCAGCAACTTCGGAGCCGATGCTCTCAGGCTTTTCCTGATGAATTCCGCCTGCGTTCGGGCCGAGAGCCTGAAATATTCCGATGACGGTGTTAAAGAAGTTCTCAAAAGCATCATCATTCCTTTCTGGAATGCCTACAGCTTTTACGTGACTTACGCCAATATCGATATGGTGAAACCGGAAGGCAAACCGGAAAATCCCGAGAATCCCCTCGACCAGTGGATTCTTTCGGAAACGGAAAAAATGGTTGCCGAAGTAACGGAACAGCTCGAAGCTTATGAAGTGCAGAAAGCCATCGGTCCGATCGTTTCCTTTATCGATCAGCTCAACAACTGGTACATCAGACGGTCGAGAAGGCGTTTCTGGAAATCGGAAAACGACGGAGACAAGTTCCAGGCATACGGAACGCTGTACCATGCCCTTATGACGGTTATAAAAATCGCCGCACCTATCATCCCCTTCGTGACTGAAGAGATTTATCTCAATCTGAAGACCGATGATATGCCCGATTCGGTTCATCTCTGCGACTATCCCGTAGCGGATACATCGGCGAGAGATGAGGAGCTGGAGCTCAAAATGGCTCTGACTCAGCAGGCTGTTTCCATGGGGCGGGCGCTCAGAAGCATACACAACCTGAAAACCAGACAGCCCCTCAAGGCTATGCATCTGGTTACCAGAGACAAAGACGAGAAGAAAGTCCTTTTCGAGATGGTGGATATCATCCGCGAAGAGCTCAATGTCAAAGAAGTCCTTTTCCGTGAAAACGAAGAAGACCTGGTTGAATACTCCGCCAAGGCCAACTTCCGCGTGCTCGGAAAAATCCTCGGAAAGGATATGAAAGCCGCCGCTTCGAGAATTGAAACACTCACAATGGATGAGATCCAGACCGTTCTCGAGGGCTCGACTCTCAATATCGAGTTCGAAGGAACTGAGCATACAAACCTCGACATCACTGAAGAGCATCTTATGATTCAGAGACAGGAAAAAGAGAACCTCAAAGTTCTCAACGAAGGATCTCTGACCATCGCGCTTGATCCGGAAATTACCGAGGAACTGAAAAACGAAGGTATCGTAAGAGACATCGTCCGTTCAGTTCAGAATCTGAGAAAAGAGAGCAATCTGGACGTAACAGACCGGATCAGCCTTTCCATTGATGGTTCCGAAGCGGTAAAAATCGCCGTGGAAGCCTTCGAAGAGCACCTGATGCAGGAAACGCTGACATCGAAGTGGACCTGGGAAAAGAAAGATGATGCTGTCGAAGCCGCTTGCGGTGACGAAACCTGTATGATCTCTCTTGTAAAAAATTAACTTGCAGCGGAGCCCGGCTCCGCTTTATTCTTTAAAAGAACTGACCAAAAGGGAGCTACCATGAAAAAACTGAGCGGGATAATTCTTCTGACCATCGTAATTTTTACCGGTTGCAGGAGCATGCCCGCTCTGTTGCCGGCTGACAAGCGCATAACCTGGCTGCCTGCTGACTCCAAGGTCTTCCTGAACGTCAACATCGATGGAAACCGGGAATTGTTCAATCGCACCATTACGAAGATGGGAATTGACAACAAAGACCTCCAGTCCATAATCGACAGAAGCCATACGGTCTGTCTCGGACTGGAGAATCCCCTGGACCTGGCTGATCCCGGCATTCATATGATATCCGAAGGGGAATATAACAGCGGGATGATGAAGCTCGGCCTGAGAGTTTCGAAGGACTGGGCGCAAACCGACAGGGAGTCGGGGACCATTACCAATGCGGAAGCCGGTATTCAGATCGTTCCCGAAAAAGGGAAAATCCTTTTTTCCGAAGGAAAAATCGATGAAATCCTGACCAATCGCGTCGATCCCGTACCGGTCTATCTGCCCAGGGACGTGCGCGACCATTTCATAGAATCGGACATCATTCTCTATTATCCCCAGCCGTCCCGGGACGTTCTGACGGCTCTTTCTCCCAATCTGGCTGACCTCGAGGTCGATCTCTTCTACATATCCATGAACAAAGTTGAACCTGTTGCTGAAGGCGAAGAGCCTGAATACGAAATCATGGGACTGGTGAGAATGAAGGACATTACCAAGACCAGGCCATTTTCCACAGCGCTCAAATGGGTTATCCTCGGCGTCGTCGTTTCATCGGAAAACCCCGACACCAAGCAGTTCCTTAAAACGATAAAAATCGATACGCAATGGAACGATGTGGAATTGAGCGGGCTCAACCTGTCTCTGGAAATGGCCAGCGATATGATTTCCAATGTTATCAAGCTGGATATCTACGAGAAATAAGGTCAGAGGTTAACTGTTCACAGAAAAATCAGCTCTTTACCGTTTTTCTCATTTAGTGTATCTTTTCATAGAATCAAAATCGGAAGGAGAGGTATATGATCGGAGTTGTCGATTACAAAGCGGGAAACCTGAAAAGCGTGGATTCAGCTTTGTCTCATCTTCATGGAGACTTCTTTATCTCCGACGATCCGGAAAAACTGCTGAAATGCGATAAAATGATTTTTCCCGGTGTGGGGGAAGCTTATTCCGCCATGGAAGTCCTCCGGTCCACCGGACTGGGAGAAGCCGTTAAAGAATTCGCCTCCTCAGGAAAACCGCTCCTGGGAATCTGTCTCGGAGCTCAGATCGTCTTCGACCACTCGGAGGAAAGGGACACGCCCTGTCTGGGGATCATTCCCGGTAAAGTCAAACGGTTTGCTCCGGATATGGGGTTGAAAGTGCCTCACATGGGGTGGAACACAATCGAATACAGGGAACTGCCTCTTTTTAAAGATATTCCGCAGAACTCATCGTTCTATTTTGTCCACTCTTATTATATTGCCTCGGAAAATGATGAAAATGTAGCCGCTATCTGCGAGTACGGCATTCCCTTTACGGCCGCGGCTGTAAAAGACAATATACTGGCCTGCCAGTTTCACCCGGAAAAAAGCGGGGAACCGGGACTGCAGCTCCTGAAGAACTTTATAGAGCTCTACTGAGGCAAAGGAAAAAAATATGTTTCAGAAAAGAATCGTCGTCTGTCTTGATGTAAAAGAAGGCAGATGCACCAAAGGAATCAAATTCAAAGATAATATTGATGTCGGCGATCCTGTCGAAATGGCAGCTAAATACTACCGCGACGGCGCCGATGAGCTTGTTTTTTACGATATTACAGCCTCTCATGAGAAAAGAGGCATCATGATCGATGTTGTCCGCAAAGTGGCCGAACAGATCTTTATTCCCTTTTCCGTCGGCGGAGGCATATCCACTCTCGATGATATCAAAGATGTTATTCTGGCGGGAGCGGAAAAAGTCAGCGTCAACTCATCGGCTGTGCGCAATCCCTCGATTATTGAAGAAGGCGCGTCGCTATTCGGTTCCCAGTGCATTGTTCTGGGGATGGATGCCGCTGCCGATCCTGACATGCCTTCGGGGTACCGGGTCTTTATCAATGGCGGCCGGAAAGCTATGGATCTGGACGCTCTGGCCTGGGCGAAACAGGCGGAAAGTCTCGGCGCAGGGGAAATCGTGCTCAATTCCATCGATGCCGACGGGATGAAGACAGGTTACGAAATCAATCTGACGAAAATGATATCCCGATCGGTCGGGATTCCCGTCGTAGCATCGGGCGGCGCGGGAAGCCCTGAACACCTGGCTGCGGTTCTCAAAGAAGGATCGGCCGATGCGGCGCTTATCGCCTCGATGGTGCACTTCGGCGATTATACTGTTGAGGATATAAAAAAGCACCTGACCACTCAAAAAATTCCCGTGCGAATGTGATATAATTGAAGCAGCAGATCTCCTGATCCTGTTATTCAATCAGGAGGTCATATGGGAGATCCGAAGTTGAAACCGAAAGAGGGAAAATATTCCTATGCCGATTATCTGACCTGGCCCGATGAGGAGAGGTGGGAGATTATTGACGGCGAAGTCTGGGATATGAGCCCCGCACCGATCAGAAAGCATCAGTTTATTTCCGCCTATTTAACAGCTGAGATATTCACATTTCTCAAAGGTAAAACATGCCAGGTCTATGCCGCACCCTTTGATGTCAGATTGGATGAAACAGAGAATCACATCGAGGAAAGCGTTTTCAATGTTGTCCAGCCCGATCTTTCAATCATTTGTGATACGAACAAACTGGATGATACAGGATGTAAAGGCGCTCCTGATCTCGTCATTGAAATCCTCAGTCCTTCCACATCATTTAAAGATGAAACCCACAAACTGAATCTCTATGAAAAATCGGGGGTTAGGGAGTACTGGATCATTAATCCTGAAACGGAAATCATAATGATCTACCTGCTGGAAGGTGAAAAATTCAAAGCACCAGTCAGCTTTAGAAAAACCGGGACCTGGGAAAGCCCTGTTCTCAAAGGATTTGAGCTGGATATTTCCGGTCTTTTTGAATCCCTCTGAAGAGAATACTTATTCCTGACACTTGCCCCTCAGCTGTAAAATTTGTATATTAGCAATACCAAATACAGTTAAGAATATCTCTTGAGTCAGGAGTCTATAAAATGCCGACATATGACTATAAATGCAATCAGTGCAGCCATGTTTTCGAATACTTCCAGGCCATGACAGATGAGCCACTTTCTGTCTGCCCCGAATGCGGCGGAGAAGTAAAGCGGATGATTGGCGGAGGATCTGGACTGATCTTCAAAGGCAGTGGATTCTATGTTACCGATTCGAAGAAAAGCACCAGCGGCAGTTCTTCCAAGTGAAAAAAGCTCCCGACGAGGGAGCTTTTTTGTTTAGTCATTTCCCGTAGCCGGGAACCATGTCCGTTCTGCATTGGCAACCGCCTGATCAAGCAGATCACCGAAATCGATATTGTTGAACATCTCTCTGGTTTTCTCAAAATCAGGCCTGGTTTCCGGATGCTGCGGCGCAAACATGGCGCAGCAATCATCGTAGGGCAGGGTTGAGGTTTCGAAAGCGCCGAGCTTTCTCGATATCTTTATTATCTCCTCTTTATCCATTCCGATAAGGGGACGGAAAACCGGCAGGGTGACAGAACTGTTTGTAAAGGCGAGCGATTCCATTGTCTGGCTGGCAACCTGGCTCAGAGCTTCGCCTGTAATCAGACATCCGCCGTCCCTTTCTTTCGTGATTTTCTCCGCAATCGTCATCATGGCCGCTCTGGCGTGAAGTGTCGTAAATGACGGCTCGACGGATTGGTTCACTTTAACCTGTACATCGGTGAAAGGAACAGAAAAGAGATTGATCCCGCTGCACCAGGGTGCGAGAATCTTCGCCAGTTCCTTGACCTTCTCATGAGCTTCGTTGGATGTGTAGGGGGGCGTGTGGAAATAAACCGCATCGAGCTTCAGTCCCCTTTTCGCCATCAGATAACCGGCGACGGGAGAGTCTATCCCTCCCGAAAGGAGAAGCGTTCCCCGTCCCGCCGTGCTGACGGGAAGTCCACCCGGTCCCTTAACACCGTAGCCGTAAACATAGGCTTTCTCCCGCAGTTCCACATGGATAACCCAGTCGGGGTTGCGGACATCGACTTCCAGTCCTTCAACCGCTTCGAAAATCATCCCTCCGATTTCCCGGGAATAATCATAGGAGTCCATGGGGAGGCTTTTATCGACCCTTCTTGTCTCCACTTTGAATTTATTGCCATATCCTGAAGCCAGGTTCTGCTTAGCCAGAGATATTGCCAGTTCGGAAATTGGCTCCAGCTCCTTGGCGCAGCTGTGGGTTTTGTAGAAGCCGACTATGCCGAAAGTGGAAGCCAGAACTTTGGTCACCACTTCTTCCGGCACATCTTCCACTTCAAGATAGAAGCGGCCGCTTCGCACGTTGACATGGCTGCCATAGGGTTTGAGGTTTTTCTTTATATTGTCTTTGAGCTGTTTCTCAAAAATCTTTCTATTCCCTTTTTTCAGGGATATTTCACCGATTTTGATTAAATAGAGATCTTTCATGTGGGTAAAATAACAGATTTGCGGGGAATAATGAAGGGTTAAACTTCGCCCATCACCTCAAAACCCAGGTCGACGAAATGCTCTCTGTCAAAAGCATTGATAACGATCTTGGCCCGTCCTTTCCGTCGGTCGACCTTCACGATCATGCCTTCCTTGCCTTTCAGAGGGCCCGAAATAATCTGAATAAGGTCATTTTCATCGAATTTGGCTTTGGAGAGGGCAGCTATCTGATTGCCCGTAAAAAGAGACCGGAGGAACTCCATATCTTCCTGACGAACGGGTTTTATATCCTTGTTGGAAGGCAGGACCTGAAAAAAATCGGGAATTTTCTTGAGCTTTGTCAGAGACGCCGCACTGATCTCCTCGGATTCCACGAAAATATATCCGCCGAACATCGGTTTCAGCTGTCTGGTCGTTTTCCCCTTTTTGCGGATCATCAGCTCCCTCATGGGACAGAAAACTTTCAGATCATCTCCCAGTTCTTCTTCGATGGCTTTTCTGATCTTTTCTTCCGATCCTGTTTTGATATGAAGGGCAAAATAATGCATGGATAAAATATATCTTTTATCGTTCATTTAGTGAACAAAAAACTGGAAGTGTTTTGGAAAATGCGATATGATTGTTCACAGATTGAACAATATACCGTCAGCAGGTTCCGGCCGCGTCGGTTTTTCCTATCTATTCCGTAGTCCTGTCAATGGACCAGGTCTATCCAAATTAAAACCATAAATGAAAAACCCAGAAAACGAACTGAAAATTCTCGAACTTATCTCACAGGGCAAGGATGATATCAGCCAGCGCGATATCTCCCGCATAATCGGTCTGTCCCTCGGCATGACCAATTCCATTCTGAAAAGATTTGCCGAGAAGGGACTCATTACGATTAAGAAGGTCAACAACCGGAATATCCAATATGCCTTGACGGCAAAAGGTCTGGAGCAGATAGGGCAGAAGTCCTGGAGATATTTCAAACGGACCATCCGGAATGTCGTCGTGTACCGTGAAGCCATAAATGGCATACTCCGCGAAGCAAAAGCTGACGGATATAATGAAGTCGTTCTTGTCGGCAGCAGCGATCTTGAGTTCATTGTCGAACATGAATGTTATAAATTGGGTATACCCTTTCGGGTTGCTTATGAAAAAACAGAAGAAATTTCTGAAAAAAGCTATATAGTTTTTGCTGAGAATGAGTTGAAACAGCCTGTGGAAAATTCTTACAGCTATTCGCTCAATAGTCTTGTTTATTAATAATAGATATTTTGGGGGACTCGAAAGCGTCGGGACCCAAATCTAGTCGTAAAAATGAGGAGCACATCATGAAGGGAATCATACTGGCCGGCGGTTCCGGTACGAGGTTATATCCGGCGACAA
This sequence comes from Spirochaeta isovalerica, assembly GCF_014207565.1. Classification (NCBI taxonomy): domain Bacteria; kingdom Pseudomonadati; phylum Spirochaetota; class Spirochaetia; order Spirochaetales; family Spirochaetaceae; genus Spirochaeta; species Spirochaeta isovalerica. The sequence continues at coordinate 136,811 of NZ_JACHGJ010000004.1, read as the reverse complement.
AATCGATCTGCAAACAGTTGCTGCCCATTTATGACAAGCCGATGATCTATTATCCTCTGTCGACTCTTATGCTGGCGGGGATCAGGGATGTGCTGATAATTTCCACTCCACAGGATACTCCAAGATTTGAGGAGCTTCTGGGAGACGGTAGGCAGTTGGGGATGAACTTTCACTACGCAGTTCAGGATGCTCCCAACGGACTGGCTGAAGCGTTTATCATCGGTAAAGATTTTGTAGGGGATGATTCCGTAGCCCTGGTTCTGGGAGACAATCTTTTCTACGGCCACGACTTCGCGAAAATGGTTAAAAAAGCCTCATCTCAGCAGGAAGGCGCCACTGTATTCGGATATTACGTGACCGATCCGGAAAGATATGGTGTGGTTGATTTTGATGAAAAGGGTAATGCCCTGTCTCTTGAGGAAAAACCGGCTGAACCCAAATCAAACTACGCCGTCGTCGGGCTATATTTTTATGATAATGATGTGATTGATATCGCTGTGAACCTGAAGCCTTCGCCCCGCGGCGAACTGGAGATTACCGATGTCAATAAGGTTTATCTGGAACGGAAGAAGCTGAAAGTAGAGCTGATGGGCCGTGGTTTTGCCTGGCTTGATACGGGAACCCACGGATCGCTTCTCGAAGCTTCGCAATATGTCGAAGTTCTGGAAGCCAGGCAGGGTTTGAAAATCGCATGTATTGAAGAAATCGCCTATAGAGAGGGATTTATCAGTCTCGGTCAGCTTAAAGTTCTGGCAGATGAATTAAAAAAATCGACTTATGGCGAATATCTTTTAAAAATGATAGATCGAGAGGAATCCCATGCCTTTCGAGTTTAAGGAGACGCCGATTCCGGGTGTTCTGATCATTCAGCCGAAAAAATTCGGAGATGATCGCGGTTTTTTTATGGAAACCTACAAGAAAAGCGATTTTGACAAAGCCGGGATTCATGAGAGTTTTGCTCAGGATAATCACTCCTTTTCTTCAAGAGGCGTTTTGAGGGGTATCCATTTTCAATCGGCTCCTCATGCCCAGGGAAAGCTGGTTCGGGTTGTCAAAGGGGCTGTCTGGGATGTGGCTGTGGATCTGATTGAAGGTTCTCCCACATTCGGAAAGCACTTCGGGATTGAACTGACAGAGGAAAACGGAACCATGCTGTATATACCGCCGGGGTTCGGCCACGGATTTCTGACTCTGAAAGACAACACCCATTTCCTCTATAAGTGCACGGAAGAATATGCACCGGAATCGGATGGGGGAGTCATCTGGAATGATCGGGAGCTTAATATTCACTGGCCTCTGGAAGGGGTGATCGATTTTCCGCTGATCTCCGGGAAAGATGCCTCACTGCCGGAACTGGAGACCCTACGATGATCTGGGTCGTGGGAAACGGTGGTATGCTGGGGCAGGAGCTGTGCCGGCTTTTCGATACTGAAAAAATCGATTATTCAGGCACGGACAGAGAACTATCCATTCTGGAGACAGAAGTTTTAAAAAAACATGCTGAAAAGTATAATCCCGAATGGATTATAAACTGTTCCGCTTATACAGCTGTTGATAAAGCGGAAGATGACAGGGATTCGGCATTTAAAATCAATCGGGACGGGGTTGAAAATCTCGCTAAAATTGCTGCGGTACGGGATATCCCGATAATTCACATATCGACTGATTATGTTTTTGACGGGACATCGGCTGTTGCCTTGAAAGAAGATGCACCGACAGGGCCGATCGGAGTCTACGGTCAGAGTAAGCTGGCCGGGGAAGAGGTACTGAGAGATCAGTGCCTAAATCATTTTATTATCCGGACGGCCTGGCTGTACGGGCAGTACGGGCCTAATTTCGTCTATACTATGCTCAAGCTGATGAATGAACGGGATTCGATAAAAGTTGTCAGTGACCAGGTCGGTTCTCCTACCTGGACGGGAGATTTGTCTCAATTGATTCTTCGGATTATTAGTGATAAATCAAATAAATACGGTACTTACCATTTTTCAGGAGAAGGGCAGTGCAGCTGGTACGACTTCGCCTGTGAAATATACCGTCTGGGAAGGCAGAAAGGAATGGTTGAATCGGAATGTGACATTGCGCCCTGTACTTCAGCTGAATTTCAAACTCGAGCGAAGAGACCGGCATTTTCTCTGTTGTCAAAAGAAAAAGTAAAATCTGAAATACACTTCATTCCTCCTGAATGGCGGGCTTCATTGCGGAGATTTATAGAAGAAATTACAGAGCGTGATATCATCTGAAAATAAGAAACTACCGACTGTTTATTCTCTTGGCCTGGATTGATGAAAATTGATCTTTGCTAGGGTTTCCCGGATAGTGTATACTATTAGTGAATCAATTCACCAATAGTTATGTTTTTTTAGGGGTACTTGATGTTTGCTCGATATCTTGAGTCAGAAATTCTAAAAAAAATTCCTTCCGGAAAAGCCATTCTTGTTACCGGTCCTAGGCAGGTCGGGAAAACGACCCTGATAAAAAAACTTCTGGAAAGAAAAGATTATCTTTTTTTGGATTGTGATGATCCGACAGTCCGGTCTGTATTAAGCAGCATTAATACAGAGGAACTGAAAACACTGATCGGCAATCATAAATATGTTTTTATCGATGAGGCGCAGAGGATTCCAGGGATCGGTTTGACTCTTAAGATTATCGTCGATCAGCTGAATGATGTCAGGCTTTTAGTAAGCGGATCATCTTCCTTTGATTTGTCCAATGCCTTGAATGAACCATTAACCGGGCGGAAATGGGAATACGAACTACTGCCTGTCAGTTGGGAAGAGTTAGAAACCTCCATTGGCTTTCTCGCAGCTGAACAAAAACTTGAGAATTGCCTTCTGTACGGATTATATCCTGATGTATTGAATCATCCGGGTGAAGAAAGGGAAATACTGAAAGAGTTGGCAACAAGTTATTTATACAGGGATATACTTGCCTATTCCGGTTTAAAGAAACCGGAAGTGCTGGACAAACTGGTTCAGTCTCTGGCTTTGCAGGTTGGCAGCGAAGTCAATTACACCGAACTTGCCCTTCAGGTCGGAGTAGACAAGAATACAATCGCGCACTATATCGATGTCCTTGAGAAGGGCTATGTTGTTTTCAGACTGAGCAGTTTCAGCCGGAATCTGCGGAATGAAATCAAGAAGAATAAAAAAATATATTTTTATGATAACGGTATACGCAATATGGTAATCGGAAACTTTGCCAATCTGGATCTGCGTGCAGACAAAGGCCTGTTATGGGAAAATTTTCTGGTTTCGGAGAGGGTAAAACAGAATCTTTACAGGAATACTTTTTCAAAAATGTACTTCTGGAGGACCAGGCAGCAACAGGAAGTCGATTTTGTTGAAGAGAGGGATGGTCAGATCCATGGCTGGGAGTTCAAGTGGAACGCCAGGAAGAATACCCGGCTGCCTAAGACATTTACAGAGACATATTCTGCTGAATCGTCAGTGATAGACAGATCGAATTTCAGGGATTTTATCTGTATGGGGCGATAGCGAGACCATTATAAGTTAATGCTGAAAGGAACAAACATGAGACAATTCAAAAACATTCTCATCACAGGCGGCGCCGGATTCATCGGCAGCAATTTCATCAGAACCCTATTGGTTAAAAGCGGTTATACCGGAAGAATCATCAATCTGGATAAACTTACCTATGCGGGCAATGCCGCCAGTCTCGACGATGTGGCTGAAGCTTTTCCCGATCAGTATGTATTTGTTAATGGCGATATCTGCGACAGGGAGCTGGTGTCATCTCTCTTCGAAAAATATAAGATTGATGCGGTGTGCCATCTGGCGGCTGAAAGCCATGTGGACCGCTCCATCGAAGGTCCCGAAGCGTTTATCAATACCAATATCATAGGGACTTTTACTCTTCTGGATGTAGCAAGGCATGCCTGGGGTGATGATTTGGAAGACAAGCTGTTCCATCATGTCAGCACAGATGAAGTGTACGGATCGCTGGGCGAAACGGGCTTTTTCTTTGAAGACACCCCTTATGATCCCCGCAGCCCCTATTCCGCCAGCAAAGCCTCTTCCGACCATCTGGTCATGGCTTATTTTCACACATACGGTTTGCCGGTTACCATGACCAATTGCTCCAACAACTACGGACCCTATCAGTTCCCCGAGAAACTCATCCCGGTCATGATCGAGAATATGCTGGATGAGAAAGCTCTTCCAGTCTATGGAGATGGTAGAAATATCCGTGACTGGCTGTTTGTCGAGGATCACAATTCAGCGGTCTGGGCTGTTATGCAAAGGGGAAAACTCGGTGAAACCTACAATATCGGAGGGGAAAACGAGTGGGAGAATATTCATCTGGTCAATTCTCTCTGCGAAATCGTCGCTGACGAAAAAGGGAAAGATAAAGATTACTACAAAAAACTGATTACTTATATCAAGGACAGACCGGGTCATGACAGACGCTATGCCATCAATTGCGATAAGCTGAAGAGTGAACTGGGCTGGAAACAGTCGGTGACTTTTGATGAAGGTTTGAAGCATACGGTGAAGTGGTATCTCGAGAATCGGGAGTGGGTGGATAGCATTAAGTCCGGGGAATACCGGAACTGGATGGATAAGAATTATGTCGGGAGATAGTTTGGATATATGAAAATTGCAATCGCGGGAACAGGATATGTAGGACTGGCCAATGCTGTGCTCCTCGCTCAGAATAATGAAGTCATCGCTCTGGATATCAATAAAGATAAAGTTGAACTGATAAATAACAAAAAATCTCCCATTGTTGATAGAGAGATTGAGCAATTTCTCGCTGAAAGAGAGCTGAATCTCATGGCAACGACAGATAAGCAGGAAGCCTATAAAGAAGCCGATTATGTCATTATCGCTACGCCTACTAATTACGATCCCGAGGAAAACTATTTTGATACTTCCACGGTTGAGACGGTAATTGAAGATGTCCTGGCTATAAATCCAACATCGACCATGATCATTAAATCGACAGTACCTGTCGGGTACACAAAGGATATAAAAAAGCGTTACAAAGCAGAAAACATTATCTTTTCTCCCGAGTTTTTGCGGGAAGGGAAGGCTTTGTTCGATAACCTCTATCCCTCACGAATTGTCGTCGGCGCTAAAACAGAAGAAGCGAAGACTTTTGCTTCTCTTCTGGTCGAAGGCGCTGTAAAAGAAAATATAGATGTACTTCTTACAGATTCCACTGAAGCAGAGGCCGTTAAATTGTTTTCCAATACATATCTGGCTCTACGTGTCGCGTATTTTAATGAACTGGATACTTATGCGGAAACTCACGGGCTCAATACGAAAGAGATCATTGAAGGGGTAGGGTTGGATCCCAGGATAGGAAGTCATTATAATAATCCTTCCTTCGGGTATGGGGGATATTGCTTACCAAAAGATACGAAGCAGCTCAGGGCTAATTATCTCACCGTTCCCAATAATATAATCGGTGCCATTGTCGATGCCAATACAACCAGGAAAGATCATATCGCCAGACAGATCTGGCAGAGAGATCCTGCGGTTGTAGGTGTATACCGTTTGACCATGAAAACAGATTCGGATAATTTCCGGGATTCTTCCATTCAGGGGATTATGAAAAGGATCAAAGCTAAAGGAATTCAGGTTATTATCTACGAGCCGGCTTTGGTAGAGGATACATTTTACCGGTCTGAAGTTGTGCGGAATCTGGATGAGTTCAAACGTAGATCGGAAGTCATACTGGCTAACAGGATGGATGAAGAGCTTTTTGATGTTGAGGAGAAAGTTTATACGCGGGATTTGTACAGACGGGATTAGTCTGATATAGTAAAGTATTGATATGGATAAGCTTAAATTAATTGTCAGCCGATTGGGGCTGTTTGTTTTTTTTAAAAGACTTTTCGGCCCGTTTTTGAAGTCCCGGAAACTGAAAGCCTTTAATAAGAATAAAAACCGAATTTTAAAAGACCTGTCATCGATTTCTGATGCGGGCGGTCTTTTTTTTCTGGCATTTGGAACTTTTCTCGGTGCAAAGCGCAATGGAAGAATAATTCCTGGAGATGATGACTTCGATCTCGGAGCTTTTATTGCTGACTTCGATAAACTTGATAAATTGTTCAGATCATATGGTTTTAAAAGAAAATTGATGATAAATACTTCGGAAAAACATCCAGTTCTGGCTAAATACATTAAAGAAAAAGTCATTGTTGATATATTTATTCATTATCCGGAACTGGGAAGAACAGTTTGCTACGATCATGTTAATATCAACAGAAATACAGGTCTGTTGAATGAAATACGGAAAACCGGTCATATGGTTTTGTATGAAAACAGCTTTACTTCATTTTCTTTGGATAGATGTGAACTGGAAGGAATGTCCTTTCTTTGCCCTAAAGAAGAGTCATATCTGCTTGAGGCGTATGGAGAGGATTATATGATACCTGACGGAAACTGGACATATACCGATAGAAGTATAAGAAAAGAATCGGAAGTGAAAGGCTCTCTCGGCAATGGGTAACAGCAGACAATATAATCTGAAAAGATTCGGAATTTTAATTAAAGGTATTATCCCCGGTCTGCTTTTTTGGCCATTTCCCACTGACAAAAAGAGAGTAATCCTTTCATCAACCAGAAACGAACATTATAACTTCAACTCCAAATTCCTTTTTGAGTATTTGATACAAAATCGCAAAGATCTTGATGTATTTTATGTGATTAACGATGATGCAAAAAGAGAAGAATTGAATCGCAAGATCGGACCCTATTTTATTGAAACAAAAAGTTTCAGAGGTATGTGGTTTGTATTGAAGGCCGGCTTTTGGTTTACCTCGTCAATGGAGACTCCTGTCGGCGGTCTTTTGCATCGCTGGAAGAGAACTGTTGTTCATTTAGGCCATGGGGCGCCGTTGAAGAACATCGGTCTTCTGGAAAAAAACATCAGTTTCGTCAAACGAGTTTACTACAAACTGATAACTGGCAATTTTACCTGGTTCCTGGCAGTTTCAGATTATTTTAAACCGATTATTGCAAACTTTGCCGGGGTTTCTGAAAAACGCGTACTTGTCAATGAGCAGCCGCGGAACCAGGTTCTTCTCAATCAGCAGCGGGATGTATTAAAAGATTATTCTGATAATTTTAGAATTTTGTATGCGCCGACCTGGAAACCATGGGTGAAAGAACTGGATTGGGGGATGCTGGAGGGAGAGAATTTCGAAGCAATCGACAATTTCCTGTTTCAGAACAATGCTGTTCTTTTTATAAGAATGCACCCCTATTTTGAGAAAGCGGAAGTTTATGAACGAGCTGCATCCAGTAAATCCATAAAAGTCCTCAGTTCCGAAAATTTTCCTGAAGTTAATGATGTACTGGGTGCTTTTGATGCCTTGATTACGGATTATTCCAGTGTTTGTTTTGATTATCTACTTTTCGACAGGCCAATTTTGTTCTGGACGAAAGATATTGATAAATATGAAATACAAATCGGTTTTACCGATTCATTTGAGAAACTTGCCGCCGGTCCGGCTGTTTCAGCGATTGGCGATCTTCTGGGTTATTTAAGAATAATTCTCGAAAGTGAGGAAAATCTTCAGAAGTTCCGGATTCCTGTTTTAAAGCTGATCGAAACGGATAGATCCAATGTCTGTAAAAGCCTTCTGGAAAAAGTCGGTGTGTGAGTGTTAAGGTGAGGAAAGATGATTAAGTATCTGAAGGATCTTTGGAAGCGAAAAGATCTGTTGTTATATCTGGTTACTTCAGGGTTGAAAGCCCAGCATAGAAATTCCTTTTTAGGATATTTTTGGTGGCTGCTCGATCCGTTATTGAACGTTGTGGTTTACTATTTTATGGTATCTGTCGTTCTGGGGCGCGGCGGGGAAAATTATCCGGTTTTTCTGGTTATTGGTCTTGTTGTTTTCCGTTTTTTCAGTACGACGTTGGCATCATCTGCTAAAGCCATTACAAAAAACGCCGGGATAATTTCGCAGATATACCTTCCTAAAGCCATTTTCGGTTTTGGAACAACTTTAACTCAGAGTATAAACTTCCTTTTCGGTCTGGTGGTTATTGCTATTTTTCTTGTTATATTTCAAACCATACCGGGTTGGGAAGTTCTCTGGTTGCCGTATGTGTTGCTGATGCAGGTCCTGTTTCAGGCGGCATTGGCTCTGCTTATCTCTTATCTTTGTGTATTTATAAGGGATATTGAGAATTTGATAAGTCATATAACCCGGATAATGCGTTATGCCGCTCCGGTAATCTGGGAAGCCGATAGGCTGCCGGCAAAATACAGCTGGGTTGTTGAATATAATCCATTTGCCTGGATTCTCGATGGCTACCGTTCCATTCTTATGTATAATCGGCTACCTAATTTAATGGCTCTGGCTTATGTGGGAGTTTCTTCCCTACTGTTTATTTTCCTTATGCTTTTCTTTTATCAGAGAAATGAACATAGAATTATCAAGGCTTTATAGATGAATCAGAATGTTATTGAAGCGAATAATATCGGTATATCTTTCAAAGAGGATGGCAAAAGGGATGATTTCAAATCCATCCTGTTCAGAACTCTGAAAGGGGATTGGAAAAAAGATCCCTTCTGGGCTCTTTCCGATATCAGTTTTTCTGCCTGTGAAGGGGAAATCCTGGGGGTAATTGGTTCAAATGGCGCCGGGAAAACAACTCTCTGCCGGATTCTCGGTGGTTTATTGAAGCCTGATAAGGGTGATATTGATATTAATGGAGATGTTTCTGCACTTCTCTCTCTGGGAGCCGGTTTTAATGATGAGCTATCCGGGCGAGAGAATGTTTTTCTCAATGGTATGATGATGGGGATGACCCGGAAGGAAGTAAAGAAATATTTTGCAGAAATTCATGAGTTTTCCGGATTGGGAGATTTTATCGATGAACCTGTTAAACACTATTCCAAAGGGATGAAAGCGCGATTGGGGTTTAGTATAGCCGCCATGCTGGAGCCGGAGACTCTGGTTCTGGATGAGACTCTGGCTACGGGAGATATGGATTTCAGGAAGCGGTCTGGAGCTAAAATCCAGGAACTTGTCGATAAAGCCAGAATGGTTGTTATTGTGACTCACGATATGGACTTTGTTGAGCAGAACTGCTCCCGGGCCATTTGGATCGATGGCGGAGTCGTCCGGATGGATGGAGATCCGAAAGAAGTCGCAGAGGAATATAGCTCTCAGGTTCCCGAATATAAACCGGTAAAGAAAAAAGCCCGTATTGATTTTGTACAGACTAAGCTTATTGAAAGTGACAAGACTATTGTAGATGTTAAGAATCTGACTGTCAGTTTTCGGTCAAAAGGTAAAATTTTCAAGGCTTTGGATGATGTATGTTTTTCTGTCAAGCAGGGAGAGATTCTGGGGATTATTGGCTCCAATGGAGCTGGCAAGACTACTTTATGCAGGACTTTAACCGGGATTTATAAGCCGGATAATGGTTCTGTTACGGTAAATAGTGAGATTTCGGCACTTCTTCAGCTTGGCTCCGGGTTTAACAGGCAGTTGACTGCCCGTGATAATATTATTCTCAATGGGCTAATGCTGGGACGATCCAGGAAAGAGATTAAGGCCCTACAGGACGAGATTATTGAGTTTTCCGGTTTGGAAAAGCATCAGTATAAAACGGTAAAGAGTTTTTCAAGCGGTATGAAGTCCCGTTTGGGTTTCAGTATTGCGCAGGCGGTTCAGCCTGAATTGTTTATTATTGATGAGGCGCTTAGTCCCGGTGATGCTGCTTTTCAGAAAAAGGCTAGTTTGACTATGCAGGAGATGATTAAGAAGGCTGAGGCTGTTATTGTTGTTACGCATAGTATGGCTTTTGTTGAGAAAGTATGTACCCGTGCAATCTGGTTTGAAAATGGTAAGATCGTCTTAGATGGTATTCCATCAGATGTAATAAGTCCGTATTCAAAGTCCTAGTTTATAGGTATTTAACAAAAATAAAGAGAGGTATTCAATGGTTAAATCTAATGAATTTTGCATAAGCTCATGTCTAGCATTCCGCTATATTGCTGATTCTAAATATTGCTGGGAAAATGGATTGTCACCATTGCCAGTCGACGATGAATCTCATGAATTAACAGCAGTAAAGAATTCTTTGGAAGTAAAGAATTTTCTCAAAAATGAAGTAAACAAAACAGTTGAAAAGCAGAATGCTGGTATTTTACTAAGTGGTGGTATTGATTCAGCTATCTTAGCAGCTTTTTTGCCCGTTGGAACTAATGCATACACAATCAAATTTATAGCAGATGGTGCTATTGATGAATCGATAATGGCATCTAAATTCGCTAAGGTGTATGGCTTAAACCATCATGTCGTAGAAGTAACATGGAATGATTATTTAAAATATACCGATGCTTTAACGATGAATAAAAAATCAATTCTCCATCCTGTCGAAGTCGCCTTGTACAAAGCTTCAATTGTTGCAAGAAGTCATGGCGTTGAAGGTTTGATATTAGGAAACGGGGCTGATTCAACATTCGGGGGCTTAGATAAATTACTTTCCAAAGATTGGGAGATGAATCCATTTATTGAGCGGTATTCTTTTATAAATCCAGAAAATGTCTTGAAGGAACCGAAGAGCATTGATTACATATATAAAAAATATGACCTTGAAGGCCATGAATATGACTACATAAATTTTTTGAAATATGTTCATGGCTATGGAGTCATTGAAGCCTTTAATAATGCGATAAGGATGTCCGGACTAGATATTTATGAGCCATATGAATTGCTGAAGATGGACGAACCTCTAGATTTGCAGAGAATCAGAAATGGAGAAAGTAAATATATATTAAGGGATATATATAATGAACTCTATCCCAATTTGACCCTTCCTGAGAAAATTGCATTTGCACGTCCTATGGACGTATGGCTTAAAGATTGGAATAAGCCTGCAAGCTCTGTGTTTAAAGAGAATTTTGATTATTCAAGTTTAAGAGGTGATCAAAAATGGCTTATATATAATATTGACAGATTATTGGATCTGTATGGTTTTAATAATTAAGGAGTTGTTATGAATGTAGCCTATAATGGATGCGATAATTATTCATTAAAAACTGTCGAAGAATCCTTCTTGGGCCTTTGCGATAAATTAAATTTGGATTCGGAAAATCCATTTAAAGATATTATAAAAAAAGGGAATACTGTTTTCATTAAACCTAATTGGGTCGCTCATGAGTATAGACAGTCAGCTAAAGAAATTGATGATGTTTTCTCAACTATAACGCATCCGTCGGTAATTAAAGTCGTAGCGAAATACGTTGATGTAGCTTTAGATGGGGACGGTGAAATAATCATAGGTGATAATCCTTCTATCGATTGTGATTTTAAAGAGCTAATGAAACTTCAAGATTTATCCAGTTTGCATGAAGAGCTTAAAACCACCGTTAAAATTCTCGATCTTAGACCTGAATGGTGTGATAATCTGGAAAATTACGGAATCAAACATAAGATGGTAAAACAAGAAGGAGACCCGAAAGGGGTCGTGAAGGTCAATCTTGGAAAGGATTCAAAATTTTTTAAGATAAATAACAAACTGTTTCGTGGAGTTTATACAGATCGAACCGAGACAATTAGACGACACAGCAAGGACTTACAAGAATATGAATTTTCTGCATCTTTGGCAAATGCTGATGTATACATCTCCATACCAAAAATGAAAACACATCATAAAGTGGGTACGACTCTAAATCTTAAGGGTATGGTAGGCACTCAGGCAAATAAAAATTTGCTTGTACATTGGAGAATCGGTTTTCCAGCAATTGGTGGGGATGAATATTCTAGTTTTAAAGAATGGTTTGTTTATAAATTTAAGAAGATTAAAAAGAGGGGAGCCTGGGCAGGAAATGATACTATTTGGAGAATGGTTGTAGACCTTTACAACTCGTTCAATAAAATAAGGGAACGAAAAACATTTTCAGTAGTTGACGGTATCATAGGTGGAGATGTCAATGGACCTTTTTATCCTAGATCTAAAAATTCTAAAGTCTTAATTGCAGGAGAAGATTTGCTCGAGGTCGATTTAGTAACATCAAGGCTTATGGGATTTAATATTAAAAAAATACCATATTTATGGAATTTAGTTAAAGAGAAAAAGATGAATTTATCAGAAATTTCAGTTTTGGGACAGAATAAGACAGATTTAGGTAGAATCCTGGAAAAGGATGAATTGTATTTTGATTACAGAACTCCTACCAGCTGGAAGTTACTTAAAGATTTCGAGGAGACTTAATAATGGTTATCGGTTATACATCAGGTGTTTATGACTTGTTTCATATAGGTCATCTAAATCTTCTTAGAAATGCAAAAAGCATGTGCGATAAATTGATAGTTGGTGTGACTACTGATGAGCTTATGCTCGTTTATAAAAAAAAATCAACTTTTATACCTTTTAATGAAAGGTGTGAGATTGTTAGATCAATTAAATATGTAGATGCCGTTGTTCCTCAGGTCGATATGGATAAATTGAAACAATGGGAAAAATTGAAATTTAATGTCTTGTTTGTAGGGGATGATTGGCACAATACAGAGAAGTGGCAAACTATCGAAGGAAAATTGAAAGACGTCAATGTTCAAGTTATTTATTTTCCATATACAAAAGGCGTCTCATCAACTAAATTGAATGCAATGCTAGTTGATCAAAGGTCTAAATAAATTCAAAGTTTAAATAAATTATAAAGGTCAATTAAATGTCAAAATTGAAGAAAATATTTGATAAATATACACTCCTTCTATTAACGATAGGAACATTTTCAGTAAATAGTGATTTTTATTTTATATGTATGCCTCTCATAGTAAATCTTGTTCTGAAAATAAAATATATGAGAAGAAATAAATTTATTAACTTAGGGAAAAGTGGTTTATTGCTGAATTCATACTCAGCAGATAACTTAAACTATTCAAGATACTATCTCCTTCAAAGAAGAATAGATAAGTTAACATATAAATATTTTATACCGTTCTTATTTGTTACAGCTATCACATCATGTTTTATTGAAAAAAATAATAATTTAATTAATTTAACATACATTATTGAACTATTTAAACTTTTGAATATAGTATTTCTTACAGTAATCGGTCTTATTCAGTTTCCTTTGCTAGAGTATTATAGGTCTCAGCTTTTAAAAATATCTAAAAAATTTAGGAAAGAGTATAAACCCGATTATATATTATTTAGTGCAGGGTCCAGTGCTACTGCATATCAATTAAAGCAATGGGAAACGATCTTAGAAAGAATTAACGAAAAATATAATGTTGTAGTAATAGCATATTCTAAGTCATTATTAGATTATTGCAGATCACTTAAAGTACCAAGTATTTTCATAGGCGATACAGGAAAACTTCATTCCTATATGCTTGGGTTTGATCGAGAAGATGGAACTAATCCTATAAAGGCAGTATTTTATATTAATAATGGTGTTTTTAATGCTTCTTCTCTCGTATTAAGAAAGTTCAAACATATCCATTTGAATCACGGAGATAGCGATAAAGCAGCAAACGCCTTACACACTTCAAAAGATTATGATTATATATTCATTGCTGGCAATGCTGCATTAGAAAGATATAAAAAAGCAGGATGGGATCTCTCAAAAATTCATCAAGTCGGAAGACCTCAGTTAAAAGAACTTACAGAAATGTCAAAAAAAGATTCTGGTGAAGAAAAGAAAATTATTTTTTATGCTCCAACTTATGAAGGACATCGAAATTCAGATTGTTATTCGTCACTTTACAGAATGGGATTCAAGATAGTCAGCGATATTATTGAATCCAATGAATTCATACTCTACTTTAAGGCTCATCCATATACAGGAGAATATGCTCAGAATTTCAGAATTGAAATGAAGAAAATTAAGCGATTGATCTCAATAAATAGTCAATCAGGACACCGTTATTTTGATAAAGATGAAAAACTATATCCGCATTTATCAAAAGCTTCACTCCTGATTGGCGATGTTTCAAGTGTTAGTGTAGATTTTTTATCAACAGGTAAGCCTCTTGTTGCTACTAATCCCTTTAATGTCGATCCTGAAAATGAAAGCATAAGCAAAGCTGTTCCGTTCTGGAAAGGTGCAATTATGCTTAACTATAATAACAATAATTTTAATGTTATCGATACCATAAGACATGCCTTTGAGAACCCAAATCCGTTTGCATCAGATATTGCAAAGCATTATTTTGGAGAAAATGTTTTTCATTTGAGTAATATTGAAGACAATTTCATATCTGTGCTTGAGAATCTGGATGTTGATGATCATGAAACATCATATGATATTAAAAATTATATACCTAGGGAAAATATCATTTTTGCCCATGGAAAAAGCTGAGGTTGGTTATGGCTAAGACAATTATAACATATGGAACATTCGATATGTTTCATATAGGACATTTAAAATTACTTAAAAGACTTAGTAAATTAGGGGATAAATTAATAGTCGCTGTTTCAACAGATGAATTTAATTCAGTAAAAGGAAAGAAGGTTCTTATACCATATAAACATAGAGCAGAAATAGTTAGATCTATAAAATTTGTTGATGAAGTTATACCTGAAACTAGATGGGAACAAAAGATTGAAGATGTTGAAAAGTATAATGTCGATATCTTTGCAATTGGCGAGGATTGGAAAGGCAAGTTTGACTTTTTAAAAGATAAATGTGAAGTTGTATACCTTGAGCGTACCCCTAATGTCTCAACTACGGAACTGAAAAAATCATTGAAGCATTTATTAACAATATCACAAGATGATCTAAAACAGGCCTTTGATGTTTTGGAGACCTTAAGAAAAGACTTAGAGTAAATGGAAAAAATTATATTATATTTATTATTAATTCTACCCATTTTACCTATTATTAGATATGATGATTTTTTTCTAATATCATCATTAATTTCTTTTTCATTGATTATACAATATTTGATCGATTTAACAGATAATGAATCAAAAGTTGGTAAAGTTCTCTATTTACTGAAATCTAATGGATTTGATTTTATCTTTAGGTTTTCCTTTTTAATGGTTTATCTAGTAACTCACAAAAATAATACATTTCTATTACTTCTATTCTTTTATCTTCTTAATGAAGTATCAATTATTGGAATTAGATTTATATCAAGAATAAAGGAAAAAGTATTCGATAAAGGCTTTTTCAAAACACAAAAAGAGACTCAATTATTTATAGAAAAACTATCTGTTGATACAAAGTCAGTATTTTCTTTTCATACAGAATTTCTAGGATTACCATTAATCGTCTATTTCTTTTATTATTCTAATCATTATGGAAATATATTTTTAATAGTATATTCCCTTTGGTTATTATTTATATTTATAAATATTTGTAATTATATTTTAAAGACAACGAATTATTTACAGAATGAAGGTTCTAAAACTTTTATTCGACAACAAGTAAAACAATATAGTCCTCAATTGATTCTTTATGGAAGTGGAATGAAAGGATCTTCATACCAGATGAATCAATGGTTGTGTTTTTTTGAGCAATTGCCTTTTAAAACATTAATCATGTTAAGAGAATCGGATTATCTTAAAGGACTAAATAATACAAATTTACCAATTCTATATTCAAGAAAAGTTGAAGATACTGATTTGGGAATTGTTAAGTCTGTCAAAGCTATATTTTATCCGGCAAATGGTCAAAAGAACGCCCAGTTGTTAAGATATTTTAATTTGTCCCATGTTTTTATTAATCATGGAGAAAGTGATAAAGCTGTTAATATCAGTAAATTTTTAAAAGCTTATGACTTACTTTTTCTTGCAGGTCCAATGGCATATGATCGCTTTTCAAATGTCGGAATAAAAATCAATAATGATGCAATTAAGTATGTTGGTCGTCCTCAACTTGAAGATAAACTCAATATTGTGAAAAGTGATGGCAGTCCAATAGGTAAAATTTTATATGCACCAACCTGGGAAGGATTCAATGACTCAGTTAATTACTGCTCAATATCTGAAAATCTATTTGAAGGTATATTAGGTCTGGTTGAGGACAACTTTGAAGTTATTTTTAAACCTCATCCTTACACTGGAAATAGAATTAAGGATTTAAAGAATATTTTATCAAAATTTAAAGCTCTTTCTGATAAATCCAGTAATTTCAAGTTTTATGAAGATATTGATATTCATGAATTAATGAATGAATCTGATTTATTGATTAGTGATGTTTCAAGTGTTCTTAATGACTATCTCTTTACAGAAAAGCCAATTATTCTAACAAATATTAACCAAACTGATTCGTTCTCTTCTATTGAGTTCCCCAGTTCTAAAGCTTGTTATATTTTAAAGAAAGATATGTCTTTACTATCTCTTGTTCAAAAAATTGAGGAAAACGATATAATGATTCAAAAGAGGGTTGATGTAAAACATTATTCACTTGGAGTACATGAAATATCAATGAAGGATAGTTTTATATCTGCAATTAATGAACTTTTATAAGTAATAATCGGATATTTAAAAATGATTAAAGTTAATTTTAGTATAAAAAAAATTCTAAAGAGTTTTCTATCAAAAAATAAGCTTATTAAACGGGTTAGTATCAGTACTATTCTTAGAAAACAAGAAAAGATGTATTTTCGTATTACTCAAAAACAGAAAATTCAACAAAACTTAATGGTTTTCTCTTCTTTTAGAGGTAGATCCTATAGTTGTAATCCCAAAGCAATATATGAAGAAATAATCAAAGATCATAGATTTTCACATTTCAATTTTGTTTGGTTTTTTGAAGAACCAAATTTATTTGAAAATCTGTTTAATAATTTAAGAACAAAAGTCGTAAAGTATTATTCTAAAGAATATTATAAAATATTGGCTTCATCAAAAGTCTGGATTTTCAATATGGCTGTACCACCCTATGTATTCCCTAAAAAAGAACAGATTTATATCCAGACATGGCATGGCACACCTCTGAAAAGAATTGGTTGTGATTTAGATTTTACCAAAAATGCCATAAATGATGAGACTGACATATTTAAAAGCTACAATAGAGAGGGAGAAATAATAACTCATTTAATTTCACCTTCTCCGTTTGCAACAGAGAAATTGAAATCCGCCTTTAATCTGATTAACTTAAATCGGGAAGAAATAATTTGGGAAACCGGTTATCCTAGAAATGATATTCTCAATTCGTTTATTCCTCAAAAACAGGAAAGAATCAAGCAGAAACTGGGAATCCCCGAAGATAAGAAAATCATATTATATGCCCCAACCTGGCGGGATAACCAATATTCCTCCCGTTTCGGTTTTACCTACAATTTACAAGCCGACTTTAATAAGATGCAAAAGCATCTTTCCGATCAATATATAATCCTTTTTCGAGCACATTATCTTGTCGCTAACTCTTTTAGATTTGATGATTATAAAGGCTTCGTTTTTGATGTCTCCGATATCGATGACATAAACGATCTCTATTTAGTAAGTGATTTATTGATTACAGATTATTCCAGTGTCTTTTTCGATTTTGCTAATGTTGAAAAACCTGTTATATTTTATATGTATGATCTGGAGGAATATCGTGATGAAATTCGAGGTTTCTATCTCGATATCAACGAACTACCTGGTCCGATTGTACAAACCGAAGAAGCCCTTGTAGAAGCTATAATAAAATCAATAGATAGAGATATAAGTTCAGATCGTCATTTTCAGATTTTTAAGAAAAAGTTCACTAATTTAGATGATGGAAATGCCTCTAAAAGAGTTCTTGATAATTTATGGAAAGAAATAAATTGATATATCTAGCTTGTCTTTTCTGCCAACCGTAGCAGTGTTTCTGCAATCTTTTTTCCTGAACTGGAATATAGTTCCGAAGGTAAATAATCCTCCATAAACTCATTCACATCATCAGTTAACTTCAACCCCGAATTAATCATATCTACCATCTCATCGTAACTATCAGGATGAAACCCTATTCTATTCTCCATAATAAAGGCTTCCGCGCTGCCTGGTAGAAACTCCTGAATATAATCTTTTAAAATCCATCTGGGAAATATAACCGGCTTGTTTAAAGCCCAGGCCTCATAAACCATAGTCCCGAAATCCGAAATCACAACATCACAGTCAACAAGTTGTTGACCTGTCACTGTTTTTATTAATTTGTTATGCGGATGCAGAGACTCTTCAAAACTGTAATTTTTTTTCAATTTTTCAGCGTCTTCCAGAAATCCCGGATATGTGGATGTGGAAACCTTATCAGCTCCCCGTCTTCTTCCGTCATGAGTCGGGGCCCACAAAATCCTGACGCTCTCATCAGACCATATTTTTCTTTTTAATTCATTCAGAAATTCTATACGGGGCCATCCCACAATATGAATATTCTCCTCGCTGAAATTCAAATCATTTTTTTCCAGCAGTTTCCTTTTCATCCAGGGACCGGGAACAAATATATGTTTAAAACTATTGGCTAACATTGATCCGTTTTTATGTCTCATTAAGAAATAGTTTTTATCGGCGACACCATGTGACATTATAACATCACCAGGCTCCCTGATAAACAACGTCATATTGATTTTACCTTTTCTGGGAGTATTCCTTGAATATGTATATTGATCTTGGGATAAATTCCTGGTAATAAGTCCATAAATATTTCGCTGAACCAGCTCATAATCTTTTGAAAGGGCTCTGGTAAAATTGATAGATGCATTTTTTTTTAAAACGAGCATAATGCTTAGTTCTCCTGATTAGTGTTAATAAACGAAGCTTTTTGTACTGTTAGATATGGTGTCTTATGTTACGGAAAATGTAAAGAATTATTCCATTCTGTGTTTTATAAATATTGCTGAAAAAGTGAAAAATTGAGATATAATAATAAAGGATACATATATTAAGTGAGGATGTTATGAAATCTATTTCATCTGTCATTCCATTGCTTCTTCTTTTGGGGATTTTATTCCTTTCATGTGATATAGAAACGCCGGATCTATCAAACCCTTATGTGATTAATGGAAACAAATCTCTGGTTAATGCCATAACTCCAGAAGCTGATGGCGGATTTAATATTATGGCCTTCTCTTCTTATGGCAATATTGTTCTGGCGGGAGCTGCCCATAGTTTTCTCTATCTGTCAGAAAATGGTGGTGAAGACTGGTACACAGTAAACGGCCTGGAAAAACAGGAATACTGGACAGGCGTAGGTGTTTCAGAAAACGGAGAATATCTCTATGTGGCTGGTCAGGACTTGTATATTTCTTCCGACTCTGGCAAAACATGGCGTGTTTATGATTACGGGGAAGGCTACGACGGAGACGCTAATATTCAATTATCCAATGATGGATCTACTTTACTGACAATGGGTGTTCATCGTGTTGATGAAGTCAATTTTTCTACTGATTACGGCTATACATGGACTGATAAAATTCTCGGAGGAGGAAATCTCGATTCCATTGGAGTCTCATCAAATGGCAGAATAATGGCGGCATTAACTTATAGTGGCCCGTTATGGCTATCTTCAAATAGCGGGGCTCTCTGGAACGAAATTTCTTTGGAAAACAGGCAATGGGAAGATATGGCACTCAGTGCAGACGGCGAGCATATTGTTATTGCCGAATTCGGCGGTCTTATTGATCCCCTGTCTCCGGGAATAAGTTATTCGGAGGATAGCGGAACTACCTGGGAATACAATACTATTACCGCTCTGTCCAGAATAACTGATGTTTGTATCTTTGATGATGGAGACATAATTATCGCTTCCGGTAATCTGATAGATGAACCTATCGTCATTTCAGACGATCAGGGTGAATCCTGGACTCAGATTGATAAACCGGAAACCGAAAATCCTTCCGGCTGGCCGGAATATGAAATCTTTTATTCAGAAACCGGAACAGATATCTGGGCACTTGAAAAGGGGTATTCTCTTTGGCATTCTACCGATGGTGGTTCTAGTTGGACTAAAGAACTTCAAGGGAATTAAAACGTGTTTAAAAAACTAACTGTATTATTTTTCTCTACTGCCATTTTGTTATATATCTTTTCCTGTGATTTCTCAGACACAATCTTGGAAGGGAAATACATTCAGCCGGTTATAGTAGATAATTCCATTGAATGGATTGCAGTACCCGGAGTTCATGTCTATCTTGTTCCTGCGGATTTTGTAGAATCGGCCCATTTCCTGCAAAATACTTCATCTGCAGATGAGGATTGGATCGATGATGCAATTAATTACAGTATTGCAGATACAATTACCGATGATCAGGGACAGTTCTACATTTTCGACATTCCGGGAGGTCCTTATGATTTGTTCTATAATTACCCGGACGGGTATTGCAACCATCCCGAACACAATTCTATGTATTTGAATCAAGGAAAGGGTTTAAATATTGGAACAGGCAAATTGAATGAGATTGATTGTACTCTACATCCGGTAGGACCCAACGGGGAAGATAAAATTGTTCATATTGAACTGGATGGAACATATATATCTTTTACTATTGGTGAAACTGTAACCCTCCATCTTGCAGAGAGAAGTGGAGATGTTTACACACCAACGGAACAGCTTTCAGAAATAACAGCAGCTGATGAAAAAGATATTTATTTTTATTGTAATCCCGGATTGGAGGATAATTCCGAGAACTATAATCTTTTCTATGTCCTTTCCTTTAATGGAACCGAGTTCGGGTTTGAAATGGATTATGGAGAAGATCGGAAATCGTACGGATTTTACAAATATCTCTATGGCGGAGATTTGTAATCTAATTATTATTCCGCTAATTCAGGAATTCTGAAAAAAGGCAAATTGGATACATCGTCAGATAATTTAAGAACGTTTTCGTATGTGCTGATAAGGTACAAAGAGGGACTTGTAAATAAGCTTTTTAATCTCTGTAATTGATAAATCTGTTTTTTTTGAGGATTTTTGCTTAGTTTTATTTCGAATAATTCCTGCCGAAAACCATAATCGATAATAAGGTCAATTTCCGATTGATTATTGTCTCTGTAAAAGAAGAACTCACTCATGGAATTTCTGGCTGCTTTTTGTTTAAGAAATTCCATAATTACGAAGTTTTCAAAGACAGCTCCATTCGCAGGTCCTGCAGCCAGAGTCGCGCTGTCGGGATATCTGAGGATATAGGTCAGCAATCCTGTATCGGTGAAATATATTTTGGGTGATTTAACAATTCTTTTGTTGATGTTTTTAAAATAAGGCCTCAGCAGATATATAATCCTCGAACTCTCCAGTAGAGATAACCATCTTTTTACAGTCGGTTGGCTCACTCCCAGAATTTTGGAAATTTCTGAAAGATTTAGGATGTTACCGACCCTTCCGGCCAGTAGCTCCAGGAAGGATAGAAATATTGATAGATCCTGAACGTTTTGAATCTGTCTGATATCTCTTTCCAGGTAAGTTTGCAGATAGGAAGAATAAAAACTAATCCTGTCGACCTGATGGATTAATGGATCCGGATATCCTCCGCAGAGGATTCTGTCAAATAGCCTGGAAGGATCGTCAAGGTCATATTCCTCCATACTGAATCCGAAGAGTTCAAAAACAGCCGCCCTGCCCGCAAGGCTTTCTGTCATACCTTTCATTAATGGGAAAATCTGAGATCCCGTCAGTATAAACTGCCCTGATATATCCCTCCTTTTATCAACTTTTATCTTTATGTATGGAAGAATTTCCGGAACATACTGAATCTCATCAATAATGCAGGGGGTGTTAAAGCGGTCAATAAATGTCGAGGGATCACTACGACAGCTTTCTCTTAAGACTGGATCGTCGAATGTAACATAATCATAATCGGGAAAGAGTTTCTGTAAAAGTGTAGATTTTCCGGTTTGCCGGGGGCCGGTCAGCACGACAACGGGAAATTGCTCCGATGCTTTTTTTATATTTTTTTCAGATTTTCGAGGAATATATCTTCTACTCATAATGTAAGTATAGGGGTTAATGTATACAAATTCAATATAAGATGTTGAAAATGTA
Source organism: Spirochaeta isovalerica (assembly GCF_014207565.1). Taxonomy (NCBI): domain Bacteria; kingdom Pseudomonadati; phylum Spirochaetota; class Spirochaetia; order Spirochaetales; family Spirochaetaceae; genus Spirochaeta; species Spirochaeta isovalerica. The sequence goes on along the minus strand of NZ_JACHGJ010000004.1, from coordinate 114,917 downwards.
TAGAAAGATCAGTTTCCAGTTTCTTCAACTAACCTTAAAATCCTCTAATTTTAATAGTCTTCAAAAAATGAAGAAATCAAACTTGTGATATAATTACCAATAGAGTGAATAAAAAAATTTTCTTTTCCTGTTTTATATTATTTCTCCTTCTAATCGGCTGTACGCAGATAGACCCTCCGAAATCGGTAATAATAATGATCGGTGACGGAATGGGATATGAACAAATAAAAGCTGCTAATTTGTACCTCTATGGAGAAGAAGGCAGACTGGGATTCGAAGATCTTCCAGTCCAGGGTTCCGTTACCACAAGGTCGGCAAGCAGCAGTATAACCGACTCGGCAGCCGCTGCCACCGCCATGGCAACAGGCCATAAAGTCAATAACGGTGTAATCAGCAAAGCCATTCCCGGTGACGGCAGTTCGTACAAAACAGCACTGGAAACCCATCAGGATCTTGGAAAAAGCACCGGGATAGTAACGACAGCCATGATCTCCCACGCCACACCGGCCGCATTTATTTCCCATAATACCAGTAGAGAAAACTATGAAGATATTGCAGTGGAGATATTCAACCGCACAAAACCGGATGTCCTGTTCGGCGGAGGAGGTATTTCTGCCGGAATCGATAGCAATTTGCCGCTTATCTCTGGTTATGCTATTGCTTTTAACGAAGTGGAGATGAATTCTCTTTCTGGAGAACAGGTTTGCGCTCTCTTCGGCGATGGCCATATGCCTTATGTCTACGATGGATTGGGGGAGTTCCCGACTCTGGCAGAAATGTCGCTCAAAGCCCTTGAATTGCTTGATACAGATTATAATGGTTTTTTTCTTATGATCGAGGGCGCCCGGATCGATCACGCCTGTCATGACAACGATTTACAGAGAATGATATTCGAAATGGAATCCTTTTCGGATGCCGTAACCGCTGTTCGGGGGTGGGTAGGGCAGAGAGACGACATCCTTCTTATTGTAACGGCAGATCATGAAACCGGTGGTCTGGATGTAATCGGTGATAACGGAGAGGGAAACCTGCCGACAGTTAGCTGGAGCACTGTTTATCATACCGGTGTCAATATCCCTTTTTATATCCAGGGCGAAGTTAATGGATCAGTTGGGTCAATAATAGATAATACGGATATATATGATTTCTTAATAGGCCGTTCGATTAAATAATGAAAGCTAAAATTTTCTTTATAATAGCATTAATTATATCAACTGCTCAGATATGGGGTAATGAAACACCTTTCTCCATCGTCCTCCTCCCCGACACCCAATATTACACACAATACCACCCCGAAACCTATTACAGACAGACTCAGTGGATTGCAGATAACCGGGCTGAGAATAATATACAGTTCGTCATTCATCTCGGAGACCTGACAGATGACAACACGTTTCGCCAGTGGCGTGTCGCCGACAGAGCTCATACCATTCTTGATGATGCAAATATCCCCTACAGTGTTATACCTGGAAATCACGACAATCCCCTTCATGGGAAAAAACGTAATACCAGTCGATTCAATCGCTATTTCGGGCCGGATCGTTTTTCTGGTAAAGAGTGGTATGGCGGTCATTACGAAGAGGGGAATGAAAACAATTACACCTTTTTTTCAGTCGGGGACCTCCATTTCATGGTTCTGTCCCTTGAATTTCTTCCCCGCCAAGAGGTACTGCAATGGGCGAATCGTGTTATTGCAGAGCATTATGATACAAGGGTAATTGTTGTGACCCACAGCTATATGAAACGTGGTGGTGATAGGTATGATAACGGTTCCGGCAAATACGATATTGAAGGTGCCGATGGACAGACGATCTGGGACAAATTCGTTAAGAAACACAGTAATGTTTTTATGGTTCTCTGCGGTCATGTTTCAGATAGCGAACTTCGCATTTCAAAAGGGTTGAATGGAAATTCTGTTCACCAAATCCTCACTGATTTTCAGAATGAGCCTAACGGCGGAAACGGCTGGCTTCGTGTACTCCAATTCTATCCCGATCAGAATCGCATTAATGTGGAAACCCTGTCTGTCGAGAAAGATGTAAACAGATTTTTTCAGACATCTTATGACTCTGCTCCTTTCCAGAAGGATCATACTTTTTCATTACACTACGACATGACCAGCCGATTCATCTACCGCTTCGATCCCGGTCCTTGAAGAGTAAAGACAAAAAATACCCTTTGTGCTAATATGATCCAATGAAAAAAAACATGATCTCAATCATCGGAGGATCGGGATTTATAGGCTCCCGCCTCTGCAGACGTCTTTCTGACGCAGGACTTCCATTTCAAATCCTCGATAAAAATATATCACCTTTCTTCCCCGATCAAACCATTCAAATGGATATTCGCGACATCAATTCCTTCCGCGAAGCTCTTCGGGACACCCATACAGTAATAAATCTGGCCGCGGAGCACCGCGATGATGTGACGCCTAAAAGCCTTTACGACGAAGTGAACGTCAACGGAGCTGAAAACCTTGTTGCACTCTGCGACGAACTTTCCATCGAAAACATCATTTTTACCAGTTCCGTCGCTGTATACGGTTTTGCTACTCCCGGGACAGATGAAACCGGAGAAATCAATTATTTTAACGATTACGGCCGCACCAAATGGGAAGCCGAAAAAGTCTACAGGGAATGGCTGGAAAAAGACAGGGAAAAACGATCTTTGACCATTGTTCGGCCTACTGTTGTGTTCGGAGAACGAAACCGGGGTAATGTCTATAACCTGTTCAAGCAGATCTCTACCGGCCTTTTCCCCATGATCGGAAGCGGAAAAAATGTAAAATCCATGGCCTATGTTGAGAATATTGCGGCCTTTCTTCATTTTAATCTGAATAATAAGCCGGGTGAACATCTTTTCAATTATATTGATAAGCCTGATTTTAATATGAATGAATTGGTTAAACTTGTGCGGGGCTCTCTCGGGAAGAAAGCCCGGACTGGTATTCATTGGCCCTATTTTCTCGGGTACTCCGGGGGAGCGGTTTTTGATTTTCTTGCCTTTTTAACAGGGAAAAAATTCCCCATAAGCCGAATTCGGATCAAAAAATTCTGTTCAGACACATTGTTTAACGGAGAAAACCGGAAATCGACAGATTTTGAAGCACCTGTTTCCCTGGAAGAGGGGATAAGCCGTACGATCCGCTATGAGTTTCTGGAAAATGCGGAACGGGATCAGGTACTGTTCTATTCCGAATAAGCGAGGATTGATTGAATCTGATATTTAAGCTTGCCTGGCGCAATCTAATCCGAAATTACAAAAAAAGTCTTCTTCTAGCCTCGTTGATTATGGCGGGTATGGCTATTCTCTTTGTGGGAAATGCCCTGTTTCTGGGTACAAATAGCGGGCTGGAGCGGACATTCGTCGGCAGTTTCACCGGTGATGCGGCCATCGGTCCGGAAAGCGGTGGAGCCTTCAGTCTGTTCGGTAATGAAATCCCCATAATCAGTAATCTCGAACTCATTCCCTCTCTATACTCTCACAACAGACTTATCGAAGCGATTGAACAGGAACCGGCCGTTAAAGCCTATACATCCATCGTATCGGTCCCGGTGAGGATGGAAATTGATGGATTTAAAAAGAACATTCCGATTTTCGGTGTAGATCCGGCTGGATACAGGCAGGTCTGTACTGATATTGACGTTCTTTCTGGTGATTTTGATGCACTTTCTCAGAGCGGAGTATTTCTCAATTCTGATCTGGCTCAAGAAATTGAAGATGAACTCAATCGGCCCTTAAAAAGAGGCGAGCCGGTCAGTTTTACAATAGCTTCGGGCAACAGTTTCCGAGTGAAAAAAGCGCCTTATCTGGGAATACACAGATATCCCGGCAATACGAAAGTTCTGGAAAGAGTTGTCCTTGCCGATCTGACCACTGTCCGTTATCTGGCCGATTATACATTAGGCTCTTCAATTTCCGATGAAGCTACCGGAGATGGAGAAGTTGATGACTTCAATTTTGATTCCCTATTCTCGGAGGATATGGATATTGAAGCCGATCCTCTGGAAGATTTTGATTTTGACGATTTTGAAGCTGATCTGGCTGATACGGATGTTCGAGATACTCTTGTGGAAACCGATACGGGAGCCTGGAGTTTCATACTGATGAAAGCGGTTGAAGGAAAGAGAAGTGCTCTCTACCGGAAAATCAACCGTATTGTTGACGATTTTGAAGGTGAAGCGGAATTCCTCTCCTGGAGAAGAGCTGCCGGTTCAACGGCTTTAATTGTTTTTGCCGTACAAACCCTTTTTTATGTAGGGCTTGGTTTCCTTGGACTTGGGGCTGTACTGGTCATAATGAATGCACTGGTTTTTTCCGTGCTTGAAAGGACAGGGGAGATCGGAACTATGAGAAGCATGGGAGCTTCTCCCCATTTTATACGCGCCCTTTTTATGTGGGAATCCATGATTATCACTATAGGAGGAGCTGTGATTGGTATATTCCTGGGCATAATTGCTGTTGGGATTGTAAAAGGTCTGCATATTGAGCTGAGCAATTCTCTGCTGATTACATTGTTCGGAGGAACCTCTCTTACACCGCAGATAACCTTTACCAGCCTTCTGGGGCATTTAGTGATTGCCGTGGTTATGGGCTCTCTTGCCTGGATTTATCCTGTTTCAGTCGCCATGCGGGTTCAACCCGTATCGGCAATAAATAAGGTGTGATAATTGACTGTTTTATTTTTTGCATTACGGAATGTCGCTTTACAGTGGAAGCGGTATCTACTTATGTTTATTGCCATTCTCCTGGGCTTTTCACTAATGACTCTGGTACATTCCATCTCTTTCGGGGCCCTGGAGACAGTTAAAGGTAAAGCGGCCCGATACTTTTCCGGTCACGTCAGCATTACCGGCTATGAAAAGAGAAAATCCGGTCAGGCTCTTGTTAATGCTGAGGAAGTCGAAGCTTATATTCGGGAATCTTCTTTACCTATAACTGGTATTTCTCCTCGAACTATTTATTACAAAAAAGATGCCTCTTTGTTTTTCGGTGGTCAGTCAGTTGTTCAGAGACGTTTGATCGGCATTGATTTTGATGGTGAGAAGGATGTTCTATCTTCCCTTGAATTCAAAGAGGGTTCTCTGGAACAGATGCTTGAATATAATGGACAGGGAGTTTTTATCAGTGAAGCGGCAGCTGATATTCTCGGTGCCAGGGTTGGGGATGGTGTACAGTTGGCTTTAACAACTGATTCCGGTCAGTATAATACGGCAACACTTATTGTTCAGGGAATTTTCAGTGAAACAGGACTTTTTGGATATGTCGCCTATATGAACAGAGCCGATTTGAATCATCTTCTCGTCAGAGAGGATGATTATGCCACAGATTTGGCTATATATACGAAATCCGGTGTCAATGATAGCGCTTTTGTCGATGATCTGACCGATTATCTATCCGCTTCCTTTGAAGTTCTTCCCCGCATGTACAGTAAGGGACAGTTGAGTGAAGAACTGAGTCAATACGACTGGAATCTGGGGCCGGTTCTCGCTCCTCTGACTCTTAATGCCCATCTGGATGAGATAACGACCATTATGGATGCTGTGACTCTGGTCGCCTGGCTGGTTCAGGTACTCTTTATGCTTATATTGATGGTGGGTATCCTCAATACCTACCGTGTTCTTGTCTATGAAAGAACGAAGGAAATCGGAACGCTCAGAGCTATGGGAATGACGAGAAACGAGGTGAGAGCTATGTTTCTCTATGAAGCCTTTTTTCTCGATATCGCTGCTTCTGCCGGTGGTTTTGTTCTTTATTATCTGTTAAAAAAATTATTTGGTGTTATTAATATATCCATGCTTCCTGGAGCCGGACTTTTTACTGAGCAGGGGCATATGGTTCCCCGGATAGATCCAGCCATGGCATTGATTACGGTATTGCTTATGCTGCTTGCTGTGCTTTTAGCCGCGGCAGGGCCAGCTGACAGAGCATCGAAGCTCTCTCCTGTTGAAGCGTTCCGGGTGGACAATTGATTGATATACGAGGAAAAGTAATGAAAAAGATAATCTGGTTATGTTTTTTCCTGACCATTAGCGCAGGACTCTTCGCACAATCGGAGGCTCAGCGGCTTCTTGAGTCTGTTGACAGGCTTATTTCTTTTCAGGAAGATGATCTTTCCGCTGAATATACGATTGTAAAACGGGAACCCGGCGGTGCGACCGAATCGACCGTCGCCACTATCTTCCGCCGTGACGGTGAAGATAAGTTCATGATTCTTATTCTCAAACCCGATGCTGATAAAGGAAAGGGATATCTGAAAATAGATGACAACCTTTGGTTGTACGACCCGGTTGGGAGAAGCTTCACATTTACCAGTGCAAAAGAACGACTTCAGAATTCCAGTGCCCGTATTTCCGATTTTACTCGTTCGGACTTCTCTCTTGATTACAAAGCCGTCAATTCTTATGAAGAAAAACTTGGAGTATGGGATTGTACAGTACTCGAACTTGAGGCCCTAAACGATGAAGTTTCCTTTCCAAAGGTAAAGTTATGGGTTTCCGAAGATAATTTGATCAGAAAAATGGAAGATTACAGTTTGTCGGGGCAGCGGATGAGAGTGACAGCCATTCCCCGATATCAGAAACTCGAAGACAAATGGTTGCCTTATAATCTGGTTATGCTTGACTATTTGCGATCCAGAACTATAAACGGAAAAACAGAGTATGAGAGAACGACTATAACAGTTAGCAAGCCTTCTCTATCGGAACTTCCTGATTCGCTTTTCACCAAGGAATATCTTGAAAGGGTTAATCAATGAGATTGAAGAAAAGTTTAATTGTTCCTCTGATTTTCCTGCTAGGGTTTACTATTTTTGCCCAAGACACAGGTGATTCTGAAGATATACCCATGGATAATCTCGATGATCTTTTTGCCGCACCGGATGAGGATATAGTCGTCGAAGAACCGGAAGAAGATCTGCACAGTCAGTTCGAAGAATCCGATAAAATTCAGTTCGGCGGTACTTTTTCTCTAAGCGCTATCGGTGGCGTTGGGCTTCTGGATTGGGAGATTAGTGAAGATTCTGTGGAACCTTCGGTAGGTCTGGAAAGTAATCTTAAACTTTTTTTTAATGCCCGTCCCGCTCCGGAGATCAGCCTTTACGGAAGTTTACTTACTGGATTCGATCCTCTGGCTTTGATCGATGACAGTGAGTGGAGCGATGGAGATGAAGCCTGGGACATCCCTTCCATCGGAGAGCTCTACGTCGACTATATTGTGAAAGATTTTCTTTTCACCCGGTTTGGTAAATACAATATGTCCTGGGGGCAGGCCCGTTTCTACAATAACGGTGATTTGCTTGCTATAAGCTCTGGATCCTATATTAATGCCCGATTCTCTTTCCCCACATTATCCGGACTTTCTCTGGTAATGATGACAGGAAATACCCTTGATATAGAAGACTTCTCCTATGCCGTAAAGGTCGATTTTGTGTTCGGTGAAACCCTGATAACCCCTGCGGTTAAATACAATTACAATGAAGGGATTCACACTCTTTTATCGTTTAAACAGGTTATAGGTAAAACCGATATTTTTATCGATTTCACAACCAATTTCCGGGATGCCTTTCATTTGACAGCTGTAGTTACCGGATTCTACAGGGAATGGGACTCAGTGAAACTTTATGGAGAATACCGCTATAGCTGGATCGGTGACTGGTATGATCCCGACGACAGCATTTGGGATGTCGGGCTTTATGATGAATTCCCTTATGGTTGGAATGGCAAAGCCGACGGTCCGGGGCATCAGCATATTGCGGCTTTGGCTGTGAAGTGGGACAATCCCTTCGGAGCCAAATTCGATCTGGCTGCCCAGGTGGAAAACAATTTCAGTGATTGGTCCGGGATTGTTACACTGGGTCTGACTCAGAAAATATTACCTTATTTGCGAATGAATATAGGGTTGCCTATAGTCTATGGCAATGAGAATTCCTGGGCTATGCAGAATAATGCAGATCCCGAAGGCCGCAGGATAGCCCTTGCCCTGGAACTGGAGCTGAAAACTGATTTTTAAGGATTATTCCTTCTGTTTTCCACAACTGATCCGTCTTTCAGACGGATTATGTGATCGGCGATTTCCATTATAGATTGATCATGGGTTGAAAAAATAAAAGTGGTTTGAAGCTCTCTGTTTATTCTCTTCATCAGATCAATAATTTCTTCACCGGTTTTGCTATCCAGATTGGCTGTCGGTTCATCGGCCAGAACAATCTGAGGCTGAGTAACCAGCGCCCTGGCTATGGCAACTCTCTGTCTCTGTCCTCCCGACAATTCACTGGGGCGGTGATTTTCCCGTCCTGTTAAACCCACTTCTTCTACTAAATGATCGATATACTCTTTCTGTTTCTTCTTGTCCTGCCTTGATATTTTGCGGTTCTTAAGAAGTAGGGGGAATTCTATATTTTCATAGACGTTCAATGTAGGTAGGAGATTAAAGGTTTGGAAGATGAATCCGATGGATTGACGGCGAATCCGGGTCAAGTCCATATCTGTAAGCTCGGATGTAGCGGTCTCATTTATTTTGACGACTCCCGATGAAGCTGTATCAATACATCCAAGCAGATTGAGGATGGTCGATTTTCCCGATCCGGACGGTCCGACGATCGAAACAAAGTCACCTTTTTCTATTTTAAAGCTTACCCCCTGTAGGGCGGGAACTTCTGTTTTTCCCAGTTGATAATTCTTTTTGACGTTTTCCAGTTCAATAATTGCCATAGCGGCATTTTAGCACAATTGTTTCACTTAATATAGTTGTTTCCTTCTGTTCGAATCTGATATATTGGGAAAATGAAAAACAAAAAACCACTCTTAATATTTATTATTTCAATCATATTTTCACTGACCATTCAGGGGCAGACATATAATACTGTAGATGTTGATGAGTCGGTCTACAAGATCCTTGAAATGGCAGAAATGAGGGGCATCATCGAAAATCTCTCTCAAATGCGTCCCTTTTACAAAGCGGAGATTCTGGACTATCTAAACCAGATGGACCGGAAAAGAAGCGAACTGAGCCGTATGGAACAGACTGTTCTGGACAGCGCGCTTAAGAAATATAGTCCTCAGGACCGCGAAATAACAGCTATAAATGTATTAAAACAGGGTAAAGTGCAGTTTAATAACGAACCTGACGCTACATTTCCTGTTGCAATCGGAATATATTTTGATTTTGAACTGAGGGGCGATCTCAATTCCGGCACAATCCACAGCACTAATTTTACCACACTCAATCTGGAAGGCGATCTCTCTACCTACGGATCCTATGATATGAATGCGAGCGTCGGCGTCAACGATGTCAATGTCGATGCATTTTCTCCCTACGCCTACACAAATATTGCAACGGATGGCTATTATATTGCTCTCAGTAGCGGGTTGAATGGCGGAGGACTGGTAGATGGTGATGAAGATGGAACAAGTTTCTCTCTTATGACCATGCCGGAGCTGAATTTCAGTTTCAGGGAAAACAAGATAAAACTCAATTATGCCAGAGTTCGTCGGGATCATGGAAATGGCATTGGAAATCTTTCCATATCAGCCAGCGCCAGACCTTATTCCGGGTTAGACCTCGGTTTCAGACCTCTGGACTGGTTTAATTTGTATTTCAGTACCGGCTCGCTGGATAACTGGATGGAGGGAACCGATTCCTACGGATCTGATGATATTATTTCGCAGAAGATGCTGACCTCTCAGTTGTTTGAGTTTCTTCCGGTCAACTGGATCTATTTTTCCTTTTCCTCTTCAGCTATCTGGGGTAAACGGTTTGAAATTGCCTATCTGAATCCTCTTCTGCCTCCGGTTATCGGGCAGAGCTTGACGGGAGACCAGGACAATATTTCCATGGATTTCTCTCTGGCTTTTAAAATACCGCCGGCTGGTGTTAAAATTTACGCCAATGTCTACCTGGATGAAATAACCTCAAACGAAGGATTGTTATCCGATCCTATAATGCCCTGGGCAGCGCAGGGGGGGGCCAAGTGGGCAATTCCCTGGCTTCCGTTCACAATGGCTTCCTTTCAGTATACGAGGATTGAACCCTATACTTATGACCACTGGCCCCAGGAATACTATTTTTCCGATGAGGGAGATACTTTTGATCTAACTTGGACTAATAACAATGAGAACCTGGGTTATCATTTGCCACCGAACTCAGATGAATTCCTGATTCGCATTGAATCCATGCCTTATATGAATTTCCATTTTATGCTGCAATATCAGTTTATCCGTCATGGTGATAACGGAGTGGATGGAGATGGATATGGAGCTATTGATAATGTCAGCTACGAAAGAAGTCAAGATCTGACTAAAGACTTTTTGAATGATGGCATTTATGAAAAGATTCATATAGCAACTTTGGCGGCCGCCTACGAGTTCGAGAATCTCCCTATCTGGGTATCAATCGATTATTCCTTCAATTACACCACTAATTTCGAGACCATTGAAGGTAAGACTATGAGAAGAAATATTTTGGGTATGAAATTACATATATTCCCTTAAAAGTTGAGGTTCAGCGATTGGACTTCGCCAAACTTTTATCCATAAAACAATATAGATAAAAAATAATAGATAATTATTCCCCTATTGCTTTTTCGGGTGTATCTTATAAATAAGAAACAAAAAGCAAGCGGGGGAAATTTCACCGAATCGAGATTATCAAAATTTAAAAAACCATCCAAAACAAAAATTACTGCGTCCATTACCCCGATCCGGCGTAAATGAAATAACCCCTCAAAAATGCGAGAAGGAGTAATTTCATGTGCCAAGAAACAACCGAAGCGGAAATGATGCAGAGTCTTGATCACATCATCGCCAATTTCGAAGGAGTGGAGGGGGCCCTAATCCCCGTGCTCCAGTCGGCTCAGAACCTCTTCGGCTACCTGCCCGAATCTGTCCTCAAACACATTTCCACATCCATGAAAATCCCTTACAGCGAAGTGACGGGAGTCGTCTCATTTTATTCCTGGTTTTCCACGATTCCCCGGGGAAGGAACATCATCAGGGTTTGCCTGGGAACCGCTTGTTATGTCCGCGGTGGGAAGGATGTTCTCAAAGCCCTGCAGGATCAGCTGGGAATTCCGGTGGGGGGAACGACCGAAGACAGAGAGTTCTCTCTGGAAGTGGGGCGCTGTTTCGGCGCCTGCGGCCTGGCGCCTGTCGTCATGATCAACGACGATGTCCACCAGAGGGTGAAGCCTTCCAAGCTTAAGGAAATTCTCAGTTCCTACAAAGAATCGGTGGAGGTGGTACACTCATGAAAGTCAGGAAAATCACATCTGTAAATCAGTTAACGGAAATACGGGATCTTGAGCGGGAAAAGAGGGAGCATGAAAAAGAGAAGCTGCAGGTTTGCGTCTGCGGCGGCGGAGGCTGTATTGCCTCCGGGTCCCTGTCTCTCAAGGAATCACTGGAAAAGAAAATCGCCGACTCGGGTATTGATGCCACAGTCAAGCTCACAGGCTGCCTCGGACCCTGTTCTAAAGGGCCGGTTCTCAAGGTCAATCCCGATTCGGTCATTTATGAGAATGTTCATGATGAAGATATCGATCTTATTGTAAAGGAACATCTCGGAGATGGTAGAGTAGTCGAATCTCTTACATGGAAGAATGTATCGGACGGAGAGAGTTTTGCCAGGCAGCCGGATATCCCCTTTTTCAAGGAACAGACTCCGATCGTTTTGAGAAATTGCGGCAATGTCGATCCCGCCAATATCTATGACTATATCGGCCACGATGGTTATCAGGGGCTGGCAATGGCTCTAAAGGGGATGAAGCCTCTTTGCGTCATCGAAGAGGTCATCCAGTCCGGGTTGAGAGGCCGGGGCGGCGGCGGTTTTCCCACTGGTAAAAAATGGGAATTCACGGCTCTTGAAAAGAGTGATATCAAATACGTTCTCTGTAATGCCGACGAGGGCGATCCCGGTGCTTTTATGGATAGAAGCGTTCTCGAAGGCGATCCTCACAGCCTTATAGAGGGTATGATTATCGCCGGTTACGCCATAGGTTCGTCCCAGGGCTATGTCTATGTTCGCGTTGAGTATCCTTTGGCTGTTGAAAGGCTGAATCAGGCGATCTACCAGGCCAGGGAAGCCGGCCTTCTCGGTAAAAATATTCTCGGTTCCGGTTTTGACTTCGACCTCGGTATCCGGATGGGGTCCGGAGCCTTTGTCTGCGGTGAGGAAACCGCGCTTATCAATTCCATTGAAGGGAAGAGGGGAGAGCCCAGGCCGAGACCGCCTTTTCCGGCTCAGAAAGGTCTCTGGGGGAAACCGACTCTTCTCAACAACGTGGAAACCTACGCCAACATCGCTCCCATCATACAGAGGGGAGCAGCCTGGTACGGCACTTACGGTTCGGAAAAGAGCAAGGGCACCAAAGTTTTTGCCCTGGCCGGTTCCATAAACAATTCCGGTCTGGTGGAAATTCCTATCGGTACGCCTCTGGGTGAGGTTATCTATGATATCGGCGATGGCATGAAGGAAGGGAAACACTTCAAGGCTGCACAGATCGGCGGTCCCTCCGGCGGATGTATCCCCCGGGAATATCTCAATGTCCCCCTCGATTATGACACCTTGAAAGAGTTGGGAGCCATTATCGGTTCAGGCGGCCTTATCGTTATGGATGAAGACACCTGTATGGTCGATATGGCTCGTTTCTTCCTTGAGTTCGTACAGGAGGAATCCTGCGGGAAATGCGTCCCCTGCCGGGTCGGAACCAAGAGAATGCTGGAAATCCTGAACCGGATCTGCGAAGGAGACGGCGAAGAGGGCGATATCGATAAACTGGTCGAACTGGGCCATCAGATTCAGCAGACTGCACTCTGCGGCCTGGGGCAGACGGCTCCCAATCCCGTTCTGTCGACGATCCGCCATTTCAGAAACGAGTATGTGGAACATATCCGCGATAAGCACTGCCGCGCCGGCGTCTGTCCCGATCTTGTCAGAGCACCCTGTCAGAGCGCCTGTCCCGCCGGTGTCGATATTCCGGGATTCATTTCGCTCACAGGCGAAAAGCGCTATGCCGAGGCCTTGAAACTCCATCGGGAGAGAAATCCTTTCGCTGCTGTTTGCGCCAGGGTCTGTTTTCACACCTGCGAGGAGAAATGCCGCCGGTCAACAATAGACGAACCGGTTTCCGTAAGGGGGGTCAAAAGGTTCCTCGTCGATCAGGAGATAACCGTTCAGCTGCCGGAAGTTCGGGAAAATGCCGAATACGCAAAGCGAAAAATCGCCATTATCGGCGCCGGTCCGGCCGGTCTTTCCTGTGCTTATTTTCTGGCCAGACTGGGATACAAACCGAAGATATTCGAAGCAGAAGATCGTGCGGGCGGTCTGCTTGTTCAGGCTATTCCCGCCTACAGGCTGCCCCGGGAAACTTTATTCAGAGAAATCCGTATGATCGAGGGCCTGGGAGTCGATATCGAAACGGGAAAACGGCTCGGGAAGGACTTTTCCTGTGATGACCTGAAAGCTCAGGGTTATGAGGCTGTCTTCCTGGCCACCGGTGCGGCCGGTTCGGTTTCTCTCGGCCTGCCGGGCGAAGAAGGGCCGGGCGTCGTTCAGTCCCTTCCTTTCCTCCAGCAGTATAATATCCGAGGTTCCGTTCCGGTCGGTCATCAGATCGTCGTGGTCGGCGGGGGAAATGCGGCTGTCGATGCGGCGAGAACCGCTATCCGGCTCGGAGCGGAAGAAGTCACCCTTGTCTACAGACGTTCCAGAAGCGAAATGCCCGCCTACGATGAGGAGATTGAAGCGGCACTCAGCGAAGGGGTCATTCTCAAGGATCTGACACAGCCCGTTGAAATCATCCGCGACGGCGATGGCAATCTCAGAGGTCTGAAATGTTCTCCCGTCGAACTGGGAGATTTCGATAAAAGCGGCAGAAGGCGGCCTCAGGTCAACAGAAAGAAGACTGATATCATCGAGACGGATCAGCTGATTATCGCAGCCGGCCAGAGACTGGATCAGCAGTTGATCGACGAGCAGAAACTGGAGCTGGGTATGAACAATTTTGTCTTTACCGATCCGGTCAACTGCCGCACCAGTAAGGATCGCGTTTTCGCCGGCGGAGATGTGACGACCGGTCCATCATCGGTTGTCGAGGCCATAGCTGGAGGAGAGAAGGGAGCCGTGGCGATCCATCAGTTCTTTACCGGCGAAGACAATGTCTTCTGGAGGGATGATAAGATCATCGAAACCAGTTACGACCCCGATTCCGATCCGGTTCCTTATCACAGGGAACAGATTCAGATGATAGATGCCCAGAGGCGGAAAAACAATTTCGATGAAGTGGAGCAGCCCTGGCACGAGGCTGTCGCGATCCGACAGTCCAAACGCTGTCTTCGCTGCGATTACGGCAAGGTCTGCCAGCATCAGGAGGTAAGCAAATGATCGGAATAACATTCAACGGTACGGAATATAAGGTTGATTCTTCTCTGACCATTCTGGAAGCGGCGAAGAGTATCGGCGTTCACATCCCGACTCTTTGTCATCTCGAGGGAAATCATCCCCAGGGGGCCTGCCGGGTCTGTGTCGTGGAAGTCGCCGGAGCCAATGCGCTCGTGGCCTCCTGCTCGACTCCTGTTCGCGACGGCATGGTCATTCAGACTGAGAACAGGCGGGTTCGCGAAGCCCGGAAAACTGTTGTGGATCTAATGCTGAGCGAACATGTGGGCGATTGCCGATATTGCGACAGAGGAGATGACTGCGAACTGCAGGACCTCTCCAATATGCTGGGGCTCCGGGAGCCTATGTACGCGGGAGAAACACCGCCTTCAGTTTTCGATCTCTCGACGCCCGCCCTTGTTCGCGATACTGGCAAATGCATCAAATGCCGACGCTGCGTTATGGTCTGTAATGAGGTGCAGAATGTCGGTGCGCTTTTCCCGCAGAACCGCGGTTTCGATACGGTCATAGGTCCGGCTTTTACCAGGGATCTCGACACGGTTGCCTGCGTTCAGTGCGGCCAGTGCGCGGCGGTCTGCCCCGTCGGAGCCATCACCGAGAAAAGCCATATCGAGCAGATTCATCAGGCCCTGGATAATCCTGAAAAAACCGTTGTCGTTCAGACCGCGCCGGCTATCCGCGCGGCCCTCGGCGAGTGTTTCGGCTACGAAGCGGGAACTCTGGTCACAGGCAAAATGGTAACGGCTTTGAAGCTCATGGGTTTTGACGGCGTGTTCGATACGAACTTCACTGCCGACCTGACCATTCTGGAAGAGGGATCGGAGCTTTTGAAACGCCTTAAGCAGACTCTGGTCGATGGAAAACCGGCGGCCCTGCCTCAGTTCAGCAGCTGCAGTCCCGGCTGGATAAAATACGCTGAATACTTCCATCCCGATTTTCTGCCTAATCTCTCAACCTGCAAATCGCCCCAGCAGATGTTCGGGGCGCTGGCCAAAAGCTACTATGCCCAACAGATCGGCGTCGATCCGAAAGATCTGGTCGTCGTTTCGGTTATGCCCTGTACGGCCAAGAAGTTCGAAGCCGCCCGTCCCGAGATGACGCAGAACGGTATTCCCGATGTGGATTATGTACTTACCACAAGGGAGCTGGGGCAGATGATCCGCTCCATGGGCATCGACTTCCGCAACCTGGGCGACTCGGCCATGGATTCGCCCTTCGGTCTCTCTTCGGGAGCGGCGGATATTTTCGCCAATACGGGGGGCGTTATGGAGGCGGCCCTCAGAACGGTTTACGAAATCGTTACGGGAAGGGATTTCCCCATGGATAACCTTCATGTCGCTCCCATAACGGGGCTGGAGGGAATCAAAGAGGCTTCGGTTCTCATTACGGATCCTGTCGATGCCTGGAAATTCCTCGACGGCGTAGAAGTAAAAGTGGCTGTGGCACACGGTCTGGGCAATACGGAGAAAGTCATGGAGCTGATTCGGTCCGGTGAGAAATCCTGGCATTTTGTTGAAATCATGACCTGTCCCGGCGGATGTATCGGCGGAGGCGGGCAGCCGCGTTTTACCGATGATGCCAAACGCCGCGCCAGAATCGCCGCGATTTACAGAGAGGATGAGGGCAAGCCGATACGCAAGTCCCATAAGAACCCGACGATAGAAGCGATTTATGCTGATTATCTGAAGGAACCGCTCGGAGAGAGGTCTCATCATCTTCTTCATACGGAATACGAAAAGCGCTCCATTGTTTGATATAGCTCCTCACCCCCACCGGGTGAGGAGTTCCTTTATAATCCGAAAATTGTAAAATCCATATCCATCCTGGCATCGAGAATCCGGATAATGTAGATTACATCTGCTTCAATACGATAAATGATTCTGTAATTCTCATAAATCAATTCACGGTATTTGTCATAGTAAATATCCATGCATTCCGGAACAATCCGTCCAATGAGAGGGAAATCCTTCAATGATCTGATTTTTATAAAAATCTCTCTGAAATATCGTTTAGCGGTGGATGGATTTAACGTATGGTAATAGGAAACTATTGAATCGAGATCCGATTCTGCGATAGGAGAAAGCTTGATATTATAGACCATACTTTTTTTTCAAAGATTCTTCAGCTGCTTCCAGAGATACTTCATTTCCCTTCTGAAGAGAGCGTTCGCCTTCATTAATCATCTTCAAAACCTGTATTTTTTTGAGCAAAGTCTCCCAGGTTTCAATATCCATAAAAACACCGGCGGATTTTCCATTCTGTGTCAGGATCATCGGGCGATGGTTATGATTCATTTTCTCAAGAATTTGATTGAAATTCGCTTTGAAATAGGAAAGCGAAGTAATATCTTCTTTCAGTGATATCTTCATTTCTTTACACCTCAATTACAGCATATTACAGTGCTGTGATTGATACAACTGAATTCTGTCTGAATTCGGTTTGGGGGTGATTTGTGAATTACAATGATGATATTGGTGAAATGTTGTATATCCAAAATAATTATAGAGTACCACCTCATTTTTTTTCAATCGATGAGGTGGAGTTCAATGTAACTGCTCTATGTATTCTCAATGGCAAAAGAGACCGGAAGAAGCTGGTGTAGAGTTTTACAAATTATTCCACAATTCGTCGAGCTGCCGGCTCAGCTTCTCCAGTTTGACCGACAGTTCCCGTCCTTTCTTGTGATCGCCTTTTGTGAAGGCGTCATTGATAGAACTTTCCAACTCACTTTTTTCGGTTTCCATCGTTTCGATCCGCGATTCCAGAACTTTCAATTCCTCTTCAGCTCCTTTATCGGAACTGTTTTTCCGGTCTTCCCGTCTGTCAGATCCTCTGGTTGATATCCGCCCGCTCGACTTCGGCCGGACCGGATTGGCTGATGCCCACCATCGGGAAAAGCTCCCGTCGAAGGAGACCAGTTTCCCGTCTCTGACTTCGATAATCCGGTCTACAGTTTTTTCCAGAAAATACCTGTCGTGGGATACGACGAGAAGTGTTCCTTCAAAATCTGCCAGAGCCTCTTCTACTGCCTCGCTGGAGAGTATGTCGAGGTGGTTGGTCGGCTCATCGAGAATGAGAAAATTCGTTTTCAGATAGATCAGCCTGGCCATTTGCAGCCTGTTTTTTTCACCTCCCGATAGGGAACCGGTTTTTTTCTCCATATCTTCCCAGGTAAAATTGAATGGCGCGACGATTTTAAAGGCATCGCTGCGGCTCAGTTGTCCGAGGCCGCGGATTTCATCTTCAATTGTTTCTTCGGGATTGAATATTTCCTGATGCTGCGAGCAGTAGCCGATCGTCAGGCTGGGGCCGACCCGCAGAATATCGCTGTCCCAGTTCCCCTCCTTTACGATATCCCGTATGAGAGTTGTTTTCCCGCAGCCGTTCGGTCCGATCAGAGCCACCTTTTCTCCGCAGTGAATTTCTGCCGAAGCATCATTAAAAAGCTTCAGTTCTCCGAATGCTTTTGAATAGCCGTTTATCTGCAAGGCTATATCGGCTTTGGTTTTATCCGCCTGGAAATCCATCTTTATTTTCTGTTCGAAGACCTCCGGCCTGTCCACGGCATTTTTCTCTTCCTGGGAGTAGCGGCTTTTCATGGCTCTAAGTCTCTGTCCCCAGGCCGGGTCGCAGGTGGCCGTAGCAATCTGCTGGAATTTTTTTACAAGTGCTTCGATGCGCTTCAGTTTCTTCTGATTAGCGACGTAGTCGGATTGCTGGTTGACCAGAGATTTAAGCCGGTTCATCCTGTAGTAGGAATAATTGCCGGCAAAGTCATTTGTCTTATTTCCCTCCACGGCGATTATCCGCTCGCAGACCCGGTCCAGGAGGTATCGGTTGTGGCTGACGATAAGCACCGCTTCCCGGTAATCGGAGAGAAACTGTTCCAGCCATGCCAGGCCCTTGTAATCCAGATGGTTCCCCGGTTCGTCCAATATCAGAAGATCCGGTTTGAGCAAAAGCGCTTTAGCCATGGCCAGTACGTTTTTCTCTCCTCCCGATAGCGTCTCCACCGGCTGTTCGAGCCGCCCTTCAAGGCCGAGGGAATCGAGAATCTTTTCCGCTCTCAGGTCCGCTGTATCGCCTTCGATGGCATCATATTCATCTCTGACCTGCTGATAGCGGTTCAGTATTTTTTCCAGATTCGTTTCTTCCGCCGATGACATCCTGTCTTCGAGCTCCCTCAGTTCAGTGGACAGCGACTGATAGGGAAGCATCATAACTTCCCTGACCGACAGAGCTTCGTCGAATTCAATATACTGGGGGACATATCCGATCCGGACGTTTTTATCCACGATTATATTGCCGCGGGACGGTTCTTCCCCGCCGGTTATCATTTTTATGAGAGTTGTTTTTCCGCATCCGTTCGGCCCGACGAGACCTGTTTTTTCGTTGGGATTGATTTTTAGAGAGATATTGTCAAATACGGTTTCTGTGCCGTAGTATTTTGACAGATTGATTATATTGATCATTACAGAGACTCCTCTTTAGTTCCGTTCTGAGCTTCAGAGGGTCAGGTTATAGATTGGGATTTAACCTAGGGACTGAAGCTCCTGCGGCGGCATGGGCGAGCAGGTGCTTGCACCGACCAGCCAGAGTGAGTATCCTGCAGTCCGTCTGATCATATATGGCATTTTGCTCCTCCCTTAGACTTCAAAAAAAAGGTATCTGCCGAAAACGGGCCGATACCTTATTAAATTATCACAGTAGCTGAAAACTGTCTTGGGAAAAAACAATTATCAGTAAACAGTCCTCCTCCGCTCCTCTACTTTTATTTTTCTGCAGAACGCCATTCATCGAGCTGGCCGCTGATGATTTCCTGTACTTTTGCCGTAATTTCCTTGGTGTTCTTAAAATCTTTGGGATTAAGAGGAGGAAAGACTTTCACTTTCATATCCGTGACCTTATTTATCCAGAGGCTTTTTCCCTTTACAGCCTTATACATATTATCCAGGGCTATGGGAATGACCGGGACTTCGGCCTTTTCCGCCATAATGAAAGCGCCGCGCTTGAATGTGCCGAGATTGCCGTCGATAGACCGCGTCCCTTCCGCGAAGATCATAACCGAATTGCCTTCGCGCAACATTTTTTCCGATTTTTTCATCATATCGATCTGGCTTTTCGCATCGTTTCTTTTGATGATGATATAGTCGTTCAGAGCCATATTCCATCCCACGAACGGTACTCTCAGCAGGGAGTTTTTAGCAACCCATTTGAAGTGTTTGAACATCCCGTAGAGAACGATGATGTCGAGAAGAGACTGGTGATTGGAAACGAAGACATAAGCCTGATCCTTTTTTATATTTTCCTTTCCTTCCCAGGTCACTTTCCAGAAGGGCTGGAGCCATATGTATATGCTGCCCCAGACACAGGAGAACTTGTGAAGAAGCGTTCTTCTTTTATCAAAGGGTGCGGTAAAGATAAAGATCAGCAGAGCTATGGGATAAAATACGACACACACTGCAACAAAGAGGGTTACTTCGTAAATTGTCAGAATAAATGTTAATAGAGATTTCATGGAAATAAATATAAATTGAAACCGCTTTTTGTATCAAGAGCGCAAATGAAAAGCTGCTTCGGTAAAGAGGAGCACCCCTTTGCTGAGGACATCGTCGGGAAAGTCGAAGTTCTGGGCATGGAGAGGAGGGACATCGTCTCCCAGTCCCAGCAAAACCAGCGCGCCGGGGCGTTTGTCCGTATAAAATGAAAAGTCTTCCGAAACCGTTTTCGCCTCGGTTGAACTGATACCGCCGGGAATATCACTATATTGGCTGTTGGCATCTTTCAGAGTTGATGAGAGTTTATCCAGAAATGCTTCGCTGTTATAGAGAGGAATTTTATATTTAGAGATGTATTCCGTGCTGATTCCGCATGCTGTCTGGTCTGCAACGGTATGCCCGGCCCTCTCGAAAAGAGCCTGAATCTCGCTGAAATGATCCCTGTGGTAGTAGCGGATAGTCCCCCGGATTTCTATCTCTCCGGGAATGATGTTTTCGCTGGAACCGCCGTTGATCATGCATGAGGAAACGACAGCCCTTCCGCTGTACCGCTCCGCTATCAATTCGATTTCGTCGATCATCCTCGCGGCGGAAGGGAAGGGGCTCAATCCGTTCATGGGAAGTGCCCCGTGAGTGGCTATCCCTTTTATCTTTGTCACAAAGGTCGCGGCAGCGGCGAAGAAGGGTCCGGATTTTGAGAAAATTTCCCCTTTCGGTAGTGCCGGCCAGCCGTGAATGGCAAGAACTTCGCCCACATCGTCCAGGACTCCCGCATCGACCAGATCGGATCCCCCGCATTCTATTTCTTCTGCGGGCTGAAAGACAAAACGAACCGGACGGGGGAGTTTATATCCTCTCTTAACCATTCTGTTTATCAGCAGGGCCGCGCCGCAGAGCATGCTCATATGTCCGTCGTGTCCACAATTATGGGCGGCTCCTTCATTGAGTGATTTCCATGGGATGTTTCCCTTTTCCTTCTGCTTCAGCGCATCCATATCCGACCTGAGAAGCAGTGCCTTCCCGTCTTTTTCGCCGTTAATCTGATAGACCAGATCGGTTCCCAGAAAGCTTTCAAAAGGGGTCATGCCGCATTCGCTGAGAAACTCGACAAGCCGCCGCCTCGTCTCTTTTTCACTCCAGGCTATTTCGGGATAGCGGTGCAGTTCTTTTCTGAGCTCTTTGATCCCGGGGATAAGGTTGTTCAGTTCGTCATCCATGATGCTGTAGAAATCGTTCATAATCATTCACTATACAGGAGAAGGGGAGACTTTACAAAAGAAATAATAATTTCATAAAACTGTTTCTTATCTCTTTTACAGTCTGTGTAAAATAATATATTATATCGATCTATTTATGAATCAATGGTATGGTATTAGTGGACAAGATGATGAACCGTACATATTTAATTCTGCTTGTTTTATTCTGGGTTACAGTTTGTTTGTCTGCTCAGACCGAGCCGGTTGGAATTGAAGAAATTTCATTCCGATTCCTGGAAAAGCAAAAAACCAATGAAGTTTCTCTCCGGGCTTATATTGATCTTAACGAGGGTGATATCTTTCCATCTTACGAAGATATGGAAGAGACTCTTGAAAAGCAAAAAGTCATATTGCTGAATACCCGATATTACAAGTCAGTGGAATATGTTATCGAGGAAACGGAAAATCAGAATTATTACCATATTACTTTTATTCTTGAAGATGGTTGGACCATACTTCCGAAACCTTACATGCTACCTAATTCCGATGTGGGAACGAATGGATGGTCTGCCGGTTTGGGATTAGAGTATGACAACTTTTTCGGAACCATGTCAGATTTTACCCTTGATGCGATTGCCAATCTCGCCTTCGGCGAATCTATCCGTCTGAAGATGTGGGAGATTTCTCCGCAATTAAGGAACATTAAATTAGGTCCTGTTGTTTTCAATGCTGATTTTTCCCAGATGTTTGACACGACTGCAGTTACGAAACCGGAACTGCAGGAGGAACTGCAGCTGCAACAGCATTATTCCAACTATTCCAGTATTTTGAAATTATCAACAGTATTTCATCTGGGAGGGGATTGGACTTATTTCCTTTCGCCCGGGTTCGGTTTTAATTATATGTACAACTACCATGATATATTTGAGGGTGTTACTGTTCAGAATAACGGCTCCGTTGATGAAATCCCCTTTTTCTTTACTCTTGAAAATAGATTCGCAGTCAGCCGGCTCGATTGGGTAAAGTCTTTTCGGAAGGGATATTCTGTTTCTTTGAAAAACTCTCTTTCTATTTTAAAAATCGTGAATGAAAAGGCTGGAACTGATTGGCTTCAATTCGTTCCAGCCTTTTCATTAAATGCCAAAGTCTATCTCCCGTTTTTTAAAATCTTCAACTATTATTCCCTTGCTGAAATTTTCTGGTCGGTAAATAACTTCGTTCCTGAATTGGGCGAAAGGCTCAGAGGGGTCCTGAACAGTTCCATGAGCGGCGATCTGGCTTTTTTCTGGCTTAATACCATCGCTATAGAAATATGGAGTATTGACACATTACATATACAGCTTCATCCCTTTGTCGATATGGGTATAGCCCTGAATACGGAAGAATACAATTCCTTTGACGACAAGTTCAGAATCGGCTTCGGCGCTGAAGTTCTTCTTATGGTTGGAAGTGTTGATTTGAAGGGGAAATACGGATATGATCCGGTTTCCAATTACCATGACTTCAATTTTATGATCGGATTGACTTACTGAATCAGTCCGGCTCTTTACAAAACAAATCGGAACCTGTAAAAAAAATTCTATGTTTAAAAGATCGGAATACTCTGCGGGAAAATACAAAGTCGTGCGACTCGATAACGATAAGGGGTCATTTGTTGATATAATTCCTCAATTGGGAGCAATGATATACCGTCTTGCGCTGAAAACGGGCAAGGGAGAGGTCAAGGACATCCTGAGATATGATTCTCCCGGGGAGCTTGAAAGCAACCCCATGTATCGGGGAAGAGTCCTGTTTCCTTTCAACGACCGGATTCCCGGTGGAAAGTATTGTTTTAATAATTCCGTTTTTTTTCTTCCCATTAATGAAGTGTCCGATAATTCTTCGATCCACGGTCTTGTTTATGATAAATTCTTTGATGAAATTCATTGTCTCATTCAAAGCGATTATGCCGAGTTAACCTATTCCTTCTCTATTTCAGATGAAGATTGGTCCGGATATCCCTTCTCAATAAACCTTAATGTCACTTATCGCCTATCTGAAAAAGGATTCGAAACGGCATATCACATTAAAAATACAGGAATTCAGAGATTGCCGGTTGCTCTCGGCTGGCATCCTTATTTTAAACTGGGGGACAAAGTAGATGATTGGATATTAACTTGCGGGGGAGGTAAGTATGTCGCTGTCGATGAGCAGCTTATTCCCACCGGCGAAATTAAATCCGTTTCGGGAACATCTCTGGATTTTACTGTTCCTGCCGCGATTAATGATTCAGAACTGGATATCGCTTTTTCCAATTCAGTGGACGGAACCATCTCTTTATCCAATGGAATGGAGCAGCTGATTCTGGAGTTTGATACTTCTTTATTTCCTTTTGTCCAATTGTATATCCCTCCCGAACGCGATTCTATTGCAATCGAACCGATTACCGGCGCAACCAATTCTTTTAACATTGAAAATCTGGGAAGACTGGTGCTGGCTCCGGGAGAAACAAAAAGCGGTCGTGTCGTTTTAAGATTGAAGTGACAATTAAAATAATTCTTCACATATAGAGAAAACTGTTTTAATATATGAGCGAGTAGTCACTCTTTAAAAGGAGTTAGAGGAAAAAAGATGAAAAGAAATATATTATGCCTGATTCTCCTCATAACAATGGCACTGTCCCTATGGGCGGAAGGAGAAGGGAAGGTCGCTGACAAAATAGTTATTGACGGCACATGGATGACCAGAGATTTTATTATCCTGAGTAAGCTGGGATTCAAAGAAGGCGATTCTGTTACTCAGGAAGATTTGGAAAAAGCTGAAAAGGAGCTCTACAGATTAAATCTCTTTTCTAAAGTTGAGTTCACCTGGGATGAAGAAGAGGACGGCACAACGACTTTACATGTACTGGCCAGGGATCAATTTCTGATTATGCCTCTTGTCGCAATTGACGGTTCATCCAGCACTATCAAGCTGGGAGCGGCTGATGAAAATTTCCTCGGTTTCAATGTTGATCTGAGTTTGGCTTATGAGCAGGAAAAACAATATTCACAGTACGATTTCATAAAGCGAAGGATTCGGGGATCGGTAGGACTTCCCGATACATTGCTTAACGGGTTCACATTCGGCCAGGTTGTAAATATCGGTTTGGACGGGAACGCGGAGCATGAGATTAAAACAGATTTCTCTCTGCCTACTCGTTGGTTTAATGATTGGCTCTGGCGGTTTTACTTCTCGAAAAGCCTCGATGTTATCTATGATGCTGAAGATGGCGTAAAGTTATCCGGGTACTCCGATAGTAAATGGGATCTTCACACAATATTCAAATCCGACTGGGATAAATTATGGAATCCCCGCTTTGAATTCGGTTGGTATTCCAGTGAAATCGGAGATACGGGGTTGGTCGATGTCGGCTTTGATGGAATTATGGGAGCGAATTCCTATTTGTATTGGAGCTCAGGCATCACATACGGAGAGGTCCGGACTAAAAATTCCTATTTCCAGAAAAACGGATGGAAAGTTTTTGCCGATTATTCAATGGATATAAAAACAGCGGGAGATAATTCGTTTGAACCCCTTATTCATGATTTCTCTATAGGCGCGGAAGCGCATTGGCTTGCCTTCAATTGGTTGGAATTTGCCGGTTATTTAAATTACGGCGTAAGTAATCTTGAAAATAATTACAGAATTCCGATTCATAATACCAGAGACAGATCAGTTCCCGGCTTGACAATAAACGGTTCTACATTCTATTCATTGACAGCCCAGGCTCATGTAACCTATGTGAACGTTGACTGGTTCGCTTTGGAGCATGTAGCCTGGTTTGATCTTGCAAGAGCGGGCATTGATTCAGCTGATCTTTTCAGTACAGCACCTAAAATGGCTGTCGGTACGGGGCTGAGATTCCGCATACCGAACATTCCCTGGCTCTATTTCTATATAGATATTCAATGGGCCCTTCCCGAAACGGGACAGGATTTCTGGGGAATAAAAATCTAATTGTAAAGTAATGCGGCTGGTGGAAATACCGGCCTTTTTTTTGCACTGACCTTAGTTTCAAATATGAAATGCAAAACAATATATGAAACACATTGACAGTTTTATCCTTTCCCTTTCATAATAAGCTATGGAAAAACAAAACAGCGCCGTTCCGGCTCTCGATAAAATGGATCTTATTTTCGATCTGCTGACCCGGACTCCCGAGGGGTTGAGCCAGTCTGTTATCGCTTCGGAACTCCAGCTTCCCAAAGCAACCGTTTCCAGAATGATCAACCGGCTGACAGGACAGGGTTACCTGGAACAGGACCATCTGACGGGGTTGTACAATCTAGGCGCCAAGCTTCTGACTCTGGGGAATATCGTCAATCAAAGGCTTGATGTCGCAGCGCTCGCGGCTCCCCATATGAAGGAACTCGCCCGGGAAATAGATGAAATGGTGAAATTGAGCATTATGAGGGGAGATACTGTCTATCCGCTGTGCAGTTTTGAGAGCCGTAAAGCCGTGAGAATCACTCTTGATTCCGGTACGGTCTATCCGCCCTATATCGGCGCGGCGGGCAAGCTGCTCCTCGCTCTGACAGAAGAGGGGAGACTTTACCGCCAGAATGTACTGCCTTCTATTGTATTGAAGTCCTATTCGCCCTATACGATCGCGGACAAGGCTAAACTGGAAGAGGTCATCGACCGCATCGCTGTCGAAAAAATCGCCTATGACCATCAGGAGGAATCGGAAGGCATTTACGCCATCGCCATGCCGGTCTTCAATTCACTGGGAGAAACGGCCGGTGCGGTCAGCATTCCCTTTTTCGGAGATTTTGAGAGCAAATCGGAAAACTATAAATCGAGGCTTAAAGCCTGTACGGATATGATTTCCCGTTCCATGGGATATGAAAGAGGAAAAGTATATGAATAATGAGTATCGAGACATTGCAGCCAGACTGGCGGAGATCGCCATAATTCCGGTAATTAAACTGGATAACCCCGAGCATGCCTCTCCGCTGGCGGAAGCTCTTGAAAAAGCCGGACTGCCCGCCGCCGAAGTGACGTTCCGGACCGATGCAGCCGCCCGTTCCATCGAAATTATCAGCGAAAAGTTTCCCGGTGTTTTAACAGGGGCCGGGACGGTCCTGACCATCGATCAGGTGAAATCAGCTGTCGATTCGGGCGCCCGTTTTATTGTCAGCCCCGGATTTAATCCCCGCATCGTCGATTACTGTGTCGACAGGGGAATCCCAGTCTATCCCGGAGTCAACAATCCATCGGGAATTGAGGCGGCTCTGGAAAGAGGGCTTGACGTTCTCAAGTTTTTCCCTGCCGAAGCCTCGGGCGGCATCAAAATGATAAACGCCATGAGCGCTCCCTACGGTAAAGTGAAATTTATGGCTACCGGGGGGATCAACGCCTCTAATCTGATCAGTTACCTCGAGTCTCCCTATGTCGCGGCCTGCGGTGGTTCCTGGATGGTTAAGGGAGATCTGATAAACAGCGGTAAGTTTGATGAAATAGAGAAACTGAGCGTCGAAGCGGTCGGTCTGGTTAAAACATGGAGAAGCAAATGAGTAAAATAGTTACCCTGGGCGAAATCATGCTCAGATTAAAATCGCCGGGAAATGAGAGATTTTTTCAGAGTCCTCTGCTGGAAGCCACTTTCGGAGGTGGGGAGTCCAATGTCGCTTCCGCTCTGGCACTTCTGGGCAAAGAGGCTTCCTTTGTCACGGCTCTTCCTGATAATCCGCTGGGGAGAAGCGCCCGGGACACTGTCAGAGCGCGGGGCGTTGATACCTCTCAGATCGTTTTTCAGGGAGAGCGACTCGGCGTCTATTATCTGGAAACCGGCGCCAACCAGAGACCGTCCAATGTCGTCTACGACAGAGCCGGTTCTTCCATCGCCGAAGCCGGTCCGGAAGATTTTGACTGGGATGGCGTATTCGCCGGAGCATCGTGGTTTCATATTACGGGAATCACTCCCGCTCTATCGGAATCCTCCGCCGCTTTGTCCATGCGCGCCGTGGAAGAAGCGAAAAAAAGAGGTCTAACCGTATCCTGCGACCTCAATTACAGAAAGAAGCTCTGGAAATACGGAAAAAGGGCTCCCGAAGTTATGAACGAGCTGGTTAAATTCGTCGATGTCGCCATCGCCAATGAAGAGGATTGCCAGAAATCTCTGGGAATCGAGTCCGACGCCGATGTCAGCAAAGCCGATCTGGGTCTGGACCGCTACGAAGATATCTCGAAGAAAGTGCTCGATAAGTTTCCGGAAATGAAAATGATCGCCATCACAATGAGAGAGAGCCATTCGGCCGATCACAACAGCTGGTCTGCCGTGCTCAACGACAGAAAAGACTTTGTCGTGTCTCAGAAATACGAGATAAAAAATATCATCGATCGTGTCGGGGGAGGGGATTCCTTCGCAGCGGGACTTATTTACGGACTGACTTCTTACGAATATCATGAGGAAGCTCTCAGGTTTGCCGTGGCGACGTCCTGTCTCAAACACTCCATTCCCGGAGATGTGGCGCTGGTCTCGGAAGCGGAAGTCCTGAATCTGCTGAAGGGTGACGGCTCCGGCAGGGTCCAGCGGTAGTAAAGAAAGGCTGTCCCGTCCCGGATGAGACAGCCCTCTGGAAAAAAATAATAAACAGTTCCGTCCGTTGGATATATACTGTGGTAATGAAAGTTTTATTATCGGGATTCGATCCATTCGGAGGGGAAGAAATCAACCCCTCCTGGGAAGTCGTGCGGTCGCTTCCCGATTCGTTGAAAGGCCATATTCTGGTCAAGACACAGCTTCCCACAGCTTTCGGCGAATCATTCCACAATTTGAATTCCCTCTGGGATAGAGAGAATCCCGACATTGTTCTGGCTGTAGGGCAGGCCGGGGGACGTTCGGGACTATCTGTAGAGAGGGTAGCGATAAATCTGGATGACGGCAGAATCCCCGATAACAGGGGACGGCAACCAGTTGATTCGCCGATTACCGAGGATGGTCCCGACGGTTATTTTTCCAACCTGCCGGTTAAAGCAATGGTTCGGGCTTCTATCGAAGCCGGGATTCCCGCTTCCCTGTCCTTTTCAGCCGGCACTTTTGTTTGCAACCATATCATGTACCGGATTCTTCACAGGATAAATACGGGAGATTCCAAAATTAAGGGTGGATTTATCCATGTGCCTTTCCTGCCGGATCAGGCTGCGGGAAAGGGCGATGTTCCTTCCATGAGTTTTGAATCGATGAGAACAGGGCTGCTGGCCATGGTGGAAGCAGTTATAGCGGGAAAACCGGATCTGAATGTTCCCATGGGCAGGATCTGCTGATTTTATTAACATGCCGTTTACCGACTGCCTGCAGATCGAAATGAAACCGCTCTCCATGGAATTGCGGGAGAGCGGTTGGGAAGTCAAATACCTGACATAAAAAGGTTACAGGGCGATTTCTTTTTTCAGAAGATCGCCCAGTCTCCTGATCCCTTCAACTATTTTATCTTCCGGCATATTGGAGAAATTCAATCTCAGAGTGTTGTGTACACCACCGTTCGGAAAAAAAGATGCGCCCGGTACATAGGCCACTTTCGTTTCTTCCAGGGTTCTCTCCATCAGCTCTTTCGTATCGATCGATTCGGGAACGACAACCCATGTAAACAGGCCACCTGAAGGATAGGTCCATTTCGCTTCTTCGGGAAAGTATTTTTCTATGCTTTCCATCATAAGATCTCTTCTTTTCTTATAGGTCTTTTTTATGGTTTCCACATGTTCTTCAAAGTCGTATTTTTCCATGAAAACGGCGATTTCTCTCTGGCTGATAGAGCTGCTCTGCACATCTGAGCTCTGTTTCACCATAATGCATTTGGAGAGAATTTCCGGTGAAGCGCAGATCCACCCGATTCTGAGCCCCGGTGCAAAGGTCTTTGAAAAGGTGCCCAGAAACATGACGAGACCCTCTGTATCCAGAGACTTGATGGAGGGCTGTCTTTCTCCTTCGAAGATGAGTTCACCATAGGGATTATCTTCAACAACGGGGATTCTGTATTTGCCGGCCAACTCTATGAGAGCTTTTCGACGTTCCAGTGACCACGTCCTCCCGGAGGGATTCTGAAAATCGGGAATAACATATATGAACTTGACATTGTCTGTCTCTTTAAGAGCTTTTTCAAGATCTTCGGGAATCATCCCTTCATCATCTGTATCCACTTCCCGGAAATTTCCCTCATAGGCACGGAAAGCATTTACAGCTCCCAGATACGTCGGACTTTCGCAGAGAACCGTGTCTCCCGGATTAAGAAATATCTTTCCAGCAAAATCGAGCCCCTGCTGAGATCCGCTGATGATAAGGATTTCATCGCGGTTTGTCGGGTATCCTGTTTTGGCCATTCTTCCGGCAATAAAATCCCTAAGTGGCACATAACCTTCTGTCGGACTGTACTGAAGGGCTTCTTCTCCCATATTGTCCAGTACATATCGGGAGACTTCTTTCATCTTTTCCACGGGAAACAGTTCCGGTGCCGGTAACCCGCCGGCGAAAGAAATTATATCATTTCTGGCGGCCAGTTTAAGAATTTCCCTGATTTCCGATGCTTTGACACCATCCACTCTTTTTGAAAACATTTTTAAATCCTCCTTTTCAAGGTTCATAGCTCAACGTTTCGCTATGGCAGTTCTGCCCGTTTCATCAGGGCATCATATAACCGAAGAAGCGCCGCGACATCTGATTGACGAATTTCAGAGTGTGCTCTTCTGTTGTTTTCCTCGCCTGTTCGGAGTCTCTGGCTTCTATGGCGTGGGCCATGTTTTTCAGAGTCTCGTAGAACCAGTCAAAATCATCTATAACGTACTCGATCGACTGAAGAAACCGCGCTGTTTTGGTGTTCAGCTGGTCGAGTATTTCGATAAGCATCTCGTTGCCTGAAGCCTGGCGGACGATCTGATGGAACCGCTGATCGTCATTGATACAGAGTTTGTAATCGCGGACGATATCGTAGCCGGAAAATCGTTCAATGATGACAAATAACTCTTTTATCTGATCATCCTTTGCCCTCCGCGCAGCCAGTTCCGCAGCCAGTCCCTCCAGATTCTTTTTAACCTCATAGGCGTTCTGAACTGACTTCAGATCGATCTGAGTGACAAAAGTTCCCACACGGGGGCGTGTTTCCACCAGACCGATCTGGCCAAGTTTTATCAGGGCTTCCCTTACGGGTGTCCGGCTCACACCGAATTCCTCAATCAGCTCTTTTTCCTGAACCGCATCACCGGGCTTCATTTCAAGATTGATTATTCTTTTTTTCAGAGTCTCAAATATGTAGGTGTTGGACGGTTTCAATAGGTTCTCCTGATCTCGTATACAAATAATTGTAAGTATACTGCTGATATATTACCTTGGTTCAACCCCAGTTTTTCAACATTTTTTCCCATTTCCGGTCGCGCATCACTTCAATCTGACTGATTTCTTCATCGGATAAGTGGCGGAACCGGGCCTGTCTCTTCAGATGGTCGGCTACAGGTTTGAAATCTCCGGGTTTTCTGTTAAGACGGAATTCGCCGTCTTCATATTCTGCGAGAAACCAGAGCCCCGTATCCACAACTTCCTTAGCCAGATCGACGGTGATCTTCGATCCGTGCCCCCAGCCGGTAGGGCAGGGGGTGTAGATGTGGATATAGGCGGGGCCGTCGCATTCCTTGGCCTTCTGCACTTTATTCAGAAAATCCTCGGGGTAACCGATGCTCGCTGTGGCCGCGTAGGTGATTCCGTGGGCTGCTGCTATTTCAAACATGTTTTTCTTTTCGGTAACACAGCCGTGAATGGCCTTGCCCGCTGGAGTGGTTGTCGTCGCCGCTCCGAAGGGAGTCAGACCGCTCTTCTGGATACCAGTGTTCATATAAGCTTCATTATCCGTACAGATGTAGATGAACTTTTCTCCTCTGTCGATCGCTCCGGAAAGGGACTGGATCCCTATATCGGCGGTTCCACCGTCACCGGCGAATCCCACGGAGAGGGGCGCTTCTTTTCCGAGCGCTTCCAGGCCCGCCGCAATCCCCGTCGCCACAGCGGCTGTAGAAGCGAAAGGCGTAATAACGGCATTATTCTTAAAGGCCATATTGGGATAGATAAAGGAAACAGCGGCCATACATCCCGCAGGGAGTGACAGGTACGCTTCCTCTCCCAGTACTTTCAGGGCCAGTCTGAGAGCCAGGCTCTCGCCGCAACCGCCGCAGGCTTTGTGTCCGTAGAAACATTCCTTTGCATCGATGTTCCGGGCGTTGAGTTTTTTTATCATAAGGCGCACCCCATATTGAAATACTGAACCGTTTCCCCTTTCTGTTCGAGAAGAGCGGAAAACATCTCTTCGATATTCTCTTTCGTAATATCCCTTCCGCCGAGTCCGGCAATGAAATTGAAGGTCCGTCCCCTGTAGCCTTTCTGCAGAAGAGAGGAATTGACATTGGTATAAACCGTTCCTTCGAATCCGAAGGAGATATTCTTGTCCAGAATACCGACCGCACTTGCTTTCCCGATCAGTTCGTACAGATCATCGGAAGGGAAGGGCCTCAGCAGTCTGAGTTTCACCAGTCCCGCTTTAATTCCCTTTTCCCGCAGAGAGTCCACGACAACCCGTGCCGTTCCGGTCACAGACCCGGTTGTGACCAGAATCACATCAGCATCTTCGTTCCTGTATCCATCAGCAGCGCCTCCGTGGCTCCGGCCGAAGGATTTTTCAAAATCCCGATCGATTCTTTCCAGCTGTTCGAACACTTTGAACATATCCCTGTGCTGTTTGATCTTGAACTCCATGTAGTGCTGGTTTCCCGCGGAAATACACAGGCTCATGGGATCCTGATCGTTCATCAGATGGGGAGCTTTTTCAATGGCTGGAAGAAAGCTGTCCACCAATTCCTGTCCGGGTATATCCACTTTTTCATAGGTATGTGTCAGCACAAAACCGTCCACATTGATCATAACCGGCGTCAGGATGTCGTGGTTCTCCGCCAGCTTGAAGCTCTGGATAACCATATCAAGGGCTTCCTGGGCGTCCTCCACAAAGAGCTGGACCCAGCCTGAATTGATCACGTGCATGGCGTCCATCTGATCCCCGTAAATATTCCAGGGTGTGGCTATGGACCGGTTGGCGTTCATCATGACGATGGGAAGCCGGGCTCCCGAGGCGTAGGGCAGTCCTTCCGACATATAGAGCAGCCCCTGGGAGGATGTAGCCGTAAAGGTCCGGGCACCAACGGAACTTGAGCCGATGGAACAGGCCATGGCGCTGTGTTCCGATTCCACATGGAGGTATTTGCAGTCCATTTCCCCGTTCTGTACAAAGGACGACAGTTTTTCAACTGCTTTCGTCTGAGGAGTGATGGGGTAGGCGGCTATGACATGGGGCCGCGACAGGCGGACGCCCCAGGCGACCGCTTCGTTTCCGTTCAGAAATGCGAATTCGCTCATGCCTGGTCCTCCTTTACCATGGATATGGCTCCGGGTTTGCATTGGTGAGCGCAGATACCGCAGCCTTTGCAGAAGTCATAATCGATATGGAAAACTTTCGCGTCTTCTTTGTGAATGGCTCCGTCGGGGCAGAGCAGATAGCATTGATGGCAGCCAATGCAGAGGGAATAATCCATGACGGGTCGGAAAACTCTCCAGGCGGCATTTGCATCGCATATATGGAAGGAGGAGCAGCTGGAGCCCATGGGGACATCGGATAAGCTGTTCCATTGGGGACGGGGGCTCATCTTAAAATCTCTCATAGGCTTTCTCCAGAAGAATAAGGTTTTTTTCAAGCACAGAGGTTTTCAGGGAAGATTTGAGAGCTTCCACAAGGGCGTTGTAGGAAACCGTTTCCCGTGACAGAGCCGCCAGAGCTCCCAGCATGGCTGTATTGGCTATGGGCAATCCCAGTATTTCCAAAGCCAGGCCTGTGGCGTCAATGGTCCGGATCCTCGCATCGGAAAGGTTCTTATCTGCTGTGTTGATCAGGATCAGGGCATCTTTCTTCAAATCGCCGAAGTACCGGTCGCTCCACAACGTGTCATCAAGAAAAATAATAAAATCGCACAAGCCGATTTCGCTTCTATCGGTAATAGGTCTGTCGCTTATCCTGTTGAAACCCAGTACGGGAGCGCCCCGTCTTTCGGGACCGAATGAAGGAAAAGCCTGGGCGAACCGATCGTCATGAAGCGATGCCGCTGTTCCCAGGAGCTTGGCTCCTGTGAAGCTTCCCTGACCGCCGCGACCGTGCCAGCGTATCTCTTTCAGCATATTTTTTCTTCCTTTTTAAATTGATATTCATCTAATATATCACATGTATATTAGTGATTTTATAAGCGAAAATCATAACTGTCAAGTTTTTCGATGAGATCAGTCATGTCAGAGGAAAAGCAACGGATCGCCATTTAAGCTTATGCTTCGGTAAATAATTATATATATCTTGACAATCATTTTAATCTGGCTTACTTTGTAATTAGAAGTTACTTTGTAAAGCAAAGTAACTTTGAAAGATAAAGCCGGTAGGGAGTCATATGGAAGAAAAAAAAAGGGAGATCGAAGATTATCTGAAGGATCTGACTGAAATCAAAAAAGTAATGGATCAGGCGGAGGATTACGGGATTATTGAAACCTGGGTTTACTGGGTATATGGTGTTCTTATCATAGCGGCGTCTGCGCTTTCCTATTATCTGGTCGCTTCAAGAGAGCTGAGCCGCATGACGCTTTTTCTGGCTGTCTGGCTTCCGACTTTTTTTCTGGCCGGCGTTACGGAGACCGTGGGCTGGGTGAGGCGGATGGATAAAATGTCGGCTCCGCTTCTCTCCAACCGGTTCACAAAACTGGCCGTAGGATTTCTGGGGCCGATGGTCATTCTCTGTATCATGATGTACTACCTTCTGCAGACCGATATTCCCCATGCGGGGATCTATCTTATGGCCGGAGCCGTCCCTCTGTTCATGTACAGCCAGATCACCTATTCGTCTTTGATGATAGAAGCCTGGGTTCTCACGGGAATGGGATTTCTCTTTATCATCAATCAGGTTTCGTCCCTTCAGGGATCGGCTGTCGCGGGAATCGCCGTCGGGATCGCCTACATTCTGACGGGATTTCATGTCCATTATATTGAAAGGAGCCGTAATGGATGATCTTTACACGCGGTTTGACAATGTCTTCTTCGAAAAAACGAGACTGTCCATTCTGACCGTGCTCTACAAAGATGAAATGGTTTCATTCAACCAGCTCAAATCTCTTCTCGGGGGGACCGACGGCTCGATCTACACCCATATGGAAAAGCTGATCAAGGCCGGATATGTGGAAAAACGGAAAGAACTGGCCGGGAGCACGGTTCAGACAGTTTATAAAATAACGAAAGAGGGGAAATCCCTTTTTAAAGAGTACCTGGCTTTTCTGGAACAGATGTTGAAGGAAAACCGCTAAACGGAGTGTTTATGAAAGAAAAAAAAGAAAATTTCAGGGAAAGGATTCTCGGGAGATGGGCTGTGTGGTCAGCCCGGAACTGGGGAAAGGCTTTTCTTATTATATTGGGAATCACAGCGGTCATGGGCGTCGGGCTGTCCATTCTGAAAGCGGATATGACATTCTACTCCATGCTGCCTGAGAATACCAGCCAGGTGAAGGATATGAAGAAAATCATAGAGGATTTTCCAGCGGCGTCCTCCATTCTGGCCGTTGTCGATGCCAGGGATATAGAAGATCCCGTCGAGGCGGAAAAACAGGTGAAGATGGGGATCGATGCCATTGTCGCCAGACTGTCTGAAGAGCAGTTCAGCGATTCCGTCGTTAGGGTTACGGGGAAGACCGATCTGGATTTCTTTAAGAAACACGGTCTTATGTTTACTGAGGAAAAAGACATAAAGCGCTTCTCCCGCATGTACGGAGATCTGAATCTCGTTCCTCTCCTAACCGCTGTGAATGATGATTTCGAGAGAGAGTATGCAGGAGACGGAGACAAGCTTTCCGATGACCAGCAGATGGCTGTAGGGATGTTCCGGGGACTGGATCAGCTATTGGGAGTCCTGGACCGGTCGGCCAGAGGCGGGAGCGTCTCCTCTTCCGAGGTGGATGCAGCGCTCGATAACTGGCTTTTCGGGGAAACCTATATTCTCAGCAAAGACAACAGGATGGGGATCGCCTTAATTGAACCGACCTTCTCCATGAATGATTATTTCTATCTGGCACCCTACGTCAATTCCATTGAGGACGCGGTGAAGGATGTCGGCAACGACCTGGGGATTAAGACCGGGCTGACGGGAATACTCGTCGTCGGTCGCGATGAAATGGTGACGGGCGAGCAGGGGATAGTCCTTTCCTCTGTTCTGGCGCTTGCCGCCATTCTCATACTGATGATCCTAACCTTCCGCATGTTTTCCGTTCCCCTTATTTCAGGTGTTCCCCTTATTATCGGGAT
Source organism: Spirochaeta isovalerica (assembly GCF_014207565.1). Classification (NCBI taxonomy): domain Bacteria; kingdom Pseudomonadati; phylum Spirochaetota; class Spirochaetia; order Spirochaetales; family Spirochaetaceae; genus Spirochaeta; species Spirochaeta isovalerica. Next base: position 79,448 of record NZ_JACHGJ010000004.1, on the reverse strand, counting down.
ACTCTGGACTATGGGAATGAGCGGCTTCGTCATCAGAAAACTCAATATGATGACGGCCATGTATCTGGTGGCACTGATGGGGCTGGGTATCGACTTCGCAATCCATCTTCTCACAGCCTACAGGCAGGAAAGGGATGCCGGGCTGGATTTCTACGATGCCATCCGCCATGCTATCGAGAAAAGCGGTTCGGGAATTCTAACCGGGGGACTGACAACAGCCGCCGCATTTTTCGCCCTTGTCATTGCCGAAACCCAGATGATCCGGGAGCTCGGTCTGGTCGCCGGTATGGGAATTGTCTGCGAACTTCTCGCCATGCTTCTCATCATTCCTCCCATGCTGGGGTTCCGGGAGTACAGAAGAGTCAAAAAGGGTAAAGGCGAGCACAGCCTGTTCAAAAAGATCAATATCCGGTCCGATGCCGCATCGGGAATCGGAGCTTTGCTGGTAAAAGCTCCTTTGCTGATTTCAGGGCTGATGCTGGCCATGGGACTCTTTTTTGCCCTGAAAGCTCCCGGAGTTTCACTTGAAACAAACCTGATGAAGATGGAAGCCGAAGGGCTTGAATCGATCGAGCTTCAGGATGTGCTGGTTGACGAGTTCGGCATGGCACCCGACTCCCTATCCATCATTTCCCACGATCCCGCCGAGGTAAAGGATCTGAGCGACAGGCTCGAGGATCTCTCCTCGGTGAAAATGGTCGATTCCATAGGCGATTACTATGTTCCGCCTGAAGAAGGTGCGAGACGGGGGGCTTTAATCCGCGATTTTGCTTCAGAGTTGGACAGTGAGAAACCTGCAGACCGGGTCGACAGCGAGGGACTGCTTGAAGAACTCTACCGCCTGGAAATGAATATGATGGAGATGGGCGACCTGGCTTATCTCGGCAATATGCACAAACTGCTCAACACCATAGGAACGGTTACCGGTGTCAGTGCGGAGGGCGACAAAATCGGCGAGAGTAATTTCGACAGGCTGTTCGCCACACTCGAGTCGGGCGAGGGGGATGCCGCGGGGCTGGAAGCGCTGCAGAGCACTCTTGTTCCGCTCCTGAAGGGAAAACTCGAAGCAATGGCGTCGGACGAACCGGTTTCCTTCGATATGCTTCCGGCGAATCTGCGCGATTCCTATATCTCAAAGGATAAATCCAGTTACCTCCTCAATGTCATTCCCACGGAAAACCCCTGGGAAGGCGATTTCCGGACAATTTATCAGCAGCAGATGAACACCGTAACCGACAGGGGGACAGGCATGCTTCTCGCCGGGGACCAGCTTTCTTTCATGGCGGAAAAAGACGGGGTTCTCTCGGCTATAGTGGCTATTATCGTTGTGTCTCTCATTCTTCTTCTGGACTTCCGCAATATCAAACTTGTTGTCCTGACCATGACTTCCCTTCTGCTCTCTTTTCTCACTCTTTTCGGATTCATGGCTGTGACGGGGATCAAGTTTGACTTTCTCAATATCATAGTCGTGCCTCTGCTTATAGGAATCGGCGTCGATGACGCGGTGCATATCAATCACCGCTATCTGCTGGAGGGTAAAGGGAAGATGAAGACCGTTATCGGGAAAACAGGAACGGCGCTGCTCATTACGACACTGACGACCATGGTGGGATTCGGTTCCTTTATACCATCGCCCATGCGTGCCATGAGAAGCACGGGGATAATCCTACCCATAGCCATGGCCATAGCGTTCCTTTTCTCAGTGCTGTTTCATCCGGGCATGCTCATTCTTTTGAGCGAAAAACTGAATCTCAATTTCAAACCATGGTCTTTACGGAAAAAGTAATTCTTCCCGACCATGCAACCTGACCAAAGGAGAAAAAAATGAATAAATTACAGCTGATTCTATTTGCATTGCTGATAACGGCCGCCGGCCTTTACGGGCAGAGCGCCGATGAAATCGTCAACCGGGCTGATGAAGCGTTCAAGGGAAACAGAATATACAGCACCAGCACCATGACTGTCTATCTGTCCGATGAGGCTCAGCCTGTGCAGAAGATAGAAGGTTATACAATGGAGAAGGACGGAAAGAGCTATTCCCTCTCCATTTATGTAGAACCGCGCCGCATGAAGGGGACGGCCAATCTGATGATCGAAGACGATCTCTGGGTCCGTTTCAGTTCGACGGGACGGGTCCGAAAATTGAGCAGCTCCGCCAAAAAGAATTCAGCGGGCGGTTCCGATTTCTCCTATGCCGATATGGGAGAGGGAGGATCGGGCCTCGCCGAAAAATACACTTCCCGGCTTATAGGCGAGGAAAAGGTCGAAGGGGATCTCTGCCATGTCATCGAGCTGACCGCTTCCGGTTCCGATGCGCCCTACGAGAAAATGGTGGTTTACATCACAAAAGATACGTACCGCTATATGAAAATCGATTACTACGAAAGCGGCGCCAATATCAAAAGCATGAGTTTCTATGATTACAGGACGGTGAACGGAAAGGATTACCCCTTCGCCTACACCATGTTCAACCATACGAAACCCTCCCGGACCGAGGTGGTGATCGAAGAGTTCGAAGTGGACAGTCCCAAAGTGCAGGACCGCATGTTTACGACCCGCTATCTGGAGACGATCCGATGAAAAAGATATTTGCGATTTCGGTGACAGCTCTGCTGTTTCTTATACCCGCCGCGGCTCAAGCTGAATTCTCAGGGACAGCGGAAATCGGCTTTTCCGCCAATATTACCGACGGCGATTTCGACAGTCTTCTCAACCCCGGCAATATGATGGAGATGAAAGACCTCTCCATGAACACATCGCTCATTGCCCGGTTCGATGCGGGAGATGAGAAAACAACATTCTCCGCCTGGTTCAGTCTGAAGGAGTATCCCATCGGTCAGGCCTTGATGGCAAGTGCGTATAATTCCGATACTTTCCCGGATCCTGACTCCGTGACGCTGGCCGCAACCGGTGAGGTCATAGCTCTGGCAGGCGATACCATTTTCTCTCTCGATATCATGAGGTTTTCCGCCAATGTGGCTTTGGGCGATTCTGTCTCTCTCATTGTAGGAAGACAGAGCATGCTCACCGGCTACGGCTACGGCTGGAACCCCATAGATTTCGCCAATCCGCTTAAGGATCCCTCTGATCCCGACACGGCGCTTCGCGGTGTCGACGCTCTGGCTTTCTCGGCGGATTTCGGTTATATCGCCAATCTGAAAGTCTACGGAATTCTTCCCGATGATCTGCTGGCTTCGGGAATCGATTTCGAAGAGATAAAGGGGGGAGGGGAACTGACTTTCTATCTGCCGGGCTTCGAGGTGAAACTGACAGGATTGTACGATTATGACGCGGCGGAAGGCAGCGATGCCTATGTTCCGTCTCTGGGAGCCGGATTTCTGGCCGATCTGTTCGGTCTGGGATTCTACGGAGAAGCGGCGGTCCGGAAGGGAAGCCGGAACAATTTTGTTGACGGAACCGACCTCAGCAGGAAAACAGAATGGATTTTCTCCGCTCTTGCGGGAGTGGAATACACATTTCCAAGTGAACTGTACGCTGTTGTGGAGTATTTCTACAATGGAGAGGGGTACGATAATGATGAAAGAAACGAAATCGAAGCGGCTATGGCGCTGAGTCCCACAACGGATCTTATGTCTATGTACCGAAGCGGATATTTCGCCCGGCACTACATTATGCTTTCGCTAATGCAGCCACTGTATTCCATCAATACGGATCTGAATCTGACAGCCATTTTCTCCCCTGATTCGGGAGCTCTCATGATTCTTCCATCGGTTTCCTATAATTTTTCAGGGAATTTTTCCGGACGGATTGAATACAGCGGATTGTTCGATCTTTACAATGATGGTTTCTCTGAAGTTTCGGCGCTGCCGGTTAAGCATATCATCAGTACTGTCTTTACATACAGTTATTGAAGCTGATGAATCCGCGGTCTACAATTATTAAGAGGAGAAAAATCATGACAAAACTCGATGAACTGGTTGAACTGCTGAAAAAGGCACCCGATGAGGTCTTTATTCAACCCCACAATGTTCCCGATCCCGATGCCATAGCTTCCTCTTTCGGCCTCAAATATCTTCTGGAAACCCGGGGGGTCCATGCGGAGATTGTCTACGAAAACGAAATTGAAAAGGCCAATTCCTCCAAGATGCTGGAGCTGTTCAATATACAGCTGTCCCTGGCGGAAAATGTCTCAACCCTGGGAGCGGAAGACTGGACGGTACTGGTGGACGGCCAGAAGGGCAATTCCAATATGACCGATCTTGTCACCGACGAAGTGGCGGTCATCGACCATCATGAATGGGGCGGCGACAACGGATACAGGCTGGTCGATGTCCGTCCCGAAGTCGGCGCCTGTTCTACCATCATTACCGAATATTTTATCGAGAATGACATCCCCATACCCAAAGCTGTCGCCACGGCTCTGCTCTACGGGATTTTTATGGATACCGATAATCTGACCAGAGGGGTTTCCGAACTGGATATCAACATGTTCTACAATCTTTATACCCATTCGGATATCGAACTGATTACGGCGCTGAAGGGAAACCAGATCAGCCAGCAGGATCTGAAAGATTACGCCAGAGCCTTTGACAATGTAGAGGTATACGGTGAGATAGGATTTCTCTTTCTCGAGAGCGGGAACGATTCCCTTCTGGGGGCTTCAAGCGATATCGTCGTGACGATCGCGGGAGTCAATGTGGTCGTCGCTTACTCTCCGCGGGAAGGGGGCATCAAATTCTCCACCCGGAGCATTAATAACAATATCAAAGCTAACGGACTTGTCAGGAATATTCTTGAAGGTGTGGGATTCGGCGGAGGGCACGAGAGCATGGCGGGCGGTTTTCTCCCTATGAAAAATCTTGATAAAAACAAAAGCCTCCATACTTTCGTGCGCCACCGCGCCATCAGTTTCGTGGAAAACTCCTACCGCTGATCAGGGCTGCAGATACTCAATAACCTCATCGAGAATCTTTCTGTAGACAGAGGGGCAGGGATATTTGTCCAGTTCGGAGACTTCAATCCATTTGTGTTCGTACGTGTCGTCATCTCCCGGCGTCATATGGGAGAGATCTATTTCCTCCGAAGTGATCAGGCAGGGGGAAAGTGTGTCTTTGTTGTCCGTATAAAAATGATTCCGCTGAGTCAGAAGTTGCGTATTGAGAAAAGACCATTCGCTGTTTATGCGCTTCATCCGTTCGCAGCTGTCCTCTTCCACTGTGGGGAGTAACCACAAATCGTGGAATAGCCCTTTCTTTTTCTTCCTCATGAGGATTTTCCCTTCTGAATGGAATAAAAGAACCGTTTTCTCGCTCATCTTTATCTTTTTAACCTTCTTTGCCGGTATTTCGGCAGTTATTCCTTGTTCCAGCGCTCTGCAGTTTGCCGAAAGCGGGCATTGACCGCATAGAGGTGATCCTGTCGAACAGATCTGTTGGCCAAGCTGCATCATCGCTTCATTGAAATCACCTGGACGATTCACCGGAATTATCTTCTCCAGCTCTTTCAGAACCCTTCCGTCATCGGCTTTTTTCCAGTCTTTCCTGCCTTCCAGCCGTTGGAGAATCCTCCTGACATTGGCATCGAGAACCGGATAGGGCTTACCATAGGCAATGCTGAGAATGGCCCTGGCCGTGTAATCACCGATACCGGGAACCAGTCTCAACCCTTCATAATCAGAGGGGAGCACGCCATTGCACTTTTCCATCAGATATCCGGCCGCTTTATGGATATTCCGGCAGCGGCTGTAATATCCGAGACCCTCCCAGCGGGACATGGCTTCTTCTATCGGCGTTTCGGACAGATCACTGATACCGGGATAGTCCCTGCACCATTTTTCAAAATAAGGGATAACAGTTGATGCAACAGTCTGTTGAAGCATAATCTCGGAGATCCACACCCTGTAGGGCGTTTTCTCCCGGCTCCAGGGGAAATCCCGTTTTTCCCTGTCAAACCATTCCAGAAGGGCTGCAGCGTTCAGTTCTGTTGTCATTTTTTCCCTCTATTTTGTACTTATGTCAATATACTGGAAAAAAAGACAAAAACAAAGAAAAGGCTAACAAAAAAAGCGCCTATCCTTTGTATTGGCCGCAAAAAAACAATAAGATATAGGTATATGAGTCATAAAATCATCATAGTAGAAGGAAGCGAGTTTTACGGCAAACTGCTCAAGCACAGCATCAGTCACTCGCTGGGATTTCAGGTCATCTGGTTCAAGAGTTACAGAGAGGCCGAGGTCGGTCTCCCGACCCATGTCGAAAGCGGTGAAATCATCATGGCCATTCTCGATTACCATCTTCCCGATGCCATGGACGGCGCCATTGTTGATTTATGCCTCTCCCACAATATCCCCTCGCTGGTTATGACTTCGACCTTCTCTCCTGATATTCAGGAGGTCATCTGGTCAAAAAAAGTCATTGATTACGTTATAAAGGAAGGTTCGCATTCCGTCGGCTACATTCTCGGAATGATCAACCGTTTCAACAAAAACAGGGATATAGGCGTTCTGGTCATCGATGATTCCACTGTGAGCCGGAAGCATCTGAAAGGGCTGCTCGATGTTCACCAGTACAAGGTTTATGAGGCTGAAAACGGTCTTGTCGCCCTGGAGATTCTGGAGAAAACACCCGACATAAAGCTCGCCCTTGTCGATTACCAGATGCCGGTTTGCGACGGATTTGAATTCACCACCAAAGCCAGAAAGAATTTTCCCATGGAAAAACTGGCTATAATAGGCATTTCCGCAAAGGGCAGCCATGCCATGCTTATCAAGTTTATCAAGTACGGGGCCAATGACTTTATCACAAAGCCATTTGTCAGCGAACTTCTCTATACCCGTATCAATCAGAATATCAGGCTTATAGAAAACTTCGAGTCTCTCCGGGAAGTGGCGCTTATCGATCACCTGACGGGAATACATAACAGGCGGTATCTTTTCGACACAGGGGAACTTTTATTCAATACGGCCAGGCGCACGGGGAGCTATATTACGGTAGCCATGATCGATATCGATAATTTTAAAATGATAAATGATACATTCGGTCACGATGCGGGGGATTATGTCATAAAAACGCTGGCTAGAATCTTTCAGGGGAGCCTGAGATCCACCGATATCCTCACCCGTTATGGCGGAGAGGAATTCTGTATAATCGGAAATAACATGGATCCCAAAGATGCGATTCTCCTATTCGAATCTGTGAGGACGAAAATAGAGGATTACGACTTCAGTCATGAAGGAAAGAAAATTTCCGTAACGGCCAGTTTCGGTCTGTGCATAGAGAAGAAAAACAGTCTGACCGATATGATCAATGCAGCCGATGCCAAACTGTATGAAGCGAAAGAGAAGGGGAAGAACAGGGTTTGTCTGTAATATATTCCGAGATAAAAGACGTCGACATAGAAGAAATAAGAAAAGAGATAGAAGAAAAAAAAGAGCTTTCCTTTATTTTTCCCTATACGAGCCGTGAAACCGATCTCTTCTGTTCCAAGGTGTTGAAGAACATACTTGAAATTATTAATCAGGATCATCTCCACTCCCATCTGGAATATGTTGTAAACGAGCTGTCCACCAATGCCAGTAAAGCCAACTCCAAGAGAATCTATTTTGAAATGAAAGGGCTGGACATATATAATCCGGACCAGTATGAAGAGGCCATGAAAAATTTCAAGGAAGAAGTTTTTCTTGATTTCAGGCCGATGGAAGAGGAACACATTAAACGAAACATCTTTGTGGCTATCCGTTTTATCATCTCCGATCATTTTTTCACCATCGAAGTTACCAGTCCGACCTCTTTTGTCGAGAAGGAACTGGAAAGAATCGGTGAGCGGATGGATATGGCAAAGAAATTTGAAAATCTGGGAGAAGTTTTCACTTACGGTTTTGACTCGACCGAAGGTGCGGGATTCGGTTTGATCATAGTTCTGCTCATGCTTCGAAAAGTGAACCTCGATCAGAAAGCCATCTCCTTTGAAAACACCGATGGGGGAAGCGTTACCAGACTGAATATCCCACTCAATCTTCTTTCGGTCGACCAGAGTCTGATGATCGCCGATACCATAGCGTCGGAGCTGGATCAGATGCCTCAGTTTCCCGCCAATATTCAGACTTTACAGCGGGAGCTGAGCAATCCCGACTGCAATTTCAGTACTATAGCCGAAGCTGTTAATTCCGATCCCATTCTCTCTGCGGAAATTCTGCGCATAGCCAATTCGCCGGTTTACAGAACCAGGAACGAGATTACCGATGTCGCTTCGGCCGTCCGGGTAATGGGTATGCTGGGTGTCAAATCCATACTTTACAATTACGGAATGACAAAAATAATGCGCCAGCGTTACAAAGAGGAGATTGTCAATGAAATCAGTCAGCACTCCTTTATGGTCGCTCTAATCGGCAGTTTTATAGCCAGACATATGAAGATCGGCAAGATAGCCGAAGATGTCTATATCGCTTCGCTTCTTCATGATTTGGGACGAATCATAGTCGCCGGATTAAACCGAGAGCTGGAAAAACGAATTTCCGATTTATGCCGGGACAAGCATATCCCCATGTCTCTTCTCGACGAGTTGACAGAAGGATACAACCATACGCTAATCGGAGCCCAGGTCGCTGAAAAGTGGGATTTTCCGGAAAAACTCGTAAAGGCCATCAGGTATCATCATCTCCCGCTGGAAGTTGAAGAAGAATACAGAGCTCTTGTTTTTACGGTTTATCTGGCCAATGAGATTTTTCACTATGAGTCGGGAGAAAGAGATTTTGATGATATAAATCACATGGTCCTCTCTTTTTTCAGACTGGAAGATAAGAAAAACTTTTCACTGCTGATTGAAGAGTTGAAAAATGAAGGTCTTCTTATGTAGATTTCAGTTTTAACTGAACTGTAACTTGTCTCAAATCCTCACCGGCCTGACAATGAAATTATGGCTATAACTTTCAGACACTATACGGAGCAGCCGGGATTCACCGGCGATTTTAACAGAGTCCGCGACTTTCTCATAAGGGTTAACCGCCGGGAAATGACCGTAACAGATTTCACCTGGGAAAGGTGGGAGTGGATATTCTCCCTGCCTTATATGGATAAGACGAAACTCTCAACGATCGGAATCTGGGAAGAGAATAATGAAATTGTCGCTCTTGTCACTTATGAAGATGAGCCGGGGCGGGCATATTTTATCATCGATCCCTCATACGATTTTCTCCGCGAGGATATGCTCCGCTATAGCGAAGCCAATTTGCATGAAGGGGGAGAGCTGAAAATTCTCATACAGGACACTGATGAGGAGTTTCAATATCTCGCACTGGAAAGCGGCTACAGAGCCTCTGTTGAGAAAGAGGGGAACTCGGTATTTCCCATCGGCATTTCATCCCTGGCATACACACTTCCCGAAGGTTATTCCGTAACATCTCTTTCCGAAAACCATGATATTTACAAATACAATCGAGTGCTGTGGCGCGGTTTCAATCATGAGGGTGAACCGCCCGAAACAGAGGAACAGATTCAAAGCCGCCGGACAAGTCTTTCCGGACCTCACAACGATCTGGACCTGAAGATCGCCGTGGTGGCTCCCGATGGCAATTTCGCTTCCTATTGCGGCATGTGGTATGAACCGGGGTCCGACTACTGCCTGGTCGAACCGGTCGCCACCGATCCGGATTACAGGCTCAGGGGCTGCGGTAAAGCTGCGGTGCTGGAGGGGATAAAGCGCTGCGCCGCCCTGGGGGCGAAAAAAGCCTATGTGGGCTCGGACCAGCAGTTTTACTATTCAATCGGTTTCTCACCGCTGCCTCAGTACAGCTTCTGGGTCAAAAAACTGTAATTTTCCTTGCTCCTCGTTCCGGTTACCCATCATACTGACTCGTAGGAGCGGAATATGAAAAGAAACATAGACCTGCAGATCGCCGGAGCGGAAAACATTTCATTTGAAGAAAGCGCAATTGCCGTCTGGGGGCTGCCGACCTCAGCCGGCGGAGGAACGGGACGTCTGGGGGCGGAAAAAGGGCCGGAACAAATCCGGATCGCCTCCCATACCTGGAACACTCTCAGAACATCGGCCGGCTATCAGTTCGATCATTCCGGAAAAATCTGTGATCTGGGAGATATTCCTCTCGACGGATTAAGCGGAGCGGAATTGATAGCAGAAATAGCCGGGAAATGTCCCGCTGATTCATGGGATCGCTTTCTGCTCACTCTGGGAGGGGATCATTCGATCACCTATCCCCTTATCAAAGCCATCGTGTCAAAGTGCGGCCGCCCGCCCGGACTTATCTATTTCGACGCCCACCCCGATACGGTCGATCAGGTCGACGGCAATCCTTATTCCCATGCGGCGGTTCTCAGAAGGCTGGTCGATGAAAACCTTATTGATCAGGAGAGGACATTACTTATCGGAATCCGTGTTCCCGAAGCCGAGGAAGTCGATTATATACAAGATAAAAAACTTAAAGTGATCTCCCCGGACGATATTCTGGAAAAAGGAATCGGCTTTGTCCGGAGTGAAATGGAAAAACTCATTGACGGAAATCCCCTGTATATGTCCCTGGATCTCGATGTCATGAACGGCTGTGAGGTTCCCGGTGTCGAGAACCCCGAACCGGGTGGTTTGAGCAGCCGGGAACTCCTGTATCTGGTCAACCGAATAGCCCCCCATCTCTCTTCGTGCGATATTGTCGAACTCTCGGGCGAAACCGATCCGGCAGGAATTACGGCCAAAACGGCCGCCAGACTCGCCATTGATATTATGGGAGGCGTTCTTAATCAATCATCCAAGGGGAAATAAAAAGGAAGAGAAAGTATGTGACTCTCCGTGATTGGAGCTTTTTGCTTTTCTTTTTGCAAATCTCATATATATAATTACCAGATGTTCCGATTGATCTTTGTAGATGATGAAGCCATAATACGCAACGGCATTTCCCAATGCGTCTCCTGGGGTGCGAACGGATTCGATCTGGCCGGTATGTTCGAAAACGGACGGGAAGCCCTGAATTACATTCATGATAACCCTGTCGATGTTGTCATTACCGATATCAATATGCCCAAGATGGATGGTTTGACTCTCAGCAAAGTGCTTTCCGAGCAATATCCTTCCATAACGGTCCTTCTCCTGACCGGTTATGATGATTTCGAATATGCCAGACAAGCCGTTCAGAGCCAGGTTCGGGAATTCCTTCTCAAGCCCATTACAGCTGAAGAACTTAGTCATGTGCTCGGGACTGTCCGGGAGGAGCTTGAAGCCAGAAGGGAAAAGGAGATTCGCCAGGAGGAGATGCGTGAAAAGCTGAAAAGGAGTTTTCCTCTCCTCAAGGAGCGGTTTTTCAACAGGCTTATTTCGGGCCGGCTATCCGGCGATGACTTAGCGAAACGCCGGGAGTATTTTCAGTGGAACGATCTGGGAGCATTTTACAAGGTTTCGCTAATTTCCGTACCTGAAAGCTGGGATGAGCTCGAGAGGCTCACTCTTCAGGAGCAGATAAAAGCCCTGACTGAGGAAGCGGACGAAGTCTTTTTCAATCTCAATGAGAATATAGTAATTATCTTTCAGGGAATCAGTGACACGGAGCTCCAACAGCGGACCCGAACGGTTCTGGAGAAGATTTTCCAGTATACGGGAGGACGGGAAAAGGAGCAGATTTATGCGGGATGCGGTGAACTGGTCAATTCCGTTGAATGGCTCCCCGAATCGCACCGCGGAGCCATGGGCGCTGTGGAGTACTCCAGAATACTGGGCCTGACCCGAATCGTATTTATCGAAGATGTGCGCGATTCCCGGCAGATTACGCCGGAGCTTTTTTATGCGAAACTCGATATTCTTCTGGAAGCACTTAAAGAGGGAAGAAAAGAGGACTCCCTGAAAGCTCTTGATACTATTTTCTCATTTATCGAAGAGCAGTACCTTTCCCGGGACGATGTTTTTTCCTACTACACAAGAATTCATATGGTCATATACAATTTTCTCAAGGAGATGGGGCTTCTCTCTCCCGATGATGATACATTCCCTCACAAGCCCGGTTATTATCCCACCCTCAAGTCGGCACGCGATGCCTTTGCTTCCATGATAAATGATATCGAGAGCAAAATCGAAAGACGGCGGAATGATGCCATCCTTTCCAGAATGGACAAGGCCCGGGATATCATCGCCGCACGTTACAGCGACAGCCGTTTCTCTCTGCAGGATATGTGTAACGAGCTGTATCTTTCCACAAGCCAGTTCAGTTTTCTCTTCAAAGAGGGAACGGGACAGACTTTTGTGGAATATCTGACGTCCTATCGCGTTGAGGAAGCGAAGAAGCTGCTTAAGAGTACTGATCTGAAAGCCTATGAAATAGCAGAGAAAGTAGGATACCAGGATGCGAGGTACTTCTCTCTTATCTTCCGCAAGCAGACCGGTCTGACGGCTATGGAATACCGGAGGAAACTGGAATCATGAAGATCAATTTCGTTCCGGGAACTCTGGAAGCCCGCATCTACACCATTTTTACCATTATGGTATTTGCCGCCATTTTTATTATGCAGATGGTTTTTTTCCGTTTTACCATGGATACGGTCCGCTCTTCCACTCTCGAGAATAACCACACGCTTCTCCGGCAGCTTGTCGTTCAGATCGATTCCTATATCAGCAGTGTCGAGAGGATTACCCGCTCAATATCGGGAGACCGAGATATTCAGAACTTTCTCGAGAATGACGGATTTGTCGACCCGGGAGAGACTGAGCAGATCAGGAAGAGCTTGAACAACTATATAAAAGCCCGCGAGGATATTTCCGATATCCTCATTGTCTATCACGACGGAACCGTACTCTCCGGAGAACTCGAGGCGGAGGTCAATCCCTGGGTTTCCGTCCTTGATATGGACTGGTTCCGGGGGGCTCTGGAGAGGAACGGGCAGACCTACGTTTCTTCCTCTTATGTTCAGAATATCATGGCCGGACGGTATACCTGGGTCGTTTCGCTCAGCAGGGAGATCATTTCCGAGTGGACCGGCGAATCGCTGGGCGTGCTGCTCGTGGATTTGAAATTCAACAGGATCGAAGAGCTCTGCCGGTCTCTGGTCGTGGGGGCCAAAGGATATGACTTCATTCTTGACCGCGACGGGAATTATGTTTTCCATCCCACTCAGCAGCTTGTCTACAGCAACCTTCGGACAGAGCCCGTCGGAGAAATCCTGGCTCTTCTGGGCAGCCATCAGGGGCGGGCCTTCAAAGAGGGCGACCGATATTTCATGGTTGAAACTTCGGGATTGACGGACTGGCATATCGTCGGAGTATCCCACGACAGCGATATGATCACCGACTGGAAATACGTTCAGATCACATACGGTTTTATAGGGCTTATACTATTTCTCGTAGTGGGACTGGCGACAAACCGCATCTCCTCGGGTATTACCAAACCCATGCATCGCCTGCAGGATATAATGAAGACCGTGGAAAAAGGAGAGTTTCATCTGGTCGGGGAAATTAAAGCCACCGAAGAGATCCGGGAGCTGGCGAGGGATTACGATATTATGGTCGGCCGCATAAGGGAGCTTGTCGCCGCCAATACGAGGGAACAGGAACTGAAGCGTAAGAGCGACCTCAAGGCTCTGCAGGCCCAGATAAATCCTCATTTTCTCTACAACACTCTGGATTCCATTATCTGGATGGGGGAGATGGGGCAGAACCGGGAAGTCGTTAAAATGACTTCGGCTCTTTCCAAGCTCTTTCGCATAAGCATCAGCAAAGGACAGGAGATCATTACCATTCGCGACGAGGTCGCCCATGTTCAGTCTTATCTCACCATTCAGGGAATGAGGTATCAGGATAAATTTACCTATCTTATCGATATCGATCCGGAACTTCACGACTATCCCATTCTGAAAATTACCCTGCAGCCCCTTGTGGAGAATGCCATCTATCACGGTATTAAAGAATCGGAAGGGAAGGGCTTTATCCATATCAGCGGATACGCCCGGGATGAAAATATCATTATAACAGTGAAGGACAACGGGGCGGGGATGACCCCCATGGAGCTGGAGGATTTGATCAGCGGTATTGAAACGGCACCGGAAAACCGGCCCAAGCTCTCCCGGCAGGGAATGGGGTTGAGAAATGTCCATCAGAGGATCAGACTCTATTTCGGTCCTCAGTACGGCCTGTCCTGTGAGAGTTCTCTTTCCTCGGGAACGATCATGACGATCCGACTTCCTTTGAAGGAATGGGAGGCTTGATGTGAAAAACTGGTATCTGCTGCTGATCAGTCTTATGGCCGCATTGGCTCTGTTTCTGATTCTCTCTCTCTTCTACGGAAGGAACACTCAGAAAAGCCTCGAACTGGACAGCCCGATCCGTATAATTCTCAAATCCCTCGATGGGGAACCAATGGATTTCTGGGATGTGGTAAACCGGGGAATCGATGAGGCGGCCCGGGAATTCGGCGTCCAGGTTGTCGTGACAGGACCTCGTTTTGAAAAGGAAATCAACGACCAGATCGATATTATCAACAGGGCCATAGAATTGTCCCCGCCTATGCTTATCGTAGCCGCAACAGATTTTAAAAAACTTGTAGAACCGATAAAGCGGGCCAATAAGCTGGATATCCCCGTCATTACCGTCGATTCGGGCGTCGATTCGGATATTCCCGTTTCATTTATCGCCACAGATAATATAGAGGCGGGAAAAAAAGCCGGAGAGGAAATGAAAAGGCTCATGGAAGGCAATCCCCGGAAAGAACTGGCTATCGTCAGTCATATCCGGGAGACGGCCACAGCTATTGACCGTGAGGCGGGAGTCCGGGCCGCTCTGGAAGGGATGAACATAATCGGGACCTGGTTCTGCGATGTTGAACAGGAAAAAGCCTATAAAATTTCCCTGGAACTGTTAAAGAACGAGAATCTCGGAGGAATCGTCGCGCTCAACGAGGTTTCCACTCTCGGCGTAACTAAAGCCATAGAGGAATTGGGGCTCAGCGATAAGGTTATAGCCGTCGGTTTTGACAATGCCATTCAGGAGCTTTCCTATCTTGAGTCGGGCATTTTAAAAGCCACAGTGGTTCAAAGACCCTATAATATGGGATATCTTGCTGTAAAAACAGCTGTTCAGTACCTTTCCGGAGAGTCCACAACGCCTTTTGTCGATACGGGCTCGATTCTCATAACCAGAGACAATATGTTCCGACGGGAGTACCAGGAACTGCTCTTTCCCTTCGGCCAGTAGAAAATATTCCGTAAAATATTCAACATTCTCCGCAATATCCTCGATTACGCCATAGAAAATCCCGTGGGATAATTTTCTTGTCATCTTTAACAGGAGTTTAAGTTTGAAAGAAGAAATCCTTACAATGAGGAATATCGACAAGCGTTTTACGGGGGTTCACGCTCTCAAGGAAGTCAACTTCGATCTGTTTCCCGGAGAGATACACGCCCTGGTCGGTGAGAACGGAGCCGGAAAATCGACTCTGATGAAAGCTCTCACCGGTATTTTCCCGAAAGATTCCGGGGAGATCCGGCTGGATGGAAAGATATTCAATCCCACCAGTCCCAAGCACGCTCTGAAAAAAGGTATCGGTATCATCCATCAGGAATTGAACATGATGGAACACCTCACAGTGGCCCAGAATATTTTTATCGGCAGGGAATCGGTCGGTAGATCAGGCATCCTTCTCGATGATAAAGCTCTGAACAGAAGAACCGCCGAGCTGCTGGACAGGCTGAATATGGATATCGATCCCACGGCCAAACTGGGGCGGCTCACCGTAGGTAAACAGCAGATGGTGGAGATCGCCAAAGCCGTTTCCCACGATCTGAAAATTCTGATTCTCGACGAGCCCACGGCGGCCCTGACCGAAACGGAAATCAATGAGCTTTTCAACATTATGAGAGATCTGGCTTCGAAAGGCGTCGCCATGATCTATATCTCCCACAGAATGGATGAAATCAACAGAATAACCAATCGCGTTACGGTTATGCGTGACGGCGAATATGTGGGAACCGGTCTGACCAAAGATCTGACCAAAGAAGAGATCATCAATATGATGGTCGGTCGTGTCATCTATGAGAAGCCCAAGACAGCCAACAATGTTCCCGCCGACGCGGAAACCGTGCTTAAAGTGGAACACCTCAATGCGGGGAAAATGGTAAATGATGTAAGTTTTTCCCTCAAAAAAGGTGAGATCCTGGGGTTTGCCGGACTGATGGGAGCCGGAAGAACGGAAACCGCCCGTGCCCTTTTCGGAGCGGACAGGATCGAAAGCGGCCATATCGAGATTCACGGGCAGACCGTGAAAATCCACGGACCTATGGATGCTGTTTCCCATGGCATCGGTTACCTCTCTGAAGACCGTAAGCGTTACGGGTTGGCCGTCAATCTGAGCGTAAAGGAAAATGCCGTTCTGGCTTCCTATGACGATTTTCAGGCGGGCATGATGATAGACAGAAGCAAAATCGATGATGTCACAAGAGATTATGTAGATAAACTTAAAGTCAAAACGCCCACGCTGGAACAGCTTCTGAAGAACCTCTCAGGGGGTAATCAGCAGAAAGTGGTCATTGCCAAATGGTTGATCAAAGACAGCGACATCCTCATTTTTGATGAACCGACCAGGGGTATCGATGTAGGAGCCAAAAGCGAAATCTACACGCTGATGAATGAACTGGTTAAAGAGGGGAAATCAATCATCATGATCTCATCGGAACTGCCGGAGATCCTCCGCATGAGCGACAGGGTTCTGGTCATGTGCGAAGGAAGGATAACCGGAGAGCTGGATATCAGCGAAGCCAGCCAGGAAACGATCATGAAATACGCAACAATGCGGAATCAGGAGAATTGATAAATGAGTTATAGCAACGACAACAAGACTTTATTTGAGAATTTCAGAGACATCGGCCTGCAGAAATTTCTGGCCCCTGCCGCTCTGGTCATTCTCTATATATTTTTCGGACTTTTCGGACGGAATTTCTTTTCCTACTCCACGCTGATTAATATTCTCGATTCATCCTACTACATCGGATTTATCGCGATCGGCGTAACTTTTGTCATCATAACCGGAGGAATCGACCTCTCTGTCGGTACGGTTATGATGTGCGCCGCCATCATCGGCGGAACGGCATACAAGTCATGGGGCTGGCCGATGTGGCTCTCTCTCATTCTTATTCTGATTATTGCCACGGCATTCGGTTTTTTCAACGGCATTATGGTTTCCCGCCTCAATCTGCCGCCTTTTATCGCCACTTTGGGAACCATGATGATTTCCATGGGCGTGGGGTCTATCGTCTCCAATGTCCGGAGCGCCACATTCCCCACCAGATCAAACGCTGACGGATGGTTTAAAAGCATTTTCAAACATATCAACGAAGACGGAGCCTCTTTCCCGACCGGAGCGCTGGTTCTCCTCGTCGTAACCCTTCTGGCATGGCTGATTCTTACGAGAACAAAAATGGGGCGCTATATTTTCGCCATAGGCAGCAACAAAGAAGCCGCCAGACTCTCGGGGGTCAATGTGCGCAAATGGGAAATGATGGCCTATGTTGTCAGCGGATTTCTCGCCGGTATCGGCGGCATAGCCTTCGCCGCGGTTTACACAACGGTTATGCCCGCACAGGGGCAGGGATTTGAATTATATGCCATCGCCGGAGCAGTCATCGGAGGAACCTCTCTTTCCGGTGGTGTCGGTTCGGTATTCGGTACATTGATCGGTGTTTATATCATGAGCGTTCTGCGAACCGGTCTGCCTTCCATGGATCTTCAGGCCCACTACCAGACTTTCTTTACGGGAGTCGTGGTTATCGGCGCGGTACTCCTCGATATCTACAGGAACAAAAAAGCATCCCAGGTGAAAATTCCCGCTAAATCCGATCTCTACAGGAGTGAGATGACCGAGAAGATAAAATCCTTGAAAAACTCTCTTCAAGGTGCCGATTCCCCTGAGTCCGAGAGCATCAAAGCGGAAATCGCAGCGGCCAGGAAAGAAATGAATGAGGTTTACAAGAAGCTGAAAGAGGAAGAAAAAAAACTGAAACAAGGTCTTGCCGAAGATTGATCGGCAACTGAATGAATATGTGAATAATCCGGAACGTACGTTCCGGGTAAATAATAGGAGGATTTTTGATGAAATCTTTGAGAAATGTAAGTGTATTGGTTCTGGCTCTGGTTATGATGGCTGTAGCTCTGCCGGTTTTCGCCGGTGGTCAGCAGGGCGGCGCAGGAGACACTCCCTACATCGCCGTTGTATCTAAAGGAGAGCAGCACGACTTCTGGCAGCAGGTAAAGAAAGGCGCCAACGCGGCAGCCGATCAGTATGGTGTTGATATCACATTTGAAGGGCCCGCTTCGGAAAGCGATGTTCAGGATCAGGTCGAAATGCTCAACAACGCTATGGCTAAGAATCCCGTGGCGATTGCTCTGGCGGCACTCGATACAAACTCCGTAATGGATCAGCTTTCCCAGACTCTGAGCAAAGGCATTCCCGTTATCGGTTTCGACTCCGGTGTTCCCAACGCTCCCAAAGGTTCCATCTATGCGAATGCTTCTACAGACAACTACAACGCGGCCGGTCTCGCCGCTGAAAAAATGTTCAGTGTTATCAAATCGGACATCGAAGCCGCTACAGCAGCCAATCCTGTAAAAATCGTTGTTATGAACCAGGACGCCGCCGGGGAATCTCTCCTCAGCCGCGGTAGAGGATTCAGAGACACAATGGTTAAACTAATTGCTGAAAAATCTTCTCTTTCCATGAATGACATCAAAGTGATGGGTAACCCCGCTTATGTAGACAGCAGCAACCCCACAGGCGGCAACAAAGTCATGATCGAAATGGTCGTTCCCGCTTCCGCTTCCGCCACCGACTCTGCCGCAGCGGCAACAGCCGTTCTCAACAAAGTCGCTGATGATAGCGTTCTCGGTATCTTCTGTTCCAACGAAGCAACGGTAAAAGGTCTTCTCGCCGCAACGAACGACGGTGCCGATCTTCCTGCTAAATATGCCGGACTGGTTGTAATCGGTTTCGATGCCGGTGAAGGACAGAAAAACGCTGTAAGAAACCAGTATTTCCTCGGTTCCATCACTCAGGACCCCTACCAGATCGGTTTCAAAGCTGTCGAGCTTGCTTTCAAAGCCTACAAAGGCGAACCCGTTATGGATGTCGACACCGGTGCGAAATTCTATGACAAAACCAATATGGACAACGATGATATCAAAGGACTCCTTTACGATTGATATCTGATTAAGATCTGATAAAAAAGGCTGCCCCGGTGTTGGGGGCAGCCTTTCCTTTTTTAAGGGATAAATTAAGCTTCCAGAATCATTTTTATGACATTGCCGGGATTCTCAGCCCACCTCTTGAAAGCCGCATCGGCTTCCTGTAGGGGGTATCTGTGGGTAATAATCTTTTCAACGGGAACGGAACCGCTTTTAAGAGTTTCAATGACAGCTGAAAAATCCTCCGGAGCCGCATTTCTCGATCCCCGGATATCCAGTTCCTTAGCAACGAAATACTTGGTTGTAAAGGGAACATCCTCTTTGGCATAACCGATATACACGACCCTTCCTGTAAAAGCGACAATATCGATAGCCGCCCGATAGGTGGCAGGTAACCCGATAGCTTCGATTACCACATCGGCGCCCTCTCCTCCGGTGAGTTTCGCCACTTCCGCTTCCAGTTCAAGTTTCGATGTGTTAATCACATGAGCGGCTCCGCATATCCTGGCTGTTTCCAGCTTATCATCGTCGAGATCGACCGCTATGACTTCAGCGCCTCGAGCCGCCGCACCGATGACGGCTCCCAGGCCGATCATCCCCGTACCCATAACCACGACTTTGTCCCCCGATGTTATTTCGCCTCTTCGCGAAGCGTGAAATCCCACGCTCAAAGGCTCTACGCATACTGCATCATCGAGACTCAGTCCCGGGAGGGGGTACACTTTTTCTGTCATGATGGTCATGTACTCGAATGCCGCTCCGTCTCTCTGATTTCCCAGTGTTTCATTGAACTGGCAGGCATAGGCTCTTCCTCTCCGGCAGGAAGGGCATGTCCCGCAATTGGTATAGGGATTGACGGTGACGACTGTTCCGGCAGGATATTTCATGCCGCTGATTGTCGCTTCCTCCATCAGTTCCCCGCCGATTTCATGGCCGAAAATAATCGGATACTGCACAATGGGATTCTGTCCCCTGTAGCTTCTCAGATCGGTACCGCAAAGTCCGATCCGCTTTATCCGGATTTGTGCTTCTCCCGGCTTCTTCGCCGGAACATCCATTTCTCTAAGCGATATCTTATAGGGCTCGTCGATTTTTACAACTTTCATTTTCTCTATACTCCGTAAAATTCCGCGGCATTACCGCTGTATATGCCTTCTCTTTCCGATTCCGATAATTCAGACAGAAAGGAATCCAGGGTTTTAAACCACTTTTCGTAACCTCCTGCCACCAGGCAGACCGGCCAGTCGCTTCCGAACATCAGCCGGCGGGGGCTGAACAGTTCCAGCATCCTCTCTATATAGGGCTTCAAATCTTCAGGGGACCATTTCGTCCAATCTGCTTCAGTGACCAGGCCCGACAGTTTGCAGCTGACATTGGGGAAAGAGGCCAGTTCTCCCATATAACGAGCCCAATAATCGAATGAGCGGTTTTTTATATCCGGCTTGGCTATATGGTCGATGACAAAGGGCTGATTTCCGTGTTTTTTAACAAAAGCCACCGTTTCGGGAAGTTGTTTTTCCTTTACGAGAATGTCATAGGTCAGGTTGAAATCCTTCAAAGCGGAAACCCCATTGTTAAAATCATTTCTTAGCATGAAATCCCGATCCGGTTCGTCCTGAATCACATGGCGCACACCGGTCAGCCCGCCCCTGTTTTTCATACGGTCCAGATGGTCCCGGATTACGGGGCTGCGCAAAGGAACCCATCCCACGACACCGGCAATTGTATTATCCGATTCCGAAAGGGATAAAAGCCATTCGGTCTCTTCGAGACTCTGGCGAGCCTGTACGACGATGGATTTCACTTCTGAGGCAAAAGCGGTCTCTTTTCTGAAATCCTCCATGGAAAAGTTGTTTCTCAGAACAGACATGGATTCGTCTATCCAGCCGAATTCCCTGTTGTTATACTGCCAGAGATGGTGGTGGGCATCGATTATCTTTTTCACAGGAAATCCTCCGGCGCAATTTTTATCAGATCGGCCTTTTTCATTTCTCTCCAGAATTCCGCAGGGGCCGAGCGGCTGATCGAAGCAAGGTTCTGGTCTACCCGTTCGGGATTAGTCGTGTTCAGTGAAATCCCGTCGATTCCGGGAAGCATCAGACCGAATTCGATTGAGGCATCAACGGGTTTTACATCATAGCCCTGGCATATTTTGAAAAAGCGGTCCCGCCATTCATAGAGACGGGGTTCTTCTTCCCGGCTCACTTCCCTGTAATCGAAGTATGATGAGCCTGCAAGGAAACCCGAATGGAAAACAGCGGAATTGACTATGGCTACGCCTTCTTTTGATAATTCATCAATAAGATCGACAAGTTCCGAAGGGTGGGAGTAAATGGTAAAGCTATTGGCAAACATGACCCAGTCGAAATCGATTTCCGCGGCAAGACTTCTGATAACCTTCCAGTTCTTTGAACCTATGCCTATGGCTTTTACCTCTCCGGCTTTCTTCAGCTCCGAAAGGGTCTGATATGCCTGAATAATATCTTCGTGACGTTTTGCTTTCTCCGCCTCCGTTGATGCTCCATCGAGGTATTCATCGGGGTCGTGAACCGATACCAGATCGGCTTTGTAAGGGGCTCCGAGAAGTTCATTGCCCTGTTTCCAGCAATCATGGATCCCTGTTTTCCCTATGGATTGTTCCGCATCGTATTGCAGAGATTTCCATACTCCCGGTTCGAATGTCGGTTCATCTCCCGTCAGGGGAATCCGGGTCCACCCCAGTTTGTTGCTGATCATCACATCCTGCGGCGGGACGGAAAGATTCCGTAGAGCTTTTCCTATTTCCTCGAGTGCCAGTCCCGCACCGTATTTTCCTGCGGAATCTATACAGACAGGTTTCTCCGAACAACTTATCCAATGGGAAACAAGCTCTTTTTTTGTCTCTCCCGGTAGAACCTGGTAAAGGTTGCCCAGGGAACTGGAACCGTGGATCAACCGCGGTAAAGTAATCTTTTTGTTTTTCATGATAAAAGTATAAAATCACTATACTGATCAAACAATGCGCTAAATGCGAATATAATATACCATAATGCGCAAATTTTCGATGAGTTATGATATAATCGCCTTATGAAACAAATCGCATTGGTAATGGGTTTATCCGATTACTACGACCACCGCGTGGCCAGAGGTATCGTCCGCTATGCAAAAGAGAAGGGAGACTGGAAGCTCTTCGGGCAGGGGTGGATGTTTTCTCCCCTTAAACAGTTGAAGGACTGGAAAGGGGACGGACTGATTATCAGAAGGGAGTATGCCGAATCTCTCGAACCACTTGCCGGTTTCAGCGGTTCTATTGTGGATATTGCCAATGCCTATAGTTCGCCTGATGTACAGAGCGTCTGTAATGATGATTATCTGACGGGGGAGAGGGCCGCCCGCTTCTTTCTGGAAAAGGGGTTTTCCTCATTTGCTTTCTGCGGAGCGGCAGGGACAAAGTGGTCTGAGCTCAGATACAAAGGCTTTTGCGATAGAATCGGTGTAGAAGGCATTCCTGTGTTCAACCGCCCTCTTTCCTGGTGGCTCGAAGAACCGTACAGCATTGAACTGGCCCTGTTTCTCGCGTCGCTTCCCAAACCTGCGGGGGTCTTGGCCTGTAACGATAAAACGGCTTTGAGGGTGAGCGCCGTCTGTCAGGCCGAAGATATTAGAGTTCCCGACCGCATCTCCATTCTGGGAGTCGATAATGAGGATATTCCCTGCGAACTCTCCGATCCTCCTCTCTCATCGGTTTTGCTTCAACTTGAGCGCATAGGTTACAGCGCAGCCGAAAAACTCGACAGAATGATGGAAGGGAATGAGACAGCGGGTGAGCCTGTGCTGATTCCTCCGGCTCATATCATTGAGCGCAATTCCACGGCTCTTCTGGGAATCGAGGACGAACTGATTTCCCGGGCTTACAGGATTCTCCAGTCGGACAGGGGCCACCAGAACGATGTTAACTCATTGGCAAGCACCCTGTCTGTGAGCAGAAGAACTCTGGAATATCATTTCAGAAGAGAAACAGGGAAGTCAGTCCATGAGGCAATCATCGATCAGAGAATACGTATTGCCACAGGACTGCTGCACGGTTCGGACAGAAAGTTGGAGGATATCGCTGGCGAAGCGGGTTTCGGCTCGCTTCAGGCTTTTTTCCGGCATTTCAGAGAACATTCGGGAACAACACCTAACCGGTTCAGAAAACAGCTGAAAGAGATATACGGAAGCGACTATTTATGATCCGGTTCTTGACTATATGTTTACTTGCCCGGCGGGAGAGTTGTATAATGGCGAAGAAGGTAATAAATGTTTGAAATTCAGCACATCGGCATCCCCGTCGAGGACATGGAAAAGACTGTTGCGTGGTACGGAGATATGGGGTTCTCTCCCCATTTCCGGACCGTTCTGAATGACGGAGTCAAAGTCGCCTTTATCGAAGTGGCCGGCACAATGCTCGAGTTTTATACGAGTCCTCTTTCCAAGCCGGACAATCCCGTGATCGGAGCCCTGCATTTTATTTCTCCCGAACTTGAAGGGACGTATTCCGGCCCGTCGGGGGAAAATCTGGTTTTTGAGAAAGGCGCCCTTGCGTCTTTAGCCTATATAGAACTTAACAGCTCCGATCCCGTTCAAACAGCAGATGATCTGGTTCTTCACAGCTTTGTGAAGGACGATGATTTTTTCCGCAATGGAAATGTACGGCTGAAGATAAGGGAAGTGTCGGAGGGTCTCGTGGCACCGGGACCTGTCAATCATATCGCTTTCGATGAAAAAGATCTGCAGGAGCGGTATGCCGCTGTCACTTCGAAAGGAATTCCCGTCGTAGAGGGGATCGCCGTACTGCCTTTTTTTGAGAACGGCGTCACCTATTTCGTAACGGAGAACCACGATGGTCTCAGACTCGAATACAATCAGTTCCTCTAATAAAGAAAAGAAGAAAAAAGAAAGTCCAAAGAAAGATATTGAAAAATAAAAGGAAAGAGATGTATAATTGCTTTTGATGCTGTTCTGCCCGTAAGGAGTTTGTGCAATGAATGTCAGTCTTTCCGAAAGAGAAAAGAAAATTCTTGATATACTGATGGAAGGCAATAATCCGTCGGTCAATGAAATCAGTGATTTGCTTGAAGTCTCTAAAGTGACCATCCGGAGCGATTTTACATCTCTGGAGGAAAAAGGGCTTATCGTCAGAACCCGGGGGGGAGCTTTTCCGGCTTTTCATCCTGACATTCTCGAAAGCCAGAAACATGCCGTTGAAGAAAAAAACCGCATTGCCAAAGCCGCCGCGGATATGATTAAGGACGGCGATACCATAATGATAAACGACGGAACGACCACAGCGCTCATTCCCAAATATCTGCTTGGAAAACGGGATATCCATATCGTAACAAACTCCACTCTCGTATTCACGTACGCCCGTATTAATCCGGCTCTGCACCTGACGCTGGTCGGAGGTTCATTTCAGCCATCTTCAGAAGCCATCGTCGGACCGGTGTCGCTGGTGGATCTGGAAAACTTTCACGTCAAATACGCCTTTGTGGGAACAAGCGGATTTTCGCTGGAAACGGGAATGACCACCGATCTGGTGGACGGCGCCGAAGTCATTAAGAAAATGAACCAGCAGGCCCGCAAAACCATACTCGTGGCGGATTCGACTAAATACGGAATGAACGGTTTTGTCAAAATTCTATCTCTCGACCATCTCGATTCCATCATATGTGACAGGGGGCTGCCGAGGGAGACTTTTGAAAAAATCCGCGAAAGCGGAACAGACATCCGTCTCGTATAAACCCACCCATAGACCAGAAGGTTTTTTTGATTATATACTGAAGTCGCATCAAAAAAATCATAAAAATATCAGGAGAATGTTTTAATGAAAACTGACAAAAACGCCAGGCTGGCAGCTGACACAATCCGTGTTCTTTCTGCCGAAGCTGTTCAAAAGGCCAATTCCGGACATCCCGGTATGCCCATGGGATGTGCCGATTTTGCATATACGCTCTGGAAAAAGCATATGCGTCACAACCCCGCCGATCCCGCATGGATCGGAAGAGACCGTTTCGTCCTCTCAGCGGGACACGGTTCCATGCTTCTTTATTCGCTCCTTCACCTTTTCGATTACGGCCTGTCCATGGAAGAACTCCAGAATTTCCGTCAGCTCGGAAGTCTGACTCCGGGACACCCCGAGTTCGGTCATACAGCCGGTGTCGACTGTACCACCGGACCTCTGGGAAGCGGTTTCGCATCAGCGGTTGGAATGGCAATGGCAGCGAAGAACTTTGCCGCCAGAACAGGTCTGGACAAAAGCGATCTGTTGAAAGATCAGAAAGTATATGTTATTTCCGGCGACGGCTGTATGCAGGAGGGAACGACTTCCGAAGCCGCTTCTCTGGCAGGACACCTCAAACTGGACAATCTTATTGTTTTTTACGATGACAATAAGATCACTATTGAAGGAAATACCGACAAGGCCTTCACTGAAGATGTGGCAAAGCGTTTCGAAGCCTATAACTGGAGAGTTCTCCATGTTGAAAACGGGAACGACCTCGATCAGAACGATATGGCTCTGACCGCAGCCCGCAAAAGCGACGGCAGACCGACTCTCATTATCGGAAAGACTACAATCGGATTCGGAGCTCCCAATAAGGGCGGTTCCCATAAAACCCACGGTGAGCCGCTCGGAGTCGAAGAGCTTGCTGCGACAAAAGAAGCGCTGGGTTTCAGCGCGGAACCCTTTACCGTTCCCGCGGAAGTCAAAACAGAAATCAGTGCCCGTATAAAGGAATTGAAAGAAGAGGCAGCAGCGTGGAATAAAGATTTTGAAGCCTACAGAAAAGCCGAAAGTTCCAGAGCGGCTCTCATCGATTCCCTTACTGGCAAAACCGTTCCAGAGAATCTTCTCGAAGAGCTCCTCAAGGCTGCTCCCGTAGAGGGCGCCATGGCGACCAGAGCCTCCAGCGGTAAAATCCTTCAGAAAGCGGCGGAACTGATTCCCTCTCTCATGGGGGGAGCAGCGGACCTCGCTCCTTCAACAAAATCGGATATCCAGGGAGAAACCAGCTTTCAGGCAGGTTCTTATGAGGGAAGAAACTTCCACTTCGGCGTAAGGGAACTCGGTATGGCCATGATTGCCAACGGTATGGCTCTTTACGGAGTGGCCATTCCCTACAGTTCGACTTTCTTCGTATTCTCCGATTACATGAAGCCGGCTATCAGACTGGCAGCCCTTCAGAAACTGAATCAGGTCTACATTCTGACTCATGATTCTTTCTTCGTCGGTGAAGACGGACCGACACATGAGCCTATCGAGCAGCTTCCCATGCTCAGAACTATTCCGGATATGACAGTTATCCGTCCAGCCGATGCCAATGAAGCGGCCCATGCCTGGAATCAGGCTGTCCGGATTCAGGGACCTGTGGCTCTCGTTCTGACAAGACAGAATCTTGCACCCCTATCGTCTGAACAGGCCGCAAAAATCGATATGTCCAGAGGGGCTTATATTCTCAGTGAAGATGCGGGATTCGATATGATTCTCATCGCCACCGGTTCGGAAGTGAACCTGGCTCTGGAGTCTGCGGAACTTCTGAGAAAAGAGGGGAAAAAAGTCAGAGTGGTTTCCATGCCTTCAAGAGAGATCTTCGAAAGACAGGACAAAGCTTACAGAGATTCCGTTCTGCCTTCCTCATGCACGAAAAGAGTCTCCATCGAAGCAGCGACCACTTACGGGTGGGGCAAATATGTGGGATTTGACGGTCTGGCGATCGGCATCGATCACTTCGGTGAATCGGCTCCTGCCGGCGTACTTCAGAAAAAATTCGGATTTGTTCCCGAAGCTGTTGTAGAGAAGATCAAAAAACATTTTGCATAAGCCGCTGACTTGAAAAGCAGGGACCGCCGGTTGGCGGTCCTTTTTTTACACCGGTTACAGCAATATTCTGTTTCCTGACCTTCAGATAGTTTTAAATTCTTTCAGGAAATCATTCAGTTCATCACGGAGTTTAAGAATTCTTTCCAGTGGAAAGTTTTCTCCGGCTTCGGTCGCAAGAGCTTCCGGAATATGGCAGGCTTGTTCTTCCATGTCTTTCCCTTTCTCTGTCAGTGAAATGATGACTTTTCTTTCATCATTTTCCGAACGGACTCTCCGGATTATACCTTTGCTTTCCATTCTCTTCAGAAGGGGAGTCAGCGTGTTGGAAGCCAGCATCAGTCTCTCTCCCAATTCCATGACTCCGGCTTCTCCCCTATCCCAGAGAACCAGAAGAATCAGGTACTGGGGATAGGTGATATCGAGTTTTTCAAGCAGAGGCTGATACATTCTTGTTACCAGTCGCGAAGCCGCATAGAGAGGGAAACAGAACTGGTTTTCCAGTTTCAGCTGTTCATATCCGCCCATATACTATTCACCGGAAAGAAGGGGCTCAATATACTTTTCCAGTTTTTCTGGCTCTGTGGAGGGGGAAAACCTTTTCCGGGGCTTACCGTCGGGTCCGATGAGAAATTTGGTAAAATTCCATTTGATAGCGGGACCTATGGCGCCGGGCAGCTCTTTTTTAAGATACTGATAGATGGGATGGGCTTCCGATCCGTTCACTTCTATTTTTCGGAATAGGGGAAAAGTCACACCGAAATTGACGGAACAGAACTTGTATATCTCCTCATCGGTGCCCGGCTCCTGGTGAGCAAACTGGTCGCAGGGGAAACCGAGAATCTCCAGACCCCTGTCCTTGTATTTTTCATAGAGTTTCTGCAATCCTTCATACTGAGGAGTAAAACCGCATTTGCTGGCTGTATTGACAACGAGAACGGTTTTTCCTTCAAATTTTTTCATTGATATATTTGTCCCTTGAACATCCCGGGCTTCTTTTTCATAAAATTCAGACATCTATAAGCTCCTTAACGATATTATCTATAACGAATATATCGCGCACGATATAAAAAGTCAAGAAATACATTCTTTTTCCTGTACTATAGGTTTCCCAATGTCTGTTACCCAGTGCTGTAAATAGTGGTTCTTTTAATAAAAACGACTATAATAATTAACAAAAAGGAATAACTATGGATTACAAATATCTGGGCAATACAGGAGTTCAGGTCTCTGAACTCTGTTTCGGTACAATGTCTTTCGGCGGTGATGCCGATAAGAGCACTTCTCTGGCTATGTACAAGAAAGCCCGGGACAGGGGTATCAATTTTTTCGATTGCGCCAATGTTTATCAGAAAGGACTGGCGGAAGAATATCTGGGGGAGTTTTCCTCTGCGGAAAGACAGGAGCTGATCCTGACTACCAAAGCTTATTTCCCCTTCGGAGATGGGATAAACAGCAAAGGTGCTTCGAGGAAACACCTCTTTGAGTCTCTCCATGCCAGTTTGAAACGGTTGAAGACAGATTATGTCGATCTGTTTTATATACACCGTTTTGACGACAATATGGATCTTGCCGACATAATGAGGACACTCGATGATATGGTCAGTCAGGGAAAAATTCTCTATCCTGCCGTGAGCAATTTCGCCGCCTGGCAGGTCGTCAAAGCCAACAGTATCGCATCGGAAAGGGGATACGCTCCCATCCGATGCATCCAGCCCATGTATAATCTGGCCAAGAGACAGGCTGAAGTGGAAATCCTTCCCATGGCTCAAAGCGAAAATATCGCTGTTACGTCCTACAGTCCTCTCGGCGGTGGACTTCTGACCGGCAAATACGGAAAAAACCGTAAACCCGAAACGGGAAGAATCGTGGCGAATAAAATGTATGGCCGGCGTTACGGCGATCAGATCAATTTCAATATTGCCGAAGCATTTACGGAATTCGCCGAAAAAAATAATATGAATCCAGTCTCTCTGGCTGTACGCTGGGTGGCAGCTCATTCCGCCGTTACCGCACCGATTATCGGCGCCAGAAATCCCGGGCAGCTCGAAGATTCGCTTGCTTCAGTTGACATAAATATGACAGAGGAAATGCGGAACGAAATTTCATCTTTTTCTCCCGAACCGCCTCCTGCAACCGACAGAAATGAAGAGAGCACCAGTTTCAACTACTCGGCGGTTCTTAAAAAATGAAACTGGCGCTCATGCAAATGGACATATTCTGGGAGGATAAGGACAAAAACCTCCGGAAAGCTGAGAAACTGATAGAGACTGCTGTCGAGCATGATTGTGCCATCGCCGTTTTTCCGGAAATGTTCGCCACCGGTTTTTCCATGAACGCTGAAAAAATCACAGAGGCTGAAAACGGAACGGTTGTCTCCACACTCAACCAGCTGGCGGCAAAATACGGAATTTCCCTAATTGCAGGAATCGCAGTCAAATCGGAAGGCTCTTATGAAAACAGGGCGTATATCATTAATTCCGATGGTGAAATCATCGATGTCTATACGAAGAATTACGGTTTTTCCTATTCCGGTGAAGATAAAATCTACAGTAACGGAGATAAGCAGATTGTCTTTGAAATTGAAGGTATGAAATCTTCGGTGTTTATCTGTTATGACCTTCGTTTTCCCGAGCTATTCAGGAGAGTGGCAAAAAGCGTCTCTGTTATCTTTGTCATCGCCAACTGGCCGGATAGCCGGATCGATCAATGGGATGCCCTTTTAAAAGCCCGCGCCATAGAGAATCAGTGCTTCGTCGTCGCCGTCAACAGAAAAGGAATCGATGGAAACGGTTTGCATTACAACGGGCATTCCGCCGTCTTCAGCCCTTCCGGTGACGAGGTCGAGCTGTTTCGACTGGACGGCGAATGCCGCTGCTTTGAAATCGATGAGGGCGAAACAGATTTTGTCAGACAGCGATTCCCTTTTTTAAAGGATATGAGAAACTGAATCCCTTGCTTCCCCCATCCGATCCCGACATCGGATATTAAAGAATATTCCCCGGATCATAACCGGCTGCTTCGGGATACGCCGTTTTCCATTTCTCCGCTTCAGCCATAAAAGCATCCACCTGGGCAGAAGCCGCTCCGACCAGTTCCTCTCCGCGGGAGAGAATCTGTTTAAGCTCATCCATGGTCAGGCCGAGCCTGTCATCGGCTGCCAGTCTGTCCAGGAGATCGTTGGAATCGATTACGCCGTTTCTCAGATCATGAACCGTGGCTACGGCATGCTCTTTAATCGCTTCATGAGCCGTCTCCCGTCCGGCGCCTTTCTTCACAGCTTCCATCATAATGGTTGTCGATGAGAGGAAAGGGAAATAATGGGTATTTTCACGCTCGATAACAGCGGGGAATATGGTCATCTGATTCAGAACTGTCAGAAATGTTTCAAACATCCCGTCGATCGCGTAGAAACTATCGGGGAGGGCAACTCTCCTGACAACGGAACAGGACACATCTCCTTCGTTCCACTGGTCTCCCGCCAGACCGGCCACCATATTCAGATATCCGTTGAGTATAAGATGAAAACCGTTGACTCTTTCGCAGGAACGGCTGTTCATTTTATGAGGCATGGCCGATGAACCAACCTGGCCTTTGGCAAATCCTTCGCTTGCCGTTTCATTTCCTGCCATGATACGGAGCGTTTTGGCAAAACTGGAGGGACCGCTGCTCAACTGATAGAGAGCGCTGACAACATGATGATCGAGACTACGGGGGTAAACCTGCCCGACAGCATTGAGACTGCGGCCGATGCCAAGATGGCCGACAATTTTCTCTTCCAGTAGCTTCACTTTCCCGCTGTCACCGTTAAAAAGGGTCAGCTGGTCCAGCTGAGTTCCCACGGCACCTTTTATACCCCGAACTGGATAATTGGCAATGACTCTATCGAGATTCTCAAGAGCCAGAAGGAGCTCCTGTCCGAACATGGCAATTCTCTTGCCGAGAGTGGTCGGCTGAGCCGCAACATTGTGGGTTCTGGCCGTGATTATCCGGTGTCGATAGAAATCGGCTTTTTCCGCCAGTTTTACCAGTGCCGCAACAGCTTTTGATCTGGTGAGTTCCAGTGCTTTATACACCTGGAGCTGTTCAACGTTTTCCGTCAGGTCCCGGCTGGTCATTCCCTTGTGGATGTGCTCTTTACCGGCCAGTTCGCAGAATTCCTCGATGCGCGATTTAACATCGTGTCGTGTGATTTTCTCCCTGTCTTTGATTGACTGTAAATTCACTGTATCGCGGACTTTTTCGTAAGCGGGGATGACATCGTCATCAATAGGGAGTCCCAGATCTTTCTGGGCTTTCAATACGGCAATCCATAGATCCCGTTCCAGCAGTATGCGTCCCCTGGGGGACCAAATTTCTTTCATCTTTTCAGATGCGTACCTTTGTGCCAGTACGTTTTCTATCTGTTCCATGTCAATTTATATCAGGATCATCCGATTCGGGTCAATGAAGCTCAGGAACCTTTGGATTTTTTTGCTTTTATAGTTTAGTCTGAAAGAATAGAATATGTTATATAGTGTTGAGTGAGGTCACTGAAGAATGAGCCGTATTACTGTTGAGAAAAAAGCGGATTCCGCCGAGATATTTTTTTCGGCAAATCTTGTATCGGAAACGGTTGAAGATTTGCGGGGAACGCTGAAGAAATTATTATCGGAACAGCTGAACCGTATTACTGTGAATTTCAACACTGTAGAAATGATCGATTCCATGGGAATCGGACTGATGGTATCCACCCATAACACACTGACCGCGAGGGGAGGAGAGCTGGTCATTACCAATCTCTCCCCGGATCTGCTGGAATTGTTTTCAGTTATGCGCCTCAACGAATTTTTTACCATTGAAAGCGCAAAATAGGATTACAATCAACGGAAAGAAACCTCTATATTGTCGCTGTCGTCAACCTTAACGCCGGCTTTTTCCAGGTCTCCCCTTATCTTTTCCAGATCGCTTTCGCCTTCTGAAGTCAGTTTCTTGAACAGATCATCGTTTTCGACGATTTTTTCAAAACTCATATCCATAATGGTAATGGCTGATTTATCGGAATAGAGAGCGTTGGTGTTTGTAATGGAACCGTTAAAATGGATTTTGAACCAGAAATGCATGGTTCTGTAGATCTGTTTCATCTGATCTATCTGAGCCTGCTCCTCCGCGGAAGGCTCTGAGGATTCCCATTCCTCTTCAGATTCTTCCATCATCTCTTCTTCGCTTTCCTGAGAGATAACTGTCAGTCTGGCCGTATTGCCTTTGGCGAAATCGAAAGTGATCCAGTCAGAATCGTCCCCCGTTTCTCCCGGCGTAGTCATAGGGGTCGGTGAGGTTTTCAGCTTTGTAATGTCACTGAAGGAATAAACCGCTTCATAACCTGCATAGATGTTATCTGCGGGAGAGGGGATGATCTTTTTCAGGACAACTCCTTCACCCATAATTCCAGCCATCTGCTCAAGCTGATCTCTATTGATCATATTAGGGTCGCTGGAGGACTCTCCCATATTCATAAAGGCCATGTACTCTCTCTGGACTTTAAATGTCTGAACCAGTTCTCCGCTTCCGTCTTTATTGACTGTGATGTCTATGCCGCTTTGCAGACATGATGACATGATACCTGCTACCGCTAAGAGAAGCAGGATTTTGCTGACTTTTTTCATAGATTTTCCTTTTTATTAAAACTTTTTGATTCAACAGAACAATTATAAGAGTTTCTGAGCAAAAAACAGGATTTTTTTGCAAAGAGCTCAAAAATATGAAAATTTGTCAGAATAATTTCAGTCTTCTATAATTATTACCATTAAGTAAAAAAGAAGAGAAAAAGAAAAAATATACTATTTCTGAATAATCCGGGAAAGGTTGTACAAACCAGACCAGTCGGTCATGCCGATGAGTGAGTCAGCCTTTTCTCTTAAAATTCGTCCAGAAGTACTTCTATATCTTTTTTGTAAATCGGTTTGGTAAGAATCCTGTATCTGCATGAAGCCAGTTTTTCTTTCAGCGCTTCTCTGAACAGACTGGAATCTCCTAAAGCTGTTATGAAAATAACCCGGCAGTCCTTATCGTAAGCGTAAATCTGTTCCGCTGCTTCGGGACCGGTCATGACATTCATATTATTATCCAGAGAAATGTAATCGGGTTTTCTCTTCCTGTAGGAGATGACAGCTGATTCTCCATTATCCACATAATCGATTACATTAAGCCCGAGCTCGGTAAAATAACGGCTCAGATAATACTGGACATAGAGTGAGTCATCGGCGATGATAATGGACTTTCCTTCAGGGTTCCGGTTCTTCAGGTGATCCAGTTTTCTGGCCATATGGGCCTGCTTTTCCTCTTTTCTTTCTTTCCTTATTTCCGACAGGAGAGACGTGAAAACAGCGGAATCAAGATCTTCAACGTCTTCGCGCCCCTGCAGCTGATAGAGTGTTCTATAAGTTTCCGCCCGGGAGCGGATCGAGTCGAGCGGGCTTTCGAACCATTCGGACAGTTCCTTCAGCATCCCCTGGAAGTCTTCAACTTGATAGGGAGGCAGGCTTATGGAAAAAACAGCTCCCCCCCGGGGATTGTCCGATATGGTCAGCGTCCCGCCCTCCTGACGGATGATATTATTAGTTATCCAGAGCCCGCGGCCGGTTCCCTCTATTTCTTCATTCAACTCCCGGCGGTAGAATTTTTCCAGGATCTTTTCTTTTTCCGCATCGGGAATTCCCGAACCGAAATCTATTATATGTATCTGAACCTTTTTGTTTCTCTCGCAGAAGATTCTCACTTCATTGCCGGTCCCGGTGTATTTCAAAGCATTTTCGATAAGGTTTGAAAGGGCGTTTTTTAAAAGAGCCGTTGTCTGAACGTAGAGAAATTCGGGAGATTTATATTCAACGCGGATTCTGTCGTGAGCCTGCAGTGGAACCCTTTTTTCCGTTACACGGATTGTCTCCAGAATTTCAGGAAGAGAGGTTATTCTCTTTTTCGATGACATGATTCCCGTAGCTTCGCTTATCAGCTCTTCAATCTCGCAGATGGATTCTTCCATGGAGTTTTTCAGATTCGCATCCTCGACCTGATCAGCATCATATTTAAGACTTATAAAATGATTCTTCGTGTCATGGGAAAGCAGATCAAGGCTAGTTTCAAGTTTTGTCTGCTGGTCTCTCAGTTGCCTCGTCCTTTCCTGCACTTTGGTTTCAATAGCCTTTTCTGTTTCCCGCTGCTTTTCCAGAATATGGTTGAAGTCCGATTTCACAAGAGCCAGAGCTTCATAAATTTTCCGGTAAGGGCTTTGTTCATCAATTTCAAGCGAAGGCATTGTATTAGAATCGAGATCCCAGCTCATTGCGCTAATATAGTAAAAGAGCTTTTCCACGTCAGGATCGGAGAAGTCATTATCATGGGAAATCTTAGAGTCGGAACGGCTTGATGCCAGAAGAAGTTCTGCTTCATTCAAAGCTTCGCTATAAGTCTTATATAGATGCAGAGGAAAATCTCTACTGTAAAGTCTTCGACCCAGTTCAAAAGACCATCTGATAAAGGGCGGACCGTTGAAGCCCATCAATCCCAGAAGATATCCCCGTTCCTGTTCTTCCAGAAGATGCCGGGTGAAAATCATCCGGTTATTTTTTGATATTTTACCCCGTATCTGCGAGTAATCCTTCAATTCGACATGGGGTTTATGGTACAGACCGGTTTCCTCGAGGAATTCTTTTCTTTTAAGAAGAAACCCGGAAAGACCTTCGCCTCTACTATCTCCCGAGGGCAGTGAAAGAAGGAAACAATCACCTACCGTCCTGAATGAAACAGAGTAATCTTCGGTTATTTGGATGTTTTCCCATTGAGGATATATTTTGATTTCTTCCAGAAGATTCCTCCTCCCTATTAATTATCCGATAAAATCAGTTGAATTCAAGATAGACCATTATGAAATTCTAAAATTAGAGAAAGAAATAAAAAAGTAATAAGAAAGTAAAAAGAAAGAATAAAGAAAAAGAGTATTGACTAAAACTCTTAAGCGAAAGATAATAAAAACCATAACGAAATGTTAAAAAAACCGGATAAAAAGCGGATTTGCTGTTAAATAGGAGAGAATTGTGGCGGAAAAAGTTTTAATGCCCAAACAGGGAAACTCTGTAGAGTCCTGTATCATTGTTTCATGGCTTAAGAAAGAGGGAGAAGTCGTCGCTGTTGGCGATATCCTTTGTGAAGTTGAGACAGATAAGGCTACAATCGAAGTCGAATCGGGATTCGAAGGCACTCTGCTCAAGATTTTTTATGAAGAAGACGCCGAGGTACCGGTGCACGAAATGATTGCTCTTATCGGTGAGCCCGGTGAAGATATCAGTGGCTTTTCTGCCGGTGGTGAAGAGGAATCCCCTGCAGAAAATTCTCCCTCAGCTTCTGAAGGAAGCAAATCTCCTGCTGCAGAACCTGCTCAGGCTGCCGTTCAGGTTCCCGCGACGCAGGTCGCCGAAGCCGTTGAAGGGAAAAGAGCCGGTTCTCCCAGAGCCATGAATCTGGCCGCCGCCAAAGGAATAGATATTCGCACAGTTGCCGGTTCAGGACCGGATGGACGGGTTATTGAAAGAGATATCCTGAATCTGACAAAAGACTATCCCTCACTCTCTCCCGCCGCAATCGAGGAGCTCTTTAAATCCGGTAAGCCCTTGCCTGTTAAAGGCAGCGGAATCGGAGGACGGGTTCTTCTTTCCGATGTTCAGAACAGCGAAGCGGCCCTTCAGCCTTCTGCTCCATCAGCCGCCGGAGCGTATACAGCTTTTCCCGGTCCTGTCGAAGACATCAAAGTGCGGGGTATCCGTAAAATTACAGCTGAGAGAATGTTCGATTCCCTTGCGACGACAGCTCAGCTCACTCTTAATTCCTCCGCCGATGCGACAGCTATCCTGGCTCTCAGAAAGAAAATTAAAAACAGCGATGAATCTATGGGACTGCAGAAAATCACTATCAACGATATGATTCTCTACGCCGTGGCGAAAACGCTGCCGAAATATCCCGAACTGAATGAGCATTTTTTCGGCGATACGATCCGCCGTTTTGAAAAAGTGCATCTGGGATGCGCCGTCAATACGGAGAGAGGCCTGCTCGTTCCGGTTATCAAGGACGCGGGCGCCTATTCTCTCAAGGGAATTTCGGAAAAAGGCAAGGAGCTTTTCGGAGCCGCCCATGCCGGGAAATCCAATCCCGACGATCTGCAGGGCGGAACATTTACCATAACCAATCTCGGGTCCATGGGCATCGAGAGTTTCACACCGGTTCTCAACAAACCGGAAGTGGGAATCCTCGGAGTCTGTTCAGTCAACCTCAAACCTGTAGAAAGAAACGGCGAAGTGAAGTTCGTACCCTATATGGGTCTGTCTCTTACGATTGACCATCAGGCTGTGGACGGCGCTCCCGGAGCGGCTTTTCTGCAGGAACTCGTTAAAGCTATAGAAAATATCGATCTGCTCACAGCAGTATAAGGGGAGATTAATGTACGATATCATTATTATCGGATCCGGTCCCGGCGGTTATCTTGCTGCCGAAAGGGCGGGAGCCAGAGGGAAGAAAGTCCTTATCATTGAAAAGGAACACCTCGGCGGTGTCTGTCTCAACAGGGGCTGTATTCCCACAAAAAGCCTTTTGAACTCTTCAAAACTCTACAAGAAAGCTCTTCACAGCGAGCAGTTCGGCGTCCATGCCGAGAATGTCTCTTTCAATATGGAAGAGGCCATGGCCTGGAAACAGGAAGTTGTTATGCACAATCGCAATGGCGTCGCTTTCCTTATGAAACACAATAAAGTGGACGTCATCGAAGGCGAAGCCTTCTTCAAGGGCGGCAGGAAGGTTCAGGTCGACGGAAAGGAATATGAAGGTGAGACTATCATATTAGCTACCGGTTCCCGTCCTTTCATTCTTCCCATACCCGGTGCCGACAGTCCCCATGTCAAAACCAGTCGTGAAGTTCTTGAGCTGAAAGAGCTTCCCGAAAAGGTTGCCGTTATCGGCGGCGGTGTTATCGGCCTGGAATTCGCTTCCTTTTTCTCCAATCTCGGTATTCAGACAGATATCATCGAGATGATGGATGAGATCGTACCTTTTATGGACAGAGACCTGGCAAAAGTTATGAGGCGGGAAATGAAAGCTGTCAATTTCAACCTTTCCTGCAAAGTGGAAAAGATAGACGGTAAGAAGGTTTTCTATACAGATAAAAAGGGGAAGGAGAACAGCATCGAAGCGGATCTTATCCTCATGTCTGTCGGCAGGCGGCCCAATATAGAGAACTTTGAAGGAGCCGGTCTGGATATCGAAAGAGGCAGGATCAAAGTAGATGATAAAATGCGGACCAATCTTCCCGGTGTTTATGCCATTGGAGATGTCACAGGTAAATCACTACTGGCACACTCAGCCTACCGCATGGGCGAAGTGGCTGTAAACAACATCTGCGGAGGCGACGACCATATGCGGTACAAGGCTGTTCCCTGGGCGGTTTACAGCCATCCCGAAGCGGCCGGTGTCGGAATGACAGAGAGTGAAGCCAAGGAAAAAGGATTCAATGTAAAAGCCGCTTCCATGCAGATGCGTGGAAATGGAAGGTTCTTTGCGGAAAACGGAAAAGCCTCCGGTGTTTGTAAAGTCGTCGTTGATGCGGATTCGGATGTGATTCTCGGGGTCCACATGCTCGGCGGCATGTGCAGCGAGATCATTGCGGCCGGTTCAACCATGATAGAAGCTGAACTGAGAGTCAGCGAAGTTAAAGAAATCATTTTCCCCCATCCCTCGGTATCGGAAATCATCAAAGATACCCTCTGGGCGTTGTAATAAAGGAGTTTAAGAATGCCAAGATCACAAGTAGTCGATCCCATCGAAGTAAGAAAATCAGATGTAATAAAGATCAAGGATATCCCGGTTAATCAGTATAAACCGGACATAAAGAAAGAGCTGAAAAAATACGGTAAAGAGGGGCTGAAAAATATCTATTACGATATGCTGATGGTCCGCGAGTTCGAGATGATGCTCAACTCCATTAAAACCGAAGGTTCCTACAACGGAATCGCCTACAATCACAGAGGTCCCGCTCACCTTTCCGCCGGACAGGAATCCGCTTCTGTCGGGCAGAGCTATCACCTTACGGCCGATGACTTTATCTTCGGTTCCCACAGATCCCACGGAGAAATCCTATCCAAGTCTTTTTCCGCTGTCAGACAGATGGATGACAAAGATCTGACCGGTATCATGGAAAACTTTTTCGGCGGAGACTGCCTCAGAGTGGTTGAAAAAGGATACAAAAACGGCGATACGAAAGACCTGGCTGAAAACTTTGTTCTCTACGGTGCTCTGGCTGAAATCTTCGCCCGTGCGACGGGATTCAACAAGGGTCTCGGCGGTTCCATGCATACTTTCTTTTCTCCTTTCGGAAGCATGCCCAATAACGCCATCGTAGGGGGGAGCGCTGATATCAGTATGGGTGCCGCACTCTACAAAAGAGTAAACAGAAAACCCGGAATCGTAATCGGAAATATCGGAGATGCTTCTCTGGGATGCGGTCCTGTCTGGGAAGCTCTTTCCATGGGATCCATGGATCAGTACACCACTCTGTGGGACAAGTCTCTGGGAGGCAATCCCCCCTGGATGCTCAATATCTTCAATAACTTCTACGGAATGGGCGGACAGACGTCCGGTGAGACAATGGGTTACGGACTGGCTGCCAGAGTGGGCGCCGGAGTTAATCCCGACAATATGCACACCGAAAGAGTGGACGGTTTCAATCCTCTCGCCGTGGCTGATGCCATGGAGAGAAAGAAAAAACTTCTCCTCGAAGGTAAAGGTCCTGTCTTTATGGAAACCATTACCTACAGACTTTCCGGTCACTCTCCCTCCGATGCCTCTTCCTACAGATCCAAAGAGGAGATCGATTCATTCAGAGAAAATGACAGCCTCGAAGGATACGGTAAATATCTCCTTGAGAACGGCGTCATAAGCGAAAGTGATCAGGAAGCTATGAAGACAAAAGTTGTTGAAAAAATCACCAACACCATGTCTCTGGCCATTAACGATGAAGTTTCTCCCCATGTAAACGGGGCCTTTATCGAGTCGGTCATGTTTTCCAACGGAAACGAACCGAAACTCGACGACAGAGAGCCTGAAGTTCTCACTCCCAAAGAGGAGAATCCCCAGGTTAAATCCAATGCCAGAAAGAACAGATTCGCCTTCGATGAGAACGGCAAACCCTATTCGGCGGCCAGAACCTTTACACTCAGAGATGGACTTTTCGAAGCCATGTTGCACCGGTTCTACGAAGATCCGACAATGGTCGCCTACGGTGAGGAGAACAGAGACTGGGGCGGTGCCTTTGCTGTATACCGCGGTCTCACAGAAGCCCTGCCATACCACAGACTTTTCAACTCTCCCATTTCCGAAGCGGCGATTGTCGGTTCCGCTGTCGGGTACGCCATGAGCGGCGGGCGGGCCGTTGCCGAGCTGATGTACTGCGACTTCATGGGCCGGGCGGGAGATGAAATATTCAACCAGATGCCCAAATGGCAGTCCATGAGCGGCGGAGTTCTGAAGATGCCGCTCGTCCTGAGAGTTTCTGTCGGTAATAAATACGGTGCACAGCACTCCCAGGACTGGACGGCTCTTACAGCTCATATTCCCGGTCTGAAAGTTATGTTCCCCACAACTCCCTACGATGCCAAAGGTATGCTCAACCTGGCTCTGAGAGGAACCGATCCTGTTATCTTCTTCGAAAGCCAGAAACTATACGGCATCGGCGAGCAGTTCGAAAAAGAGGGCGTTCCCGAAGGCTACTACGAGATTCCCGAAGGCGAGCCGGCTATCAGAAGAGAAGGTAAGGACATCACTATCCTGACAATCGGATCGACAATTTATACAGCCATGGACGCCGCTGAGAAACTTAAAGCGGAGCACGGCCTGGAAGCGGAAGTCATCGATATGAGATTTATGAATCCCCTCAATTACGAGAAGATTATCGAGTCCGTTAAAAAAACAGGTAAAATCCTGCTCGCTTCCGATGCCAGCGAAAGAGGTTCATTCCTCCACACGGCAGCGTCTCACATCAGCCGTCAGGCTTTTGACTATCTCGATGCTCCTCCCGTTGTTGTCGGCGCCATGAACTGGATTACGCCTCCCGCCGAAATGGAAGATTATTTCTTCCCGAGCGCTGACTGGCTGATCGATGCCGTTCATGAGCAGATTCTGCCCCTGCCCGGTTACACGGCAAAGAGTAACCAGACAAATGGCGAAGTTTTAAGAAGAAACAAAGAGGGAGTCTGATTTATGGGTCAAATCAATCTGACCAACCTGAAAAAAAAGGCCGGCGAAGCAGTCGCCGAGCCGAAAAACGATGAAGTGAACAACCACGTCCACACGACCTATTCATTCAGTCCCTATACGCCCGCCGGGGCGGCTTTTCATGCCTGGAAAGCCGGGCTCGGTGCTGTGGGGATTATGGATCACGACAGCATTTCCGGTGCATATGAAATAATTGAAGCGGCGAAAATTCTGGGTATCGCTTCAACCTGCGGTTTCGAGGTACGTGTCAATATGTACGGAACGAAACTGGAAGGGAAGAAGATTAACAATCCCGACTCGGAAAATATCGCTTATATGGCGGTACACGGAGTTCCGCAGAATAAATTCCCCCTTGTGGAAGCTTTTCTGGCTCCTATCTGTGTTGAACGGAACAAAAGAAACAGGAAAGAGGTGGAGAAGCTCAACGAGCTGATCCAGGATTTCCCGATCGAGCAGATCGATTTTGACAGAGATGTTCTGGCCATCTCCAATGCGGGAATCAAGGGAAGCATTACCGAACGTCATATTCTCTATGCCCTGGCCGGGAAAATCCTCGATCAATTCGGAAAAGGGGAGGACACTGTCCGCTTTCTTGAAGAGACGATGAAAATCAGTCTCAGCTCTAAAATCAGAGAATTCCTTCTCGACGAATCGAATCCCCACTATCAGTACGATCTTCTGGGTGTTATGAAATCCAATTTCCTTCCACGGTTTTTTATACAGCCCGATCACGATG
This sequence comes from Spirochaeta isovalerica, assembly GCF_014207565.1. Taxonomy (NCBI): domain Bacteria; kingdom Pseudomonadati; phylum Spirochaetota; class Spirochaetia; order Spirochaetales; family Spirochaetaceae; genus Spirochaeta; species Spirochaeta isovalerica. Next base: position 38,472 of record NZ_JACHGJ010000004.1, on the reverse strand, counting down.
AGTGCATCAATGTGCAGGTCGTTGTGAATTTCGCCAATTCCATCGGCGCCATTCCCGCTTATGCCTATCTGGGAGATGTAACGGATAGTGCAACAGGTGATAAGAAAGCTGAGAAGTTCGAAGACGATTATCTGGACCTTCTCTTTGAGGAATTGAAAAGGATAGGCTTCCGGGCCGTAACCTATATGCCGCCCCGCAACACAAAAGAACAGCTGAAACGGGTTCAGAAACTCAGCAGCGAATTCGGATTGATGGAGATCAGCGGCGTGGATATCAACTCCTCCCGTCAGTCTTTTCACTGCCCGGAAGTCCTCGATCCCGATTTCTCCCACCTGATAGATGCGACCTGGGCTCTCATAGCCCATGAAAAACTGACTGACGGTGATCCTGATCTCAATCTGTTCAGTAAAGAAAATCCCCTTGCGGGACTGTCTCTCGATGAGAGAATCTTCCGGTATGGTAAAGCCGGTCGTCTTCTCGATCCGTCTGATCCGGTTATAACCGGGCAAATCAGAGAAATATTGAAGTAGAAGGTGATTGAAATGAATGAAAAAATGAAAATGGCAGCCTGGATAAGGGGTCTATCCCATAATAATGGAAAATGTGCCATCGTCGCTTTTACCCCGGAAGGGAAAGGGAATGATCAGACTCTGAAAGTCAAAGCAGGTCAGAACTCCGATGACGGCCTGGCGGTTGCCTTCAGAAAATACAGGAAGGAGAGAGGAATCAGTCCTGCTTCCATAGAAGTCGCCGGTATGGGGTTATTCTCCCTTGACTATCCCGGAAATCACTCTCCCTCGGTTCTCAATGGAAAAGTATCTGTTGTGACCGGAGGGGCTCAGGGATTCGGAGAAGGATTGGTTCGGGATCTGGTTGATCAGGGCAGTATTGTCTTTATCGCCGATATGAATATGAAGGGAGCTGAAGCGCTGGCCGAAGAGCTCAACATCAAAAGCGGAAGAAAGACTGCTTACGCCGTGGAAGTCAACGTTACCGAGGAAGAATCGGTGGAGAGGATGATGGAAGCAATAGCTTTAAAAACGGGCGGAGTCGATGTTTTTATCAGTAACGCCGGTGTTCTCAAAGCAGGAAGCGTCAAAGAGATGACGCTCAAAGATTTCAACTTTGTCACTTCCGTCGATTATACGGGATATTTTATCTGCACAAAATTCGCAGCCCGGTTAATGGCGGAGCAGAATAAAATGGCATCCGGTTATTTAACCGATATCATTCAGATCAATTCCAAGTCGGGGCTTGAAGGCTCCAATAAAAACGGAGCCTACGCGGGAGCCAAGTTCGGCGGAATCGGCCTGACTCAGAGTTTCGCTCTTGAGCTCATTACAGACAACATAAAAGTGAACTCTATCTGTCCCGGTAACTTCCTCGACGGGCCGCTCTGGTCCGATCCCGATAGAGGATTGTTTGTTCAGTATCTGAATACAGGAAAAGTTCCCGGGGCGAAGACCATCGCCGATGTGCGGGCCTTTTACGAGGCGAAAGTGCCGATGAAGAGGGGTTGTACGACCGAAGATGTTATGAAGGCCGTGAGGTATATCGTCGATCAGAAGTATGAGACGGGACAGGCGGTGCCGGTCACCGGCGGCCAGCTCATGCTTAACTAGCATCAGGCGAATCTCGGGACATCTTCTACGTCGCCGGAAAACTTGAGTATTGAAATACGCTCAGCTTTCCGGCGCCTTTTTGGGGGTCAGGCGCCGTATTTGGACAGAATCTTTTGGATTGTGCCATCCTCCCACATATCATTGAGAACACTATTCAGTTCGGATATTATATTTCTGAAGGATGATTGTTTGCTGATCAGAAGGTGGAAATGGCTTTCATTCGCAACTCCTTCTGTTTCTACAATCAGCTCGGTTAGACCAAGATTTTTTATATTTGAATGGGCAATGCTCTTTTCTTCTATGACCAGATCACCTCTTTTGGCAGAAAGCATTCTGTACATTCCTTCGACAGTTTTAGCATATTCAACAGGTATATGGAAATCATCGACTACGTATTCTTTTATCCAGTCATTCCCTATATAGGATATGACGGAATATCCTGCCATTTTTATATCTGAAAAACCGTCCAATCGGTTTATGGTTTCCAGTTCCTCATGATTTATATATGTATAAATGAGCCTTCTTTTTATCCATACAGGAAGTTCTGTGGGAATTGTGTATTCCAATCTTTCCCTGGTAGGTATTGTGATCATTATGTCGCAGTCACCTTCTTTGACCAGGTGCTGGCATCGGGGCCATGGGTAAATGGATATTTTTACAGGAATACCCATTCTGTTTTCCAGAGCTTCTATAGTTATTTCATAAAGAAAGCCTGCATAGTTTCCCTTTTCGTCTACAAAATTGGCCGGCTCGTAATCAGTAAAGACCCATTGGATAGTTTCTTCTCCGGATAGATTCAGAATGAAAATAAAAAATAAAATAAATGATAGAACCCTCATATCATTACCTCTATTTGAAATTGTAATTCATATGTTCTTCAATTCAATGTTCCATAATTGGTTTTGATGAATCCGTAAAGAAAGTCAGAAAAGAAAGAATAATTGACCATAAATAACATTGACAGAAAAGCTATACGAAAGATAAAATTAAGTATAACGAAAGTTTGATTGAAAGTGATAGAATCAGGAGTAGAAATATGAAAACAAAAGCAGTACGTCTTTACGGTAAAGGCGATTTAAGATTGGAAGAGTTTGAATTGCCGGCATTGAAAGAGGGCGAGATCCTGGCCAGGATTGTTTCCGACAGTATCTGCATGTCTTCCTACAAGGCTCAGAGTCAGGGAGCCGATCACAAGCGCGTTCCCGATAATGTGGCGGATAATCCTGTCATGATCGGACATGAGTTCTGCGGAGAGATTGTGGAAGTCGGTTCCAGATGGTCCTCGAAATTCAAGAGCGGCGACAGATTTTCGATTCAGCCCGCTCTCAATTACAAGGGAAGCCTCGACGCGCCGGGTTATTCCTATCAGTATATCGGCGGTGACGCTACATATATCATTATTCCCGAAGAGGTTATGGAAATGGATTGCCTTCTTCCCTACAAAGGAGATGCCTTTTTTATGGGATCTCTGGCTGAACCCATGTCCTGTCTCGTCGGGGCCATGCATGCGAACTACCACATTAAGCAGGGCACCTATATCCACAATATGGGAATCGTCGAAGGCGGTTCCATGGCGGTTCTGGCCGGTGTCGGACCAATGGGGCTGGGACTGATCGATTATACGATTCACTGCGACAAAAGACCGGCAAGGCTTGTTGTTACAGATATTGACAAAGCCCGGCTTGAAAGAGCTGCTTCCATTTATACCGTAGAAGAAGCCGCTGCCAATGGTGTAGAGCTCACTTATGTGAACACTTCTGAATCTGATGATCCTGTCAAAACTCTTATGGATCTCAATAAGGGAGCCGGCTTTGATGATGTTTTTGTCATGGCTCCCGTCAAGCCTGTGGTTGAACAGGGGGATGCTCTGCTCGGTAAAGACGGATGTCTCAACTTTTTCGCCGGTCCTTCCAATACGGACTTTTCGGCGTCCATGAATTTCTATGACGTCCATTATGCGGCACATCATATTGTCGGAACAAGCGGCGGCAATACGGATGATATGCGGGAATCTCTCGAGATGATGTCCCGGGGGGAAATAAACCCCGCTGCCATGATTACACATATCGGCGGCCTTGATGCAGTTGTGGAAACGACGATCAATCTTCCCAAAATTCCCGGTGGAAAAAAACTCATATACACAGGTATTTCCATGGATCTGACGGCCATTGCCGATTTTGAGGAAAAAGGAAAAGCCGATCCTTTTTTCAAGGAACTGGCAGTCATTTGTGACCGGAACAACGGGTTGTGGTCAACTGAAGCCGAACAGTATTTATTAAAAAACGCTAAAAATATCTGATCAGGGTTTATTGAGGAGCTCATTCTCTATTTGAAGGATCTGCTCCTCCAACTCACCGCTCTCCTTAAATTCTCTCAGCTTTTTATCGATCAGCGAAACGATATGGCTGTTTCTCCTGTGCAGATAATGGAAGAGATCCTGTGAGATAACGGGATCCGGTAATCCGGTAAGTTCATCGTTGCCTGTAGCCGCAAGGGTACAGAGTCCTCCTATGCGGCTGGTCAGAGCTATATCAGCACGGCCCATTGTGACAAATTCCATCATGGCTTCCATATTGTCGAAATCGTAAACTTGTTCGACCTTTTCTGTCAGTCTGTCCGTATTCACAACGCCTTTTATCCTGGCGACTCTGTAGTTTTTCAGTTCCTCTTTTGTTACATGGTCTATTCCGCTGTCTTTCCGCACGAAAGCGAGAGTGGTATTGCTGTAAAGGATTGTCGGAACTTTTATCATCTGGGGAAAAATCTGTCCATATGAGGCTATTCTGCCCACTTCACCGTCAACCTTTCCGCTCGTAGCTTCCTGCTGGGCCCGTAAGGCTGTCATCGGTACTATTTCCACATCAAGACCAACTTCTTTGTATAAATCCACCAGTATTGTGGAGCAGATGCTCTGTATGGCCTGATCTTCGATCTCTGCCAGCCTCAGATCCTGTCCCGTCAGAAGAAAAAGAACAGAAATCAGTTGGGCTGTAATGAGAATCTTTTTCACGTTTACCTCTATTATTTATTTTAATTCAATTCATAGCTTTTTTCATAATATTATTTGTTATAACTAATTCAAGGCGATCTCAGGGCTTTGCTTGTTCGCCGCTCAAATGAGGACGAGCATATGCCGACAGCTCAATGTTTCGCAGTCTTTGTTCGGACCGGGTAAATTATTGCCTGCGCTCCACTTGTTCGCCGCTCAAATGAGGACGCGCAAATGCCGACAGCTCAATGTTTCGCAGTCTTTGTTCGGACCGGGCATCCGGTCCTCATGTTTGATTTACACACAAAATGGAATGATTTGTAAATCGACATCAGCGCAATGGGATCTTACTATGAAATTATGATTCATCAAGGTAATTACATGGCTCTGGATTTCGGAGCCGAAAGCGGAAGAGCCATCATCGTCAGCTTGAAAGATGGAAAAGCGGAATTGGAGGAAATACACCGTTTCCCCAACCGTCCGGTTTTGCTCGGGGGAACCCTCCATTGGGATCTTCCCTATCTCTTCAATGAAATTCTGACGTCCCTGAAAATCGCCCGGATACGGGAGATCCCCCTGGACAGTATTGCGGTCGATACCTGGGGTGTCGATTTCGGTTTACTCGACTGTTACGGCGATCTGATCGGTAATCCTGTTCATTACCGGGACAGCAGAACCGATGATGCAAAAGCAGACAGCCCTATGGATGATGAGGAGATTTTTTCCGAAACAGGGGCTCTCCCGTGGAACATCGGTTCATTGTTCCAGCTGAAATCCCTAAAGGATAATAAACCGGAACAGTTATTGCGGACTGATGCTTTTCTCAATACGCCGGATCTGTTCAACTATCTTCTCTGCGGAGAAAAGAAATCGGAGCTGACTATTGCCAGTACGTCCCTTATGGCCGATTGCGAAGGCCGCTGGTCCGGGAAGATTCTCGATTCCTTTGAAATCCCTTTTATATTCAGTGAAATTATCAAGCCCGGGGTTGTTCTCTCCACATTGAGAAGCGAACTGGAGGATCTAACAGGATATAAAGGTTTGAAAGTTCTTACCACCTGTTCTCATGATACGGCTTCTGTTGCGGCGATTGTTCCCGAAAGAACCGGTGATACCGCTTTTCTAAGCAGCGGCACATGGAGCATTCTCGGAAAAATCAATGATAATGCCCTTACAGGTCTCCAGTATCTGCAGAATGGTTTTACAAATGAAGCGTCGCTTGATTCCTGGTATCTCTGCCGGAATATAACCGGTCTCTACCCCTTTCAGGAGTTGAAGAGAGAGTGGGAACATTCTTCAGATCCCTGGGATTACGGGAAAATGTGCCGTGAGGCCGCATCGGCCGTCTCGAAAGGTTTTGTCGACCTGGAACAGAGCGATTTTCAGTCTCCCGGTCATATGACGGAAAAAATTAACCGGTACCTCGCGGGACTGAACGGAAAGAGAGAAGAGCTGACAAGAGGGGAGGCGGCCAAAGTTCTCCTCGACAGCCTGGCTCTGGAATACGCCGTCAATCTGGAGAATCTGGAAATGCTCTCAGGAGAGACAATCCGGACACTTTTTATTCTCGGGGGCGGCATAAAGAATACCTATCTCTGCCAGCGCACGGCTGACCTCTGCGGGAAAAGAGTCATTGCGGGAATTGATCAGGGGACGGCTCTGGGTAACGGGCTTGTTCAGGCTTACGGATTAGGCCACATCGGCTCTGCCGGAGAAATCAGAAAAATCGCTGCGGACAGTTTTCCCATGAGGGAATACAGCCCCGCCTTTCAGGAAGAGCGAAAAGAACTCATCAATATATATCGGGAAATGAAGGAGATAAAAAATGAAAATGAATAAAGCTGTAAACCGCCTACGCGGCTCCATGCCGAAAGTGGGAATCCGACCGACAATCGACGGACGTCGCAACGGGGTCCGCGAATCGCTGGAAGAACAGACAATGAATATGGCGAAAAGCGCCGCTAAACTGATTTCAGAGAATCTGAAACATCCCAACGGGCTGCCTGTGGAATGTGTCATCGCCGACACAACCATCGGCGGCTTTGCCGAAGCGGCGGACTGCGCCGATAAGTTCAAGCGGGAAAATGTGGGTGTGTCTCTGACTGTAACACCATGCTGGTGTTATGGATCGGAAACAATGGATACGGATCCTCATATGCCGAAGGCTGTCTGGGGGTTCAACGGCACGGAAAGACCGGGGGCCGTCTATCTCGCAGCGGTTCTGGCGGGATACACTCAAAAAGGACTACCTGCTTTCGGAATTTACGGACGGGATGTACAGGATTCCGATGATACGTCGGTCCCCAACGATGTAAAAGGCAAAATACTCGATTTTGCCAAAGCGGGCCTGGCCGTGGCATATATGAAAGACAAATCCTACCTGTCTCTCGGGAATGTTTCCATGGGCATAGCCGGTTCCATCGTGGATCAGGATTTCTTCCTCAAATACCTCGGTGTCCGCACGGAAACGGTCGATATGGTTGAGTTTATGCGCCGCATCGATGAGGAGATATATGACAAAGAGGAATATGAAAAAGCCATGAAATGGGTTGCCGAGTTCTGCAAGGTCGGGAAAGATGACAATCCGGCGGATAAACAGAGAACGGCGGAACAGAAGCAGGAAGACTGGGAAACCTCGGTTAAAATGACTTTGATCGCCAGGGACCTCATGGTGGGGAATCCGAAACTGGCTGAAATAGGATATGGAGAAGAGGCCATGGGGCGCAACGCCATCGCGGGCGGTTTCCAGGGGCAGCGCCAGTGGACAGATTACAAAGCCAACGGCGATTTTATGGAAACCATGCTCAATACCTCCTTCGACTGGAACGGAATCAGGGAACCCTATGTCATGGCAACGGAAAACGATTCGCTCAATGCCGTGCCCATGCTCTTCGGCCATCTGCTCTCCGACCGCGCCCAGATTTTCAGTGATGTCAGAACCTACTGGAGCCCCGAAGCGATCGAGCGGGTTACAGGTTGGAAACCTGAGGGATTGGCGGAAGGCGGACTCATCCACCTTATCAACTCGGGATCGACGACACTCGACGGTTCGGGTGCCATGAGCGAAAATGGTGAACCGGTTATGAAACCCTGGTGGGATGTGACGGAGGAGGACGCGAAAAACTGTCTCGACGCCACGCTTTTCCGGCCTGCCGATACAGGCTATTTCAGAGGCGGCGGTTATTCCACGGACTTTCTGACTAAAGGCGGTATGCCCGTAACCATGAGCCGCGTTAATCTGGTCAACGGACTGGGACCTGTCCTGCAGATTGCTGAAGGTTTCACCGCGGAGATTCCCGCAAATGTACACGACACCCTTGATGACCGGACCAATCCGACATGGCCTACAACCTGGTTTGCTCCGCGGCTGACCGGAGAGGGGAACTTCCGCGATGTCTACGCGGTAATGGCCAACTGGGGCGCCAACCACGGTGCCATCAGCTACGGTCATATCGGAGCGCAGCTGATAACACTGGCTTCCATGCTCAGAATCCCTGTTTCCATGCACAATGTTCCGGAAGAGAAGATCTTCCGGCCTTCCGCCTGGGCATCTTTCGGTATGGACAGGGAAGGTGCCGACTACAGGGCATGCGCCAACTTCGGGCCGTTGTATAAATAATTGCCAGATAGAAAAGATAAACCTATACTGGGTTTAATGAACGAAATCGGTATCTATAGAGAGGGGGGGCTTCCCCCCTTTTCCATGGGTTTTCTCAAATACGATATCAAGGTTCTCCGCTGCAGTTACTGGGATGTTTATTACTGGCAGCACGATTCTCTTCTGGCCCCCTACTGGAGAATCTACTGGAATGACCGGGACGGGGCATCCATATTTCTCAAAGGGAAAGAATGGGAAATGAAACCCTCCCGTCTTTATCTTATCCCTCCCAACACAGCTTTCGGGTCGCGTTTTGAACTGAATGCTCCCAGGAAAGAGAGGAATTTCCTTATGGGATGTCCTGTCAGCGATGATGATAATGAACGGCCTCTGAAGTCCATGAAGCATTTTTTTATTCATTTTACTGCCGGGCTGCCCTGGGACCACATCGGCCCGGCGGTCTATGAATACGAAGCGAAGGGAGAAAAAATCCGGCTTGTTGATGAGTTGAGAGAAAAGTTGAGCCATCCTGCGAATGTTATGGACCGGCAATCCATTTTTTCCGTGAGAGCCCTTATCAACCTTCTCTTTCTGGAGATTCCCGATCTGGACTGGCCCGATGGAATAGTCGATGACAGAATTGAGCGGATTCTCGGTTATATGGAATCCCATTATCTCGAACCGTTACAGGTAAAAGATCTTGCGGAGCTGATTAATATATCGGAGAACGGTTTCAGCAGGCTCTTCAGAAAGAACACCGGTAAAAGCCCCAGGGAATTTCTTATAGGCAGAAGGCTGGAGCACGCCTGCACTTTGCTTCATCACAGCAATTACTCTATTGATGAGATAGCTGTTATGAGCGGATTCTGCGACCGTTCCTATTTCAGCCGCATGTTTATCCGAAAATACGGTACCGGTCCGGCCCGGTTCAGAAAGACTTCCTTTAACCGCTGAAAATAAACTGTACAAAATTTCGTATCTCTGCTTAAAATAGGCTGATGGACACAATACTGGTAGTGGATGAATCCTCTCTATTCAGGAAATTTGCAAAATATATGTTTGAGACTCAGGGATTTGTCGTACACACGGCTCGCAGCGGGTTTGACGGGCTCAATCAGCTCCGGAAACACCGTCCCGATCTGGTGATAATTGATGACGGATTAAACCGCCAGAGCGTAAACAATCTACTCAAAAAAAAAGGTGAGGATATCAATATCAGCGAAACTCCTGTCATTTTTACAGCGCGGGAGTTTACCCAGGAACGGATCGTCGAGTTATGCCGGGTCAAGGTCAGGCGTTTTCTTGTCAAGCCTCTGAAGATAGATCAGTTCTTCGAAACTGTCGATTCTTTCCTTTCCCATAGCATCAATGTTGATTCAACTTCCTGTCAGCTCAATCTCCATGTCAATCAGAATATCATTCTCGTAGAAGTCGCCATGGGACTGAACAGTACGAAACTGGACCTGGTTTACTGGAAAATACGGGAAATCATCGAGTCCAATGATATTTCCGATCCCCGCATAATGATTCTGATGAGCGATGTTCATATGGAAAAGCAATCGGAGTTCGTTCTGGAAAGATTCATTAAGTCTCTGGTCTCCATAAGTGAAAACAGCGACAACGTAAAGGTTCTGACCAGCGAGAAAGCTGTCAGGCAGGCAATAGAATCGAATCTTTCCCTGAACGGCGTCGATATCTGCAACAGCCTGATTGAAGCCATTGATGCCTTTTTCGGTAAGAGGGGGCTGGAAAAACTGACTTCCAATCAGGACATAGTCCATCAGATATATCTGTCGACAAATGAAGATTTCGATACGAAAGGCCAGATCGATCTGAATTATAAAACAGATAAGTGAAATGATCAGTCGGAAAAGCAGCGGTGTACAGCATCAATAAGCGTATTTCGCAGTATCGGTTTATGAATCACTTCTTTAATATTCAGGTCTCTTTTTTCCCGTTCCGTCAGGTTTTCCTCATGGCCGGTTATGAGGATGGCCGGCAGATCCTTCCGTTTTCTCCTTATCTCTTTCAAAAGATCCAGCCCGCTTATATCAGGCATGTTCAGATCGGTAATAAGCAGTGTGAAAAGATCGGGGCTTTTGGAAAAAAGGCTCAGAGCGTCCAGTGAGTCATTGGAGCTCTTTACTGCGAAACCGCTGTTGATCAACATGATTTTCAGGAGCTCAGTAATGTCTTTATGATCATCGATCAGCAGAATCATGTTTTCCTGTCCCTCAGGTTTATCTTCGGAAGATATCTCTTCCTCATTTTCCGGTATAAGGGGGAGGAGAATCCGGAATAGCGTCCCCATTCCTTCGCGGCTTTCGACATGAATCGAGCCGTCATGACTGCTTATAATCCCATGGACGACCGACAGGCCGAGGCCGGTACCTTTTCCGACGGGTTTGGTCGTGAAGAAGGGTTCGAAAATGCGGTTCCTTATTTCCGGACTCATGCCCTGGCCTGTATCGGCAACAATCAGCTGGGCGTACTGTCCGGTTTTAAGTTCGGGATATTGCTTTTTCATCTTCTGATCAACTGTCACCTTTTTCAGTTCCACAGTCAGATTTCCACCTTTTTCTTCCATGGATTGAAAGGCATTTGTACAGAGATTGGTAACTACCTGATGCATTTGGGCGGGATCACCCATGACTTTTCCGCAATGATTGCAAATGTGCTTGTAGATATTAATGGTTCTGGGAATGATGGCACCCATAAGCTGCAGGGATTCTTTAACGATCCTGTCAATAAAAACCGGTTCTTTTTTCCGGCTTTCCATATGACTGAAGGCCAGAATCTGTTTCACCAGTTCTTTGGCCCGGACCGCTCCGTTGAAGATTTGCTGATTATATCTGTACAGCGGATCATCGGAGCGGAGTTTGTTCAGAATTATCTCCGAATAACCGAGGATCGGCGTCATGATATTATTGAAGTCGTGAGCGATTCCTCCGGCCAGAGTCCCTATGGTTTCCATTTTCTGAGCTTGAAGGAGCTGCATTTCCAGTTCATTCTGTTTGTTCTTGAGCCGGATTGACTGTATTCCGTGACTGATATCCTCCAGGAGATTTTCCAGATTCTCCCTGTCGTCTGAAAAAACATAGGCTTTTTTTGAATAGATGCTGAGGGTTCCCAGCGCTTTTTTATCAACGATGATCGGCAGGCAGATCAGTGAGTTGTATCCTCCTGCCGAAATGTTTTCCTTTTCATCCGCATCATCAAAAAAGCCGTCCAGATTATCGTATATGATGGTTTTCTTTTCTTTCATTGCTTTTGATGACAGGAACAGGGAGCGGATGGAGCCGATCAGTTTGTTTCCCCCGGAGAAACTTCCAGTGCATAAGTTGCCGTCATCTTTCTGAAGGGAATACCATGTCAGGTCATAATCATCCGTTTTGCTTATGACGGCCGAAATCTTATCGAGAAAAAACTGCTCCTGTTCTTCTTTGAGGAGTATCTGATGGCACTGCTTTATGAGAGACAGGGAACGTCGGCTTTTTTCCAGCTCGATCTCCATTTTTATAAGCTCTCTGTTATCTCTGGCAGCTATGAGAAAGACGGGCGGGCTTCCGTTATCGGAAGGGGAGCAGGATACGGATAATTCAAGAGGGAACAATGTTCCGTCCTGTCTCACGCCTCTGGTTTTAATAAAGCGGTTTTCGCTCTTACCGGTCTGTAGCTCCCTGATAAGTTTCCTGACATTCTCCTGCTCCTCTTCAGGAAAACAGTCCGTGAATAGCAGATCTTCGCCGTCGTTGAAGCTTTTCAGACCGAAGAGGCTCATATAGGATTTATTGCAGATAAGATGGCGGTTTTCTGATACAATTGCCACTGAATCGGAGTTGTTCATAAAAACCTGCTGCATTATTTCCGGGTTCAAGTTCATCTTCAACAATAAAGTATATTTAATTATAGAATAATTTCAACAATCTTTCTCAGGAGGATTCTGTTGTTATAAAAGACTTGAGTTCAACGTATTTTCTGTTATTATATATATAAATAATTACATCCGGCTGATTAAAAAACAATTTAATACATAAATAGGATCATTTTCATGCACTGCATTGTATGCGATAAAGAAATTTACGGTGTCCTCATCCATGGACACTGCCGCGAATGCGCGGCCAGAAAGATTGAGGAATTCGATTTACTCTCTCAGGATCTCAAAGACGCTCAGGAGCATGTCGATGAGCTTCTGACCGAATTGAGGCGGCTCTCAATAAAAAACCAGTCTCTCAAGAACCGCAGGAGATTACAGAAATCCGATCCGGATAAAGAAAAACGCTCTCTCATGTCTGAAGAGGAATACCGGGAGTTTCTTGAAAAACTCGGAAAATACCGCGACTCCGATCTGGCCAGGGAATACGGCGTTTCCGATTCCTATGTCTGCAGAACGAGACAGAAACTCGGGATACCCACATATGCCAACAACGAAGAACTCTGGAGTAAAATCGATCCTGTCATCTTTGACAAATCCATTCGCGCCATAGCCGCGGAGTTCGGTATCGACCGGGGCCGTGTCGAACGGAGAAGAAAAAAGCTTCTCCAGAATACAGAGAAGCTTGTAAATATCAATTAAGGGGATGGGCAGCTTGTTTTTTAATGTGCTGCTTCATTCTGATCTCTGACAACGCCGCCGGTGTCATTATGCTCTTCATTGATTCTCTCCCCTTAAGGCTTTTATGGACGTCTCAATTCCAGCAGTTTGTTGTCTACAAAGGAATTAATCATTTTCAGAAGTTCTGTCGCCTTTATTTCCAGTTCGGCGCATTTCTTCTCCATCTCCTCCACAAAGTATTTGTCTCTTATGTCCTTGAGGTTTATCAGTACATTAAGTAATCCGCCTCTGACACCTGCATAGGCAATCTGCGCGCCTACTGCCGCATCGGTAATGGAATTGACGTTACCCAGTTCCGCCGCTACTTTCGCCGTTTCGATCGCTTCGAAACTTCTGACTGCAGTCTGCCAGGGGACATTTACGGCTTCCTTCAGGCCCGCATCCATTTGCTCAAGGCGGTATTCTTTTTCCTCAGCAGTCTTTTTAGGGAGTCTGAGCGCGTTCATATAAGCGTTGAACGCATTTGTGTCTTCATCTACCGCCAGGAGAAGAGCGTCCTTCAGAACCTGGGCTTTTTCGGCATTTTCAGTCATGACCGCGTCAATGTCTTCCGATCCCGCCTTTCCCTGTGTCAGATTGGACACCATTGAGGAAAGCGCCGCTCCCATAGCACCCGCTGCCGCGGCTATGGAACCGCCTCCCGGTGCCGGAGTCTCTCGGGAGACTTCATCGGTCAGATCTCTCAACGTCATATCGACGAGTGCGTTGTCATATTCCTTCGGGAGTCCGATAACCTTTTTTTCGATATCAAAGGGCGCCAGATCATCAAGCCCCATGGATTGGATGGCGGCTTTTATAATGTCCCTGACAGGAATTCCTGTGGATTGGCCCTGTTTCTCAAGGTAGTATTTTCCCGATTCCAGAATGGCCTGGAAAGGAACAAGCCCGACAATTTCGCTGCCCGTTACGACTAGTCCCCGCTCGGATGCCAGTCTTCTGGCTTCTTCCAGAACGAGGTGGGCCGGTGTTTCCCTGTAGTTGGTCAGGTTTATGGAGAGCTGGGCCCTCTCGTATTCATCGACATACCATCCGATTGATTTGCAGTAATCGAATTTGCCGGCCCGGAGAACGCCGCGCCCCGGCATTTTGTCCATATCCACATCGTGCAGAGAACAGAGTTCGGCAAAATCTATATCATGGTCCGCTTTGTAATGTTCGGTCAGGCCTTCCGGTTTCTTTGCAATGAAATCACAATTGCCGCAGGGATAATTATTTTCGCTGTAATAGGCCAGTTTCCCCTTAAAATAAAAAGGTAATGTGTTGCCGGTCCGGGCGACTCTCCCTTTTTTTCTCAGTTCAAAAGCTATGTCCGTAGCGTATTTGCTCTCTCTCGTATTGAGAGATATGTTATAGGCAATGAGGAATTCTCTGGCGCTTATGGCTGTGGCGCCTGCTCCGGCATTAAAATCAGCCGGTCCGAAATCCGGTTTCCAGTAGGGATCTTTCAGTCTTTCCTCAAGTCCTTCATATTCCCCTTTCCGCACATGGGCGAGGTTCCGCCTCTCTTCGGAGGTCGCGGCGTTTTCATAGAGATAAACAGGGATTCTCAATTCGTCTCCGACCCGTTTTCCCACTCTTCGGGCCATTTCGGCACAATCGTCCATGGTAACGCCTTCAACGGGGATAAAGGGACAGACATCGGTGGCGCCCATTCTGGGATGGGCTCCCTTGTGAGCTCTCATATCAATAATCTCGGAGGCTCTTTTTATAGCCAGAAAGGCCGCTTCTTCCACATCATCGGGAGAACCGACGAAAGTGACGACTGTGCGGTTTGTATCGGCGCCGGGATCCACATCGAGAAGCCTGATTCCTTTGACCGATTCAATTGTTCTGGTTATTTCACCTATTTTCGCCATATCGGCGCCTTCAGAGAAGTTGGGAACACATTCCACCAGTTTTTGACTCATCTATTATTACCTCTTGTTTTACATGGGCAGGACCCTGTTTTCCTGTTATTTATAGTACACCTGAACAGCCATGCGGGCAATGAAAAAGCATAAGCTCTTATGTAATTGTTGATGTTTTATACATTTTCCATTTTCTAATGCTATAATGTTTATAATACAAGTGAGGATGGAAGTTGTCAGAGAGTTCGATCAGCCGGGAAGTAACCACTTATCTCGCGCGTCACAGTCAATTGACCGTGTCCCCGGTAGACTATGAAATCCTGGAAAAAACCGCGCGCTTAGTCGATCTGGACGAGAGAGATGTCCTGCTGAGCCATGGCGAACCCTGCCTGTATCTGCCATTCGTTCTGCAAGGCAGTATTAAAGTAACCAAATCTTCAGAAAACGCCAGAGAAATCGTTCTTTACTACATCCGGGAGGAGGGAAGCTGTATTCTATCGGCATTGGGGATTCTCAATGGAACAGCCTATCCGGCCAATGCGCTTTGCGAGAATAAGGCTCGGATTCTTCTTGTTCCTTCAGCAGTCGTAAAGGATTTTGTCAATCGTTATGAAGGATGGCGGAATTTCATTTTCCAGCTCTATAACAGCCGTTTCCATCAGCTTCTGGAGTTCATAGATGAAATTCTGTTCACCAATCTCGATACGAGGCTGGTCAGATTTCTACTGTCGGCAACCGGAGGAGATTCCTCAGTCAGAAAAACGCACCAGCAGATCGCCGAAGAGCTCGGTTCCTCAAGAGAAGTTATCAGCCGCCTTCTTAAGGACATGGAAAAAGCCGATCTGTTAAAACTCGGCCGCGGCAATATTCTTGTTACCAATGAACAAAAATTAAAAAAAAGATACTTAATGTAACCTAAGTCACTGAAAGTCTGTCCATTGCTATGTAAGTTCTATTTATTTTGATTCACTAGGAGAAATTTATGAAAAATATGGGAAAAACCGACAGGCTCATTCGTTTTGTCGCAGGGATAATATTAATCGCGGCAGCTGTATATCTGCAGATAAGTTCAGGTCGTCTCTGGTGGCTGGGCATTCCGGGAGGAATTTTCCTGGGAACTTCTCTCCTGTCATTCTGTCCTCTTTATCTGCCATTTAAAATCAATACAGGCAAAAAAGATTAAAAGGCAGCGGTAAAAACAAATTGAAAAAAACATCATTATATATATTTCTTCTCATTCTTCTTGTATCCTGCGGCGGACAGAGGGCTTCGGGGCAGCAATCTGTATCGGGTACGCTGGAGCGGGGGCTTAGAGTTCTCCCTGTCGGGGGGGGATTCCAATCCTTACAATATACAGTCTACAGGGGAGATTATATCGTATTCGATCTCCCCGATACTGTATCTATTCCTTTTACTGTTCCGGATTTGGATATAGATATGGTTCTTACCAGAAAAGGAAATGACATTCCATATGTAAAAATGACAAAAAGCGGCACTTATTCTTTCTCGCTGGGAGAAAGTGAAGGAACACTCAATGTCATCGATCTGAAGGCAGCTTCCCTTACTGATTTAAGCGCCGCTGAAGCCCGGGATCTTCTCGAAAGCAGAGATATGACCATCATCGATGTCAGAACCGCAGCTGAGTTCAATTCGGTGCGCATTGAAGGGGCGATTCTCCTTCCCATTCAGGAACTGGAAGAGCGCCTGCCGGATCTGATGCTTGATAAGGAAGACGCCGTTCTCCTCTATTGTCAGTCCGGCAACAGAAGTACGGCGGCATCTTCAATTCTTCTCAGAGAGGGATACAAGAGAGTCTATAATCTTCGCTATGGCATCGGAGACTGGCTCTCGAGAGGTTATCCGACAAAGTAAGGTTTACTTTTAATCTAAGTTTATCTAAAATTACATCATGATACGACTCGACAATGTCTACAAATCCTTCCCCCAGAGGAAGAACAGCAAAAAAGTACTCAAAGGTTTGAGTTTTCAGGCCGATCCCGGAGAAGTCTTCTGTCTTCTCGGGGCGAACGGAAGCGGTAAAACCACGACGCTTCAGACGATAGCCACTTTATTAAAACCGGACAGCGGTCAGGTTTATGTAAATGAAATGAATGTCGCTGAAAAAGGCCGCGAAGTGCGGTCCGTGCTCGGTTTTCTTACAGGGGAAATGCGGCTCGCCGGAAGTCTGACCGGCCGGGAATGGCTTAATTTCTTCGGAAAACTCAATAAAATGAAACCGGACAGTCTGAAAGCGAAAATCTCCCTTCTGGCCGATCATCTGGAAATGGAGGATTTTCTCGATAAACCGGTGGATAAACTCTCCACGGGTATGAAGCAGAAAATATCCATAGCCATCAGTCAGATTCACGACCCGCTGGTCATTCTATTCGATGAACCGACCAGCGGCCTCGACATCATGGCTTCCAGGATCGTTCTCGATTATATAAAGCAGTGCAGAAGCGAAGGCAAAACCATTATTCTGTGCACTCATATCATGAGCGAAGCGGAAAAACTGGGCGACAGAATCGGCATTCTTATCGATGGAAAGCTGGCGGCCCAGGGAACGCTTGATGAGCTGCTCGCTGAAAGCGGAGAATCCTCTCTGGAAGATCTGTTTTTCAAACTTTCGGGAAGGGAGGAACAGTAGTGTTTACAGATGCACTGATTATCATGCGCAAAGAGTTTCTCAATCTCTTTAAAAGCAAAAGAACAATGCTTATGACTTTCGGATTGCCGCTTATTCTTTTTCCCGTTCTCTTTTCCGGAATGGCTGCTGTTGAGAAAAAACAGAATGAAGAAAAAGCCGGGAGCATTTATTATGTGGAATTCCAGAGGTTCGGTGATGACCGTTTTTCCGATATTCTGGCGACAAAAATTTCTTATATCGAATCGGACCAGGGGGTGAGCGATCAATCCCTGGTCATAAGAAACCGGGGTGGGGAAGTGGAAATCCTATACGATTCCTCTTCGTCCCGGATGACCTATGCGGCGGATAAAGCGGAAGAGGCTCTGAGGGAATACAATGACCTTCTGGGCGACTCAATCCTGGAACAGGCGGGATTAAAGCGGGAAGACCTGCAGATCTTCCGGATCAGAAAAACCGATACGGCTCCGGAAGAAAAGAAAGGCGGAGCGCTTTTCGCCGTTTTCATACCCTATATTCTCATCCTGTTTCTGCTCATCGGGGCCATGTCTCTGGTTCTCGATGTCACGGCGGGAGAGAAAGAGAGAGGCACAATCGCCGTTCTTCTGGTCAATCAGATTTCCCGTACTTCCATTGCTTTGGGAAAAACATTTTATGTCATAATCTGTTCCATCCTGAACAGCTTCAGTTCAGTCATCGGCATGGGCCTGGGTATGATTATTCTCTTAAGAGGTTCCGGAGCTGTGGACAATTTCAGCCTGGCACTCTTTTCTCCCTTAAAAATCCTGCAGCTTCTTCTGGTTCTGGTTTCCGTAAGCTCCGTCGTATCATCTCTGATGGTATACCTGGGCAGCCTGGCGAGAAACCTGAAAGAGGGCGGAAGCTATGTGATGCCCGTTTACATGCTGGGGCTTTTCGCCGTTGTCATTACGATGAATATGGAAGCGGCCGCCGGGCCGGTATATTATATGATTCCCCTGGTCAATGGCGTTTTCGTCATGAAAAGCCTGCTGACTGAGGGATTTCCTCCACTGGAATTCCTGCTCTGTCTGGGGTCGAATCTGCTCATAACCGCTCTTTTCGTTTTCAGAACAAGCAGGCTTTACAATTCCGAGAGGGTGTTGAAAACCGTATAAAGATTCTCCTTTTCACAAAGAGGCAAAAAGACTAGACTTTTGATATGACCAGAAACGCCATTATCTTTGATCACGACGGAACGCTTGTCGATTCCATCGAAGCGGTCGTGATCTGTACCAATAACATCATCGAAAGAGCCGGTTTCCAGGCTGTCTCGCCAACTGAAATAAAGAAAGGGATGGCCTATCCCACAGCGGAGCGCTTCGGCTATCATACCGGGGTGACCGACCGGAGCCGGCTTGAGGATATGAGCCGGGATTTCTATCTGAATATGCATGAAGAGGGAATCGGCCATTTGAAGCTATATGATGGCGTCAGCGAAGCCCTTGATGCACTGGCTCAGAACGGCTTCGCTCTGGGTATGGTCACCAACAACCAGGGTCTCTTTGTCAGAAAAGCGGCGGCGCAGCTTTCCTATGCATTTGATTTCGAAGTGATTCTCGGTGAGGAAAATGTCTCGAGGCCGAAACCCGATCCTTCAGGTCTCCTTCAGGCCTGCGCGGGTATGGGTGCCATACCGGAAGAGTGCTGGTATATCGGAGACGGAAAACCCGATTTCGATGCGGCGAGAGCTGCCGGCATGAAGTGCGGACTTGTCAGCTGGGGGACTCATTCCCGGGAGGAACTGGCCGAATACGGCGCTGATAAACTTTTTGACAGAGCGGAAGAGATGAAAGATTTTTTTATGGATCTCAAATAAACAATTATTAGAGTCAGCGGAGACATATAATCCGGGACAGGTTGACAGGCAAAAGCATTGCCGACAAATCGCAGGGGGAAAAGATGGATGAGAACAAAGTTGTGGAAATTCTGGGCAGACGGCTCAGACTGGCTGTTATCGGCGGAGCTCCGGGCTCTTTCATCGGTGGAATGCACCGCATGGCATCGCGAATCGACGACCGCTATGAAATCGTCGCATCAGTTCTCTCGTCTAACCCGGAAAAAGCTGTAAAAGCGGGCAAAGCTCTGGGGATACCTGATGATAGAGCTTACGCTGATGTCCCGACCATGCTGAAAACCGAAAAAAAACGGGAAGACGGAGCCGATGTCGTCGCTATCATGACGCCTAACGACAGTCATTTTACATATGCCATGGCAGCACTGGAACTGGGTTATCATGTCATATGCGATAAACCCATGACCAATACCGTTGAAGAAGCGGAAGCTCTTCACAACAAAGTGAAAGAGACAGGACTGGTTTTCTGTCTGACTCATAACTACACGGGCTATCCTATGGTCCGCCAGGCCAAAGCCATGGTTCAGGCCGGTAAAATAGGAGATCTGCGTCTGCTGCAGGTTGAATATGTTCAGGGCGGTAAAGCTGACGAAAGCAAGCCGGATAAAACAACGGGCCCCCGGTCCTGGAAGTTTGATCCGGAGAAAGGCGGCCCTTCGCTTGTCATGGGCGATATCGGAACACACGCCCACAATATAATCCGCTATGTGACGGGACAGGAGGTTTCGCAAATCTGCGCCGAAGCGGGAGCCATAGTGCCCGGGCGGATCGTCGATGATTTCGCCGGCGCCCTTCTGAGAATGGAAAAAGGCGCCCGGGGCAGTTATTGGGTGACCCAGGCGGCTGCCGGAGTGGAGAATTCACTGAAATTCAGGATAAGCGGGACAAAGGGGACGCTGGAATGGCATCAGGAATTTCCCCAGAGGCTGACTTACAGACCCATAGGCGCGCCCGTTCAGTCCCTGACTCCCAACGGCCCGGGTACGCTGCCTCTTGCCGCCCGATCGAGCCGGATCGCTCCCGGCCATCCCGAGGGCTTTCCTATGGGATTCGCCAACATTTACAAAGATGCGTCGGAAGCCATCGCCGCAGCTATTTCCGGAACGGAAGCGGACCCGCTGGCTTTGACCTTTCCCGATTCCTTTGACGGGTTAATGGGTGTCCGATTCGTCAAGGCTGTTGTCGATTCGACCCGGGAAGGCAGTGTCTGGAAAGAGGTTGTTCAGTCTTGATAAAAGCAGTTTAATTGTATCTTCCGTTAGAATAATCTAAAATTCAGTACGGAGGAAAATTGTGAAAATAAAAACTATATTAGCCAGACTGCTCCTTGGTTTCGGGGGGACGGCTCTTATCCTCATATTGACTCTGAGCGCTGTCGTAATTCTTATAACGATAGAATCGGTTGGTACCATAACAGATAGGTCCAGCGAAAATCTTGTCATGTCCAAAAGTGATGAAATCTCCCGCTGGATAGATGGGCTTACAAATGAAATCCATATCTATTCCAATCTTAACGTTATCAGAACAGCCGATCCCGAGGGAACAACCGAATATCTGATAAGCCGACAGGATAAGCTGAATTCTGATTTTGCCATGATTTTCTTTGCCTGGACCGACGGGTATTACAAAACCAGTCTGGGAGTGGAAGGCAACATAGCCGAACGACCCTATTTCAAGGAAATTATTTCAGGAAAATCCGATCTTGTCGTAAGTAATCCCGTAATTTCGAAATCCCTGGGGATTCCGACGTTTGTAATAGCTGAAGCAGTGAAAGACGATGCAGGGAACATTGTTGGCGTCTTTTGTGCTTCTGTGACACTGGATACTCTCTCTTCGATTGTCGAATCTGTACAATTGGGAGATACGGGATTCGGATTTATCGTTGACAGCACCGGACTTGTTATTGCACATCCAAACGAAAAATACAGAATGTCACTTAATATCGGGGAATCGGAAGTAATCGGATTCATAGGTCTCGATAAGGTCCTGGAAAAGTCTAATGATGGAGAAAAGGCATTTCGTCGTGTAACGACACCTGAAGGTGAAATCCTCAATGTGTTCACGACGTCAATCAAGTCCGTTTCCGGATGGTACATGTCTGCTACAATAGATGAGGAAGAGTATCTCGCACCTGTTCTCAAAACAGTGAATCTGATAATTTTGACAGTCTTGATTATAACAGCTATACAAATACTACTCATTGTTTTTATCGCCCGTAGTATCGTCAAACCGCTGCTTAACCTTGTCTCCTTTACCGGCAGGCTTGCCGAGGGAGATCTGACTATCTCTCTCAATATGAAAAAACGCAACGATGAAATAGGTTTGCTTGCCGGGTCTATCGTGGATATGTCGGAAAAACTGCAGGAAATAATCAGAAATATCGTTGTATCGGTGGATAATGTCACTTCTGGAAGCAACCAGATAAGTGAAAGCGCCCAGCTGCTCTCTCAGGGGGCATCCGAACAGGCAGCCGGAGCGGAAGAAGTCTCGTCTTCGATGGAGGAAATGAACAGCAATATCCAGCACAGTAACGACAATGCCTTAATGACCGAAAAAATCTCACTTAAGGTTGTTGAAGATGCGCAGAATAGCGGTGCATCAGTCGCCCAGACAGTTAGCGCCATGGATGAGATAGCCGATAAGGTTTCCATAATCGAAGAGATTGCCAGGCAGACCAATCTTCTGGCCCTTAACGCCGCAATTGAAGCTGCCAGAGCCGGTGAACAAGGGAAGGGGTTCGCCGTAGTTGCTTCGGAAGTGAGGAAATTAGCCGAAAGAAGCGGTCAGGCTGCAGGTGAGATCGGTACGCTAACCTTCAATTCTGTTAAGGTAGCGAGAGAAGCGGGGGATTTAATCGAAAAACTTGTTCCGGATATTCAGAAGACCGCTGAGCTTGTTCAGGAAATCAGCTCGTCCAGTCAGGAGCAGAAAACCGGTGTTGATCAAATTAACACGTCCATTAATCAGCTTGACAGAGTCATTCAGCAGAACTCCGCTTCATCGGAAGAATTGGCTTCCACTTCGGAGGAGCTTTCTGCGCAGGCTCAGATGCTTCATGATCTTGTCAGGTTCTTTACAATAGATTAAACAGTTACTGGAAAGCTGTTACTTTTTGGATTTTTTCCCGTATTACTCTGTATAAACTGTTGTAATAGGGGAAATCCAATGAAAGAGCTATTTTTAAAATCTGTTTTATTTATTCTCGGCATTTCTGTTCTATCTGTCGTTCTTTACAGCCAGGACAGAGATGAATATTCAATTGCCGATCAGCGAACCTTCAATGAGTACCGGCAGGCAATAGAGCGCACCGCCGATATGGTTTACGATCAGAGCGCAATCGAATTAGCCTCACGGTACGGCCTCGACATCGTCGATGTCACCTGGGAGGATACGGGACGCTATTACAATTCTTCAGTCGGTCCCAATATAAGCGACATGACTATACAGGTCGGTCTGCAGGATCGGGACAATCGCGATTTCTTTGAAGTGACGGCCATGCCCGTCATTCGCTTCCCCAACAACGATGATCTGAGCACCGATCTCGATCCGCGGGATTTTACACTCCTGACAGGCAACGAGAAAGGGGAAGACCTGAAACGGATTTCCCTATACGATTTTCTGGAATCTCCCGGGGACTTCCTTTCCGATCCGGACAGCTGGCCGGGTTTATCCAACAGTCTTCTGGCTCCGCGGGACTCGAAAGTTCTTGTTAGCGCCCAGGCTTGCTTTCTTCCCATTCCGTCAGGAGGGAAAGCCATTTTCAACCCGGTGCTCTTCAACTATCAGTCCTATGAGAAGAATCCCGCTGTTCTTACGGTTCTGGCAACCAGAGAGGGTACAAGCGTCACGATTATCGATAATGTGAGAGATACCTATGACGGAGGATTTTTCCGGGGGCAGCGCCTCTTTTTCAATCGGAACGGTGAAAAAGCCAGTCTGACCGGCCAACGGCAAAGCGAGTTTTTTCGAGAGAACAACTCCGGACAGAGTGGAACTTCATCAGCTGAAGCCGGGCGGGAAAGCGGCTTGAATATGGTTCTGCTTATTCAAATCCCGCTTAAGCAGAAACCGCAGAGACGGGGTTTTTTCGGAGGGTGGATGGAAGAATCGGCCATGGAAAGCGCCGTCCCTATGGCTATGGAAAAATCGAGCGATGTGGAAAATGCTGTAATCGGCAGCGGACCGGTGGAAGGTCCTTTCATCGAAATAGACGGACTTAAAATAAAAAGAGATCCCGATTTTCCCGTCAGAGTAACGGTCCAGTTCTATAAAGCCACTTCGAACGGTATCGTCAGCGAGCGCGATATTGATGAAATCGCCCACCAGATACGGAAGGTCTACAGCCAGGGGGATTATGTCTCCAGCCTCGTAACCGGCGGCGGTGCCGGAAGGGTAACCGAATACAGCGGTTTGAAAGTTCAGCCTCCCTTCTGGTGGAGAGATTTCTGGAGGCGCTTTGAAAAGAACAGGGGGATGGACCGGGAAGATGCGATAATCCGTCTCCTCGAGCTGCTTGGAGAGGATTATCGCGACCGGGAGGTTTCAGAACTCTATCTGAGGGATTTGCTCAGTGATATTATCTAATACAAAACAGAGAAAAGAAGAGCTGAAATACATAGAGCAATTGTTATGATCATCAGTATTATTTGAATTGTTCTGGATTTAACCCTATCAATGAGATTGGAGTAATAATCATGATCCAGTTTTGTAATCAGCTTATCTTTGTAACTGATCTGTATGACGCCGCCAATGGTTAAGCTTGAACCTCTAAGGAGAAGCCAAAAACCGGGATTTAAAGTTATCAGAGAAAAAAGGATAGGGGTTGCCAGAATTGCAAGATGATATCGTCCTATGGATTTCGGGAATTCAAAAATAACGAAATTCCAATTCCATATTGTATAGGCTAATATCCACGGAATCAAACCGGCATTTGTACTTATATAATATCCAATATGCACTATTTTATAGCTTTCCGAAATAACAGGAGTAACCCATTCTGTACTAAATAGGATATGGGTTGTAAGCAATAAAGCCGCTCCGGAAAGAACATTAAAATATGACTTTTTTTTCAGATCACTGATAAGTGCTTCCAGAATATTTATATAAAGCAGAACAACAATCGATTTTACGAGCAGGGTTCCTGGTACAACTAGCAAAGCAGTTAAAAATGTTAAAACTCTACCTATCAAAAGAGTTGAAATTTTAATTCTCTCAAATGGTACCATTTGCTTTCCTGTGATCAGAAGATAAATGGGTAGAGCTACTGTTAAAATTCCATTGCCCCATAATGGAAACAGAGCTGCTATTGAGGACAAAACTGTAAGAATGATTAATAGAAATATTGTTTCAATCGAATGATGGGTTTTTACCATAAGAAAAATCTCCAATAATTAAATGTTATTTTATGCAATATTACACCTATATCGGTAATAATTTAAATAAAAAACAATTTGGTATACGTTCCTTGTCTATGTTGACAGCAAAACTTGCAGTGGTATAATTGAACCGATTTTAAAAATAGTCAACTGTTACCTTCTGGGGATAAAATATGAAAATTCTTCAATCTATCGATTCGGTTTATTCAGAATCGTCTGTCAAAAAAAAGTTTATCGCAAAATCCATGTTCTGGGTGTGCTTCACGGTCTCTCCCATTTTTATTTATGGCTTTATTGTGAATATTCTGGAAAAAGATATTTTCGCAGCTCTCATTGAAGGCTGTTTCGCTTTGTTATTGATTACCGGTATACCGATGATATTTAAGAGAAAGATCGACTTTCTCGCGACTTCTTTTGTTTATGCAGCATTGGTCGTTGGTCTTGTTGCCGGTGTTCTGACGAAAGAGGCCTCTCTTTATTCTTCTTATATCGCCTTTGCCTTTCTAATTCCTTCTCTTGTTAGTTTGGGGTTTCTCGGCCAGTCGGTCATTCAATCCCTTATTGCAAGTTCCTTAGCAATCCTCGCAATATTATACTCATATTTTTTTAAAGCTCTTCCCTTGGCAAAGACATTAGAAGCTTCCGCGGAAAACAGCGCTGCGACTCTATTAATGGTGCCTTTACTGATGTCAATAATAGTATCCATACTCACGACAATGATCGTATACTCAACCGAAAGCATTATAGAAAAGCTTTCCGAGTCGGAAGAGGAATCCAGCAAACGGCTGACAGGTATGAAAGCTTTCTTCCAATCCCTTAAAGAAACAATCAGCGTCGGCGAGTCGCTAAACGGCTCAGCCAGAAATTCCCTTGAACATACGGAAACGATAACCGGAAATCTCGAAACCATGGAAAAAGCTGTGGAGAATCTCAAATCCCAGATCGAATCGACCCAGAATATTCACGAAACGATTGACAGGGCGGGGCAGGTCGTTCTAGAGGGTTCCCAGACCCAGTCCTCCGCAGTCGAGCAGTCCGCATCGGCTGTTGAGGAAATGGCTTCATCTATTGTGCAGATGTCGAAAACTGCCGAATCGAGACGGGAACTGATCGAAGAGCTTGTCGAGACGGAGAAGGAAGTCTCTGGTCAGATAAAAGCCGGGCAGAAATCCTTCGACAAGGTTAAACAGTCTGCCGGCGAGATGCTCAATGTCGTTTCCGTTATTTCCGACATAGCCGAAAGAACGAATCTTCTGGCAATGAACGCCGCTATCGAAGCTGCCCATGCCGGCGCTTCTGGACGCGGTTTTGCCGTTGTGGCCCAGGAAATCCGGAAACTGGCGGAAGAGGCGGGTAACAACTCGCAGAAAATCAAAGAGATTATCGAAGGCAGCATCAAGGGGATCGATCAGGCCGTTTCCATGAACAGCAAAGTGGGGAGCGAATTTCACTCCGTTTCGGAAAAAGTCCGGGAGATTGATAATGCTCTTTCGGAAATTATCAATGGTTTTTCTGAACTGGCATCGGGGACCCGGGAAATTACCCATGCCGTAGAAAACCTCACAGAAATCAACAGTTCCGTTCAGACATCGGTTTCCGAAGTTACCGACCAGCTTTCCAAAGGCAGATCCAGTGTGGATGAAATCTCCAGGGCAACCGAAGGCATTATCAGCAGTATGAATCATATTGCCGGAGATTCCAGAAATATCAGGTCTGAAGCGGAAAACATCTACAAAATCGGTCAGGACAATATCAAACATATCCGTTTGCTTGAAGAGAAGCTTTCTTGATCTATGATCTGATTATAGTCGGAGGCGGAGCTGCCGGACTTTTTGCCGCTGCCAACGTTCCTCCGGGTAAAGTCCTTCTTCTCGAAAAAATGGAAACTGCCGGAAAGAAAATTCTCATTTCCGGCGGCGGTATGTGCAATCTGACCAACTGCGATGAACCGGATGGTTTTATTCAGCACTTCGGGGCTAGAAACAAGGCTAATTTTCTTAAACCATCTCTCTACGGTTTCAGTCCGGAAATGGCTGTCCGGTGGTTTGAAGACCGGGGGTTCTCTCTTATCACCCGGGAGGATGGAAAAATATTCCCTGCCGACCTGAAAGCCCTGTCGCTAGTCAATTTTCTAATGAAAGAGATTGCAATAAAAGGTGTGGAATACAGAAACAACAGTCCGGTCTCGAAAATAAAACAGGCCGGAGAATTTTTTGAAGTCGTTTCCGGAGACAAAATCTTTCCCAGCCGCTTTGTTCTGATAACCGCCGGAGGAAAAAGCTTTCCATCGACCGGTTCCGATGGGGCGGCTTATGCTCTGGCCCGTTCTATGGGACACAGAATTATTGATCCCACACAAGCTCTCGCATCAGTGTATATAGACTCATACAAGTACGGATCCCTCTCGGGAAGTTCTCTCAGAGATATACAGATCGATTTTTTTCATCGGGGAGAAAAGAAACGCTATCTTCAGAGCCGGGGAGATCTTCTCTTCACTCATAATGGTTTGTCCGGTCCGGTTATTCTCAATAATTCCCGGTTTATCAGATCCGGTGATGTCCTGGATATCTGTCTTGTCCCCGGTGACAACAGAGAGGTTCTCAGGGAAGAACTTCAGAAAGAGTGGACAGCCCGGGGAGGCAAAACTGTAAAAACTTTCCTGAAAGCAATCGGTTTATTTTCCTCTCTTGCTGAAAATCTGCTTGAATCCTTCGGGATTAATCAGGCTGCTCTGTGCCATACAGTCGGGAAAAAAGACAGGAACAGGCTCTTTTCCTCGCTCCTCCACTTAACGCTGACCGTCTCCGGAAAATCTTCTTTCTCCGCTGCCATGGCAACAGCCGGAGGTATCGATCTCGGGGATGTCGACAGAAAAACGATGGAGTCCAAAGTTGTTCCGGGTCTGTTTTTTGCCGGAGAGATTCTGGATATTGACGGCGATACTGGGGGATACAATATTCAGGCCGCATTCTCCACGGCTTTTACTGCCGTCCGTACTTTCTCCGCAAGAAGAGAAAGAGAAGATAGGCCGGTCTGAACGCGAGATAAACAAGAGTGAAGATTACAGCACCTACAGGCAACCAGTCTCCATATCGGGTATAGAAAGTCATAGGTTTCTCCATAAGGGGGATCTCTGCGATAATGTAGCCTTTTTCGTAAAATTCCTTTACTTCGCCCTGGATACGTCCCGTTGAATCGGCATAAACCGTATAGCCCGAACAGGTGGCCCTCATCATCGGCCTCCTGTTTTCCACGGCGCGGAACAAACCGTTTATGCCATGCTGCATCCCCTCTACAGGAGACAGGGACCAGTAGTCGTTGCTCAGGTTGGCAATATACTGGCCTCCTTCCAGGACATATTTGCGAATGTGGCCGGGAAAGGCATCTTCAAAACAGATGGGAGTAAAGATGCTCAAGTCTCCGGCTTGCATAACTTTCCAATCCCAGCCCGCAAGCCAGTTGGACGTATCGAATTTCTGGAGAAACTCCCACATCCTCGGGAGCTCCTCCTTATAGGGAAAATGCTCCGTAAAGGGTACCAGTTTTATTTTGTGGTAGATGTCGCTGATGGAACCATCGGGGGAGAGTAGAACGGACGAATTGAAATTGCGCCTTATTTCCTTGTCTCCCTCCTGGAGGAAAATGTGATCCTGGGTTCCCGTCACAAGCCATGTTCCGATGGTTTTTACATAGTCAACAAGCTGTATAACCAGCTTCCCGTTATTGTAGTTCTGACGGCTTTCATCGCTGTACCATCGGATGTCGGGCTTGAACGATCCCTCGGGCCACAGAACCAGATCGGGAGTTGTCCCCAATTCGGCGATGGCGGCATCGGTCATTTCAATAGCGAAGTCGAGGCTTTGCTGGTAACTGTGTTTCCGGGGGTCGCGGTTCTGCTGAACGACGATTATCTTTGCAGTCCTATCAGCCTGATTCTCCATATTTTCAATAACTTTGATTCTGATACCCCCCCAGAGGGTAATCACAATAGTAAGGGACAGCATGACAGCAGGGAAGATCCGGCGGCTTTTTGCGTCCCGGTTTCCATCGGCAAGCCAGGCTATGGCACTGTTAAAGTAGAGGAGTACGAGGCTCAGCCCCCATATACCCGTAATTGAAGCCAGCTGAATAAAGGGACTGAAAGCGAACTGGCTCGTCCCGATCAATCCCCAGGGATAACCGATATAACCGACAGACCTCAGATACTCGAAGACCAGCCACAGGGGAGGAATGATCAGGAGCTTCCATTTTCCGCTTATTTTTACTGCCAGATTGAGAACAATCATGAATAAGAAGTATTCGATCAGCAGTCCAATGGTTACGAGCTGAAGACCTATGTAGCTGTATGTTCCCTGCCAGAAGTTGATGAAGATTGCCTGAAGTACACCAAACGTGGAGCCGTAGAATAGCCCCTTTCTGAAACCTGATTTTTCCAGCACCAGAAAGAGGGGTACCAGAGCGAACCAGGCGAGAAAGGGGAAGCCTTTAAGGCTGAGTTGATTGGGAAAGCTGAGGCTGTATAAAATCGCCGAAAGAATAACCAGACCGAGGGAAAAGGCGTATAGGTTTTTCTCTTTCCTGTCCTTCCAGTACATCCATAATGTGATGATAAAGACCGGTACGAAGCGGATATAAGCATAAAGCTGTTCAGTCGAGGTATCCTGGGCAATGGTCACCTGGCCTTTCGTAGCGACGAACTTCTGAAAATAATCCATATTGGCATTACGGGCGAAAAACCACGAGAAGAGAAACAGAACAATATTAACCACCAGTGTCAGTTCTATAAGAGCCCCCCTTCTTATTCCCATGACATGAAGGAGAACCACTGAGGCAAATAAAATCAGAAGAATGATATAAGCCATATCAAAGAGACTTACCCTTTTGGCGCTGAAGGAAAAAGCCTCATTTATACCGGTAGAAGAATCGAGCTCTTCCAGTGAGAAAAACTGCTGGGAATGGCGTTCCATAAGTATTTCAGATTTACAATCTCTCAGGGCGAGATGTATGTTGTAACCGGTTTCTTCATTGCCGTAGAGAGAAACGGTAAGCATTTTTTCAATTCCCGCATCATTGGCTATCTTCAGATAATCCGAATAAGGCTGGTATGCTTTAACTTCATCGGGATGCTTGTTGAAATAATCCTCGAAACGGATCTGCCGTACTATGGTGTACGAGCCGGTTTTAACCATATGGCTTTCAATAATTTTCGTCAGATCGTCAATAAACGTTTCGTCTTTGCCTATGGAGTTGTAGACCGGTGAGACGATGACAGTCGTTTTGTCCAATGTCGCCATGGGACCGAAAAAAGAAAGAATGACTTCCGCAACCAGAACAGTGAAGGCCAAAAAAGAAATGATCAGATGGCTTTTGCCGGATTTTGATAAAAGCATACTGAATTTTACCCCTCTTTTTCAGAAATCTCAGTTTAAAACTTAAATAACAGGAGAAAAAAGGGTTTGCGGTTCTGCCCGGGAAACGCGCTTCACTCATTTTCCCTTCCCGTGCTATCATGAATCAACTCAGAGGTCTCATAAGATGAATATATATGACATAGCAAAACTGGCCGGTGTTTCTTATGCCACAGTATCCCGTGTAATCAATAATAAGGATGATGTGAAGCAGGAAACGCGGGAGAGGGTACAGAAGATTCTCGATGAACACGGGTATCTGCCCAACAGCTTTGCCAGGGGACTTTCCATGAGCGGCATGAAACTGATCGGTATCCTGCTCATAGATGTGAGAAATCTGCATCACAGCAATACGGCTTTCCATATTGAAACGGAATTCGCCAAATTCGGATATACGTCATTTATCGCCGGCTGCGGACTCGATAATACGAAACAGGAAGAGTATCTGCGCGTTATGGCGAGCCGCAATGTCGATGGTCTGGTTCTGATCGGCTCCCGTTTTCAAAATGAAGAAACCAGAAAAAACATTAAAAAATATTTCAGCGGTAAACCGGTCGTCATCGCCAACGGTTATCTGGATCTACCCAATGTCTGTGGTATTGTCGATGAGGAAAGGAAGGCTGTCGCCGGTGTTGTCGATTTGCTCGTATCCAGAGGACACAGGAATATCGCTTTCGTCAATGATTATGTGACTTTCAGTGCCCAGGAGAAAGAAGCGGGGTTTATGGAGGGAATCGAAAGAAACAATATCCTCTATAATGAAAACAATATACGCCATATCAAAACGGATATCGATGTCAGCATCGTTGAATCGGAGAAGCTTTTCAGTCTGAACCGCGATATTACCGCGGCAATTTACAGTGAAGATCTTATGGCAGTGGGGGGAGTGAAAGCTTGCGGCAGGCTCAATCTGAAAATTCCCGACGATATCAGTATAATTGGTTTCAACAACTCGATTTATTCTGATGTATCGACACCAAGAATCAGCACTATAGATAATAAAAGATATGATCTGGGAGCTAAATGCACAGATGCTCTGTACGCCATGCTGAAGGGAAAAAAAGTCGAACCTGTCGTGAAAATCATACCCGAGCTAATTCACAAAGAAACAACAAATCTTATCGAATAATTTTTCAAAAATAAATCTTGACAACTGGATAAGCCATGCTAATATTAAACCGTAAGCGGTTACGGAACCAGTTTTTTCGGTTCCTTTTATTATGGGAACTTCGTAAGCGCTTACAGAGAGGCGGTTTTTTGAACTGCAATTTTTTTACCTATTGCCGTAAGCGGTTACGATAGAGGGCTATGTCTTGTCCCTCATTATTTTTATGAAAATCGTAAGCGGTTACGATAAAAGTGAAAGTTGGTTATACAAGGGAGTTTCAGATGATTTTTTCATCAATACAGGCAGAGATGAGAGCCGGGCTTTATCCCGTCGTGATCGAAGATGCCATCCGGTTTTTCAGAAATACGGATTTCAGTTCTTACGAAACCGGAGAATATGAAATCCGCGGCAGAGATATTCTCTTTCAGGTACACGACATTGATACATCTCCTGCTGAAGAGAGGAAACCGGAAATCCACAGAAAGTACATAGATGTCCAGTTCCTCTTTAAAGGAAAAGAGTCGATCGGCGTTGTTTCCGATTCAGGAGAAAACGAGGTCACGGAAGATCTGCTCGATCAGAGAGATATACTTTTTTACAAAGAAGTGAAGAACGAAACATTCGTATCCATGAAAGAAGGTGATTTCTGTGTTTTTTTTCCCGAGGACATACACAGGCCGGGATGTCAGAGGGATGGAAGTTCCCGCATCAGAAAAATCGTGTACAAGATCAATGTGAAACTTCTGGAGGATAAATAATATGTTGAACAAAAGCGAAGTCAACTGGGGCATGATCGGCTGCGGCCAGGTTACGGAAGTGAAAAGCGGTCCGGGACTCTATAAATCGGAAAACTCCAATCTGGTCGGTGTATACAATGTCGATTACGACCTGACTCTCGATTACATCAAGAGGCATGGAGTCGAGAAGGCTTATAAAACAGTAGAGGAACTGCTGACTGATCCGGAGGTGGATATCATTTATGTGGCGACGCCTCCGAAGTTCCATTATCAATATGCGTTGGATATTCTTAATGCCGGGAAAATCCCCTATATAGAAAAACCTGTCGCGCTGAATTACAAACAGGCTCTGGAAATCAAGATGCTCTCTGAAAAGTTGAATATTCCCGTTTATGTTGCTTTTTACAGAAGGGGAGTGGAAAAATTCCTTAAAATGAAAGAGCTGCTCGATCAGAAAATACTCGGCGATATCCGATATCTTTATGTAACTCAGATCATGCCTGTGGAAGAGAGTGAGCTCGATCCGGCTCATTTGCCCTGGAGAGTTATTCCCTCCATTTCCGGCGGCGGGAAATTTCTCGATATGGCCGTTCATGTTCTCGATGTTCTGATCATGTTTTTCGGAGAAATAGAAGATATGCAGGGCATTGTGACCAATCAGGGCGGATACTACGAAGCCGATGACACGGTAATCGCCACTTTCAAGTTCAGGAACGGCATTGTCGGTTCCGGGACCTGGTGTTACGTTGCGGATAAGAATATAAACGAAGTGCAGATTGTCGGAGAAAAAGGCCGGATAACTTATGACGGGCTTTCCGCCAAGAGATTCACCCTGGAGCTGGACGGCAAATCGGAGACATTCGAGTTCCCCGAGCCCGAACATGCCAGCATGCCCTACCAGCAGGCCGTGGTTAATGAACTGATCGGCAAGGCGAAAAGCGAAGCCAATTTCGAACAGGCTATCAATACTGTGAAAATCACCGACATGATCCTCGATGGCTACAGAAAAGGACTGGAAAAATGAAAAGAGTCAAATATGACGACATGGTGGCGGAATTCGAACGGGTTCTCCTTTCCAGAGGATTTGATCAGGAGACGGCACATGAGAGCGCGGTAATTTTTGCTAAAAACAGTGTGGATGGCGTTTATTCCCATGGGATCAACCGCTTTCCCCGGGTTATCTCCTATATCGAGAAAGGGTATATCGATCCCAAGGCGACTCCGACCGTCGATGCGTCATTCGGAGCCATGGAAAGATGGAACGGTAACCTCGCCATGGGTAACACAACGGCGAAAAAAGCCATGAGCAGAGCTGTCGAGCTGGCGAAAGAACATGGAATGGGAATTGTCGCTATCGCCAACACGAATCACTGGATGCGCGGCGGAGCTTTCGGATGGCAGGCTGCTGATGCGGGAATGATCGGAATCTGCTGGACCAATACCATGCCTAACATGCCGGCCTGGGGAGCGAAGGACAGACGGATCGGAAACAATCCGCTGGTCATCGCCGTTCCCAGAAGCAACGGCGAGCATGTGGTGGTCGATTCGGCTCTGGCCCAGTTTTCCTACGGAAAGATCGAGGAAACCAAGCTAAAGGGGAAACAGCTTCCCTTCGCGGGCGGGTACGATTCGGAAGGGAACCTGACGACTGATCCCGCAGAAATCGAGAAAACATGGCGGGTTCTTCCTATGGGTTTCTGGAAGGGATCGGGACTGTCTATCGTTCTCGACCTGGTGGCGACTGTTCTCTCCGGCGGGAACTCGACGACAGCTGTCGGCAAAATGAGCGATGACGAATACGGCGTTTCCCAGGTCTGCATCGCCATCGATCCGACAAAAGCCGGTTCCGTCGATATCAACGATGCCATGATCAATGAAGTCCTTGAGGATATCAAGGGATCGGAAAAGGCCGATGAAGGCAGTGAAATCCTTTATCCGGGAGAACGGGCTTTCAGAACCAGACAGGAGAATCTCAAAGAGGGAATCCCCGTTTTTGAGGATATCTGGGAAAGCATAAGAAAAATGTAGATATTTAATCCTTCAGGAGAAGGTGTAAATATAAAAAGAACAAGGAGATTTATATGAACAAATTTATGACGGCAATGTTAGCTATGCTGATGGTTTTCAGCGCAGCGGTTTTTGGAAACGGTCAGCAGGAAGCTTCCGGTGATAAGGTTATCACCCTTCGTGTCGCCCATAACCAGACATCACTGGATAACCCCTATCAGTTCGGTCTGGTGAAATTTGCATCTGAGCTGGAAAGACTTTCCGGTGGAACCATGAAAGCGGAAGTTTATCCCGGTACTCTGGGAACAAACGAATCTGAACTGGCTATGAAACTGACAACCAACTCAGTTGATATGGTAGTCGCTTCTCCGGGATTCATGTCCCAGACCGGTGTAAAGGAATTCGACCTTCTCTCTCTTCTCTACCTCTTCGACAGTTTCGATGACTGGGAAACAGCAATCGACGGCGAGTTCGGTGACAAAATGAAAGATCTTATCAAAGAAAAGACAAATAACGAGTTTAAAGTTGTCGGTTACTACTCTTCCGGAGTAAGAAACTTTTACGGAAAGAAACCCATCAATGTTCCTTCCGATGCGGCTGGTCTGAACATCAGAACTCAGGGATCTCCCGTACAGCAGCTTTTCTGGAAAAACGCCGGAGCCAACCCCATCAGCGTTGGATGGCAGGAACTCTACCAGGCACTTAACACAGGAACAGCTGATGCGGCTGAAAATGACCATACAAATATGATGCTTAAAGAGCACCATAAAACTCCCAACGGTAAATACACTTCGCTCACAATGCATGACTTCACAACAAGACTCCTTCTTATGAACGGGAACGCTTTCGACAAGTTCACTCCCGAGCAGCAGGGATGGATTCTCGAAGCGGCGAAAGCTTCCGTAGAAGAAGAAAGAGCCGTTACTTACAAAATGCTCGACGAGTCCAGAGCTAAAATCCTTGCCGACGGCGGTATGATCAACGAAGTTGACCTTACGGCTTTCAAAGCGCTTGCTCTTCCCATCCAGGACGACTACGCTAAACAGAACGGAATGGAAGACCTTCTGGAATTGGCCAGACAATAATATTCTAGATTGACCAGCGGAACAGGGGTACCTCCGGGCAACCCCTGTTCCGCTTTGCGGAGATTCGAAAAGTGGAAAGATTTGTCAGATATATCAGAAATGTCGAGCTTGGCCTGGGAGCCGCATTTATCACTATTTTCTTTATTACCATAGTTATTCAGGTTTTTTCCCGATATCTGGGGATTACCGTAATGTGGACAGGAGAGGTTAGCACCTATTCCTTTACCTGGGCAGTATTTATGGGAGCCGGAGCCATGACTTATGAAAATAAGCATTTCGCCTTCGATTCGCTCCTTCACCATCTCAAAGGGAAAAAGAAAGAGATCCTGAAGATTTTTATCTCTCTGATCATTCTGATCTTTTCCCTGGCGACTCTCTATTACGGTGTTATCATCACTCAGAAATTCTGGAACTACCGGTGGATCAATCTGCCGATAAAAATGGGCTGGACCTGGCTCTGCGTTCCCATACTCGGCGGGACGGCGGCTCTCTACAGTTTTACCCATATTCTCGATCACATTAAAAACTACAGAAAAGGGGGTATGCCTCTATGACACAGGTATTGCTTGTCCTTTTGTTTATCGGACTCATCGTTCTTGGAGTCCCCATATCCTATGTCATCGGTGTCGTGGCTTTTACCGGTGTAATTCTCATTGACAATCTCAGCGGAATCGTCGTCTTTATGAAGATGTTTACCGGCCTCGGCTCTTTTGTCCTCCTGGCCGTTCCGCTTTTCATACTGGCTGCCAATCTTATGAACCATGGCTCTATATCCAAGCGGCTCATCGATCTGAGTATCGCTCTGGTCGGCCATATCAGGGGAGGGCTGGCACACGCCAATATACTCGTTTCCATGATTTTCGCCGGGGTTTCCGGA
Organism: Spirochaeta isovalerica; assembly: GCF_014207565.1. Taxonomy (NCBI): domain Bacteria; kingdom Pseudomonadati; phylum Spirochaetota; class Spirochaetia; order Spirochaetales; family Spirochaetaceae; genus Spirochaeta; species Spirochaeta isovalerica. The sequence goes on along the minus strand of NZ_JACHGJ010000004.1, from coordinate 2,687 downwards.
TCGTCTCAGGCCGACACGGCGGGTGTGGGTAAAATTCTCATCCCCCAGATGGAAGAAAACGGTTATGATAAAGGAACCTCGGTCGGCGTTACCGCGGCTTCCTCTACGCTGGGAAGCATTATCCCTCCGAGCATCACCATGGTTGTCTACGCGGGAATCGCCAATGTATCTACAGGAGCTCTCTTCATGATCGGGATTATTCCCGGTATCATTCTGGGCGTGTCCATGATGATCGTTGTCTACTTCATCAGCCTGAAAAAGGGATTCCCCAGAAGTGATAAAACGACATTCAAAGTCAAGGTAAAACTCTTTCTCGAGAACCTTCCCGCGCTGCTCACTCCGGTTATAATTATCGGGGGCATCGTAACAGGAGCCTACACTCCAACGGAGGCGGCTGCTTTCGCCAGCGTCTACGCGCTTCTTATCGGGATGTTTGTCTATAAGACGATCAAGATCAGGAATCTGCCCCATATCGTTATGGAGACATTGAAACTCAGTTCTCTCTCCCTTTTCGCTCTGGCAACGGCCAACGCACTGGGCGAGCTGCTCGGCTACTACAATGTTTCGACATACGCTGCGAAGTTTTTTCTCGAACTTCCCGGAGGGCAGACAACTTTTATCCTGATCGTCATTCTGTTTTTCCTCTTTATCGGAACCTTTATGGATGCCGTTCCGGCCATGATCCTCTTCGTCCCTGTTATTCTGCCTGGAGCCATGGCGCTGGGAGTTGATCCCACCCATCTCGGTCTGATTATCGTTATGACTCTGGCCCTCGGTCTGGTAACGCCGCCCTATGGGCTCTGCCTGCTGATCGCCGGCTCGATCTCCGATCTGAGCTTGTCGGAATCCTTTAAAGGGGTTCTGCCTTATTTCCTGGTGGCCGTTGTCGTCCTGATAACCATAGCCCTTTTCCCGGGAGTGATACTGGGAATACCCAAAATGATAAATCCCGCTTTGTTCTAGCGGTAAAGGTGTAAAATTGAAAGCGATACGAATTCCGGAGCCTTATAAAATAGAGGTTGCCGAAGTTGAAATGGAAAAAATACAAAAGGATGATGAAGTTCTGATCAAAGTGAAAGCCGGGGGGATCTGCGGATCAGATATGCACGGCTACCACGGAACATCGCCCTTCATCAAATATCCGGTTATTCCCGGCCATGAGTTTGCCGGGGAAGTGGTAGAAGTCGGACCCGCCGTTAAAGATATTGCGGTGGGAGACCATGTCAGCGTTGATCCCATCGTAACCTGCGGCGAGTGCTATGCCTGCAAATCCGGACGGTATAACGTCTGCTCGACACTGGAAGTCAGAGGCGTGCACCGGGACGGGGGATTCCGCGAATACGTGGTTATTCCCGCTTCTTCCTGCCATAAAATCAACAAGGATATCCCCTGGGAAGTGGCTTGTCTTGTCGAGCCCTTTACAATTGCTTCCCAGTCCCTGTCCAGAGGTTCCGTGTCAAAAGATGACATTGTCTATGTAGCAGGAGCCGGGCCGATCGGTCTGACGATACTTCTGACAGCTAAAAGTTATGGAGCGACTGTCATTATCGCCGATATCGCTGATGAAAAACTTTTCAGGGCTAAAAATATCGGGGCGGACTACGTTATTAACAGTAAAACCAGCTCTCTGGAGGCGTTTCTCGAAGAGCATGAGAATATCGAAGGGATTACTCTGGCCATCGATGCGGTAGGACATCCGAGTATCATCGAGGGGATTCTTCCCAATATGATGCCGACCGGAAGGGTGGTATTGTTGGGATTTCTGAAGGAGGCGTCCAGTCTGATTCAGATGGAGGTTACCAAGCGAGAGCTCGATATTAAGGGATCCCGTTTGAGCTGTAATAAATTCCCTGTTGTCGTAGATTTTATTGAGAAAGAGATGTTCGATCCCCGGAAGATTATTTCCCATAAGTTCAGTTTTCTCGAGGTGGAGGAAGCAATCCGGACTCTGGAAGAGAAACCGAATGAAACCTGTAAGGTTGTTCTGGAATTCTGATATAATTACTCATTCTCAAGCTATAATGCTTCCCGCAGCCCGGGAAGCAGGTTTACTAATTTATTTCCGCTATTATCCATAATATTAAAAACTGTTTTACCTTATTGAGCTGAATAAATTAACCTGGCCATTTGCCTCATCCGGCTGATCCAGAGAATAATAGCTCAGCGCTAAAAAAGTAGTATGTAGCGAAATGTTCCTTCATAGATAAAGACCGGGATCCTATCATCACGGCAGCTTTATAGTCTCCCATCCTGAATGCAAATTCTGTTGATATCCTGAAAGCGGGTTCCCAGCCGGGCAGTTTCTCCATCAGATTTCCCAGTATTCCGGCGACATGATTATAATCATTCAATATCATTGAGGCTTTAGCCACATTCAAATGAAAGTATCGGCTCATACCATCCATAATTGACATCTCCGATAATGGCATACAAACACTCCTGTTATGGTATGCCTGCAATTGTAAATTATCATATCGTATCGTACCCCCAATCTACATAACGTCCAAATCAATTGCTTTTTCGCCCCGAAGGGTTGGCAGACAATTTGCGTAAGCAAATTTGTGTGCCAAAGAAAATGTCAATTTCATTTGTTTGGTACGCCCGACATGGCGATATGCTCATGAGGTGAAAGTCCTCTACAGCTACCCACGTATAGTTTAATGCTATACCAACTGTTAGTCGACGGC